>JAUSQD010000080.1 GCA_030652695.1 Actinomycetota bacterium
CCGGCGGCCAGCGCATCGACATGTTAGGGGCGCGTTTGGACGAGTTGCCGGAGATCTGGCGTCGCCTGGTCGCTCATGGCTTTGAGAGTGGTCATGCCTATGGCAAGAGCCTGCGAACAGTGAAGAGCTGTGTGGGTTCGGACTGGTGTCGATACGGCGTTCAGGATTCTGTGGGCATGGCAGTCGAACTGGAGCTTCGCTATCGAGGTCTTCGCTCGCCTCACAAGTTGAAGTCGGCAGTCAGTGGTTGCGCGCGTGAATGTGCTGAAGCGCAAAGCAAGGATTTCGGAGTGATCGCCACGGAGAAGGGATGGAATCTCTACGTCGGAGGCAACGGGGGCATGCGTCCCCGACATGCCGATCTGCTTGCCACGGATCTTGATACCCCCACACTCATCCGGTACATCTATCGCTATCTCATGTACTACATCCTCACGGCTGAGCGTCTGCAGAGAACCTCTGTCTGGTTGGAGTCGTTGACTACTGCGGAAGAGTCGGGGCTGGCCCACTTGCAGAGAGTGATCATCGACGATGCCCTGGGGCTTGGCGCAGAACTCGAAGCAGACATGGCTCGACATGTCGGCAGTTACGCCGACGAGTGGGCACAGACTCTCGAAGACCCTGAGAAGCTCTCGCGATTCCGCACCTTCTTGAATTCTGAGGACAACGAGGATCCTTTGATCCAATACGTTCCCAACCGCGACCAACATCGCCCTGCTGCGGTTGTTGATGTGCAGATTTCAACGCGCGAACTCACTGAGGTGGTCGCATGAGCATTGAGTGGAGCAAGATCTGCACTTTGGATGAGATCGTTCCCGAGCGCGGAGCCGCATGCCTGGTCGACGGACGACAGATCGCGCTTTTCCGCATCGAACAGGACACTGTCCTCGCAGTGGGAAATTTTGACCCCTTTGCACACGCTAACGTGATCAGTAGAGGAATCGTCGGCACGCAGGAAGGACGGTGGTTTGTGGCCAGCCCCATGTTCAAGCACCGCTTTGATCTGCGTACCGGCTCCTGTCACGACTACGCCGATGTGTGTCTACCTGTGTTTCCAGTGCGAGTGGAATCCGGTGTGGTGTACGTGGCAGTACCGCAGGAGTGACGTTGAGCGCATCGGCTCCGCTTCAGGGCTATCGCGTAGGGGTGACTGCTGAACGACGTCGAGAGGAGATCTCGGCGGTACTGACTCGTCGTGGTGCCAGCGTCACTGTCGGCTCTGCACTGCGGCTCATTCCGCTCGTAGATGACGACATCTTGCGTGAGCGGACCCACGAATGCGTGGTTGCTCCCTGCGAGGTTCTTGTAGTCACCACTGGCATTGGCTTTCGCGGCTGGATGGATGCTGCCGATGCATGGGGGATGGGCAATGCCCTGCGCGTGAGTCTGACCGGCAGCCGCATCTTGGCACAAGGGCCAAAGGCCACAGGAGCGATCCGGTCCGCCGGTTTGCGCGAAGAGTGGACCGCCCCCTCTGAGAGCACTGATGAAGTCGTACGGGCCTTGCTTGAAGACGGGGTCGAGGGAGTGCGCATCGGCATCCAGCTGCATGGGCTTCCGATCGCCGACCTTAAAGCCGAGTTGGAAGCAGCGGGCGGGATCGTGGTTGAGATCCCGGTCTATCGATGGGATTTCCCAGATGACATCGGCCCCCTGGATCGGCTGATTCGTGATTGTGCGACCGGTGCCCTTGATGCGGTGGTCTTCACCAGTGCACTCGCGGTTGCCGCCCTGCTGAGTCGTGCCAAAGAACTGTCGCTCTATGACGAAGTGATGTCGGCATTTCACGAAACCAGCCCTTGGGCCTGCTGTGTTGGGCCGGTCACAGCGGCAGAGTTTGTGCGAGCAGATGTGCCAGTGATGATGCCCGAGCGTGCTCGACTCGGTGACCTGTTGCGCATGGTCAGTCTGCAGCTTCCGTTGCTCATGGACCAGGTTCTTGAGGTCGGACCGTATCGCCTGACTCTTCGTCACGACGGGTACCTGATGGACGATGAGTTCGTCGCCATCTCTGACACACCCATGGCAATTTTCCGGGAGCTTGCACGCCGCCCAGGCGAGCTCGTCACACGTGCCCGGTTGCTTGAACTGCTCCCCGAAGCAAGCAACGACAATGCGCTGGAAACCGCAATGGCGCGACTGCGCACGAAGCTGCCCTCGCGCCAGATGGTGAAAACTGTGGTCAAGCGGGGCTACCGCCTCGAGCAGCCCTGATCCACAGTGTGAGGCCACTGCATTGACCTGCAATCATCGCTGTTGATGACTCAATCAGGGGCGCCTCGCGAAGACCCGGGTGCTGAATTGCTCGCCTTCGATGCCGAGCACATTTGGCATCCGTATTCGAGCATTCCTGGGGTGCCCCCATTGCTCGTGGACTCAGCCGATGGAGTGCATCTCAATCTGCACGACGGTCGGCGACTCATTGATGCGATGTCATCCTGGTGGTCTGCGATCCACGGCTATCGCAATCCAGTCTTGGACCTGGCGGTCACTGATCAGCTCAACAAGATGAGCCATGTCATGTTCGGTGGTCTCACCCATCCGCCTGCCGTGCACTTGGCCAAACGCCTGGTTGAAATCACCCCGGCTCCACTGACTCGAGTCTTCTTCAGCGACTCAGGGTCGGTTGCGGTTGAAGTTGCTGCAAAAATGGCGCTGCAGTACTGGGTCTCACGGGATCTGCCAGACAAGCACCGATTGATGACATGGCGGGGCGGCTATCACGGTGACACTCTGCATCCCATGAGTGTCTGCGATCCCGAATCAGGCATGCATGCGCTCTGGCGGGGCACCCTTCCCGAGCAGTACTTCGTGCAGCCCCCGCCAGCTGGGTTCCATGCGTCGGTGGACCGCGAGTACCTCGCTGTGTGGGATCAAGCGCTCACTGATCATGCGAGCCAGGTCGCAGCCATCATCATCGAGCCAGTAGTGCAGGGCGCTGGCGGAATGGTCTTTCACAACTCCGGTTACCTGAGTGCTTTGCGAGAGTTGGCCGATCGACACCAGGTGCTGCTCATCTTCGACGAGATCGCAACCGGATTCGGGCGCAGTGGTGAGCTGTTCGCTGCTGATCACGCGGGCATGAGCCCCGACATCATGTGTCTTGGCAAGGCGATGACCGGTGGCTACTTGTCCATGGCAGCAACCCTGTGCACGGCTGAAGTTGCTGAACGCATATCGAATGGTCCGGTGCCTGTACTGGCGCATGGACCAACATTCATGGCAAATCCCTTGGCCGCAGCAGTTTCCCTGGCCTCTATTGACTTGCTGCTTGCGGGTGACTGGCGGGCAGATGTCGCACGCATCGAACAAGGCCTCGCTCAAGGACTTTCTGCATTGTCTGCCCACCCCGCGGTCAAGGATGTTCGTGTGCTCGGGGCCATTGGCGTGGTCCAGCTCAACGAGCCGGTGGATGTTGCTGCAGCGACCGATGCGGCCATCGGGCACGGAGTCTGGATTCGTCCCTTCAACGACCTGATCTACACGATGCCGCCCTACATCTCTTCGTCTGCTGAAGTTGCGCAGATCTGCGCAGCTCTCGTTGCGGCAGTGCACAGCCAAGTCACGGGTGGCGAGTGAACCATGACTGCACAGGATCCGCTTGCCTGGTTGGAACAGAAGGCAGAATTTCGTCAGCGAGCGGGACTCCAACGCGCACTCTCGCCGCGATCGGAGCACTCACCTGCCTTGGACTTTGCATCCAATGACTACTTGAAGTTGTCGAAGGATCCGCGCGTGGTGGCTGGTGCCGTTGACGCTGTCCGTCGCTGGGGAGCAGGTGCCACCGGATCGCGATTGGTATCGGGCTCAATCGATCTGCATGCGGAGCTGGAAGTCGCATTGGCGGAACTGGCGGGCGCCCAGAGTGCACTCGTGCTGTCTTCCGGCTATCTGGCCAATCTCGCGGCACTGACGGCCATGGCGGGACGCGATTGCGTGATCATTGCTGATGGCGGCAATCACGCCTCCCTGATCGATGGCTGCAAGTTGGCGAATTCCCGACTGGTCACTGTTGAACATGGCGACCTTGAGGCTGCACGAGAAGCCTTGACGAATCGCTCAGAATCTCGAGCTTTGCTCGTCGTTGATGCGATCAACTCGGTGTTTGGCGATCTCCTGCCTCTTGGGCAATGGCACGCTCTGGCTCGGAAGCACGGAGCGATATTGCTCATCGATGACGCGCATGGGATCGGGGTGCGCGGTGGCGGGCGAGGGTCAATGTGGGAGGCCGGGCTCGCCTCGGAGTCCGATGTCATCGTCACTGTCACCCTTTCGAAATCCCTTGGATCCCAAGGTGGCGCCGTCCTTGGGGATCCGCGAGTCATCGATCATGTGCTCAACACGGCACGCCCCTTCATCTTTGATACCGGGTTGAATCCCGCGGCTGCGGGGGCAGCGCTGGCCGCTGCTCAGATCATTGGTCAGGAGCCTGAGCTGGCCCACTCGCTGCTTGCTCGAGCTGCCGACATCGCCCGTGCATTGAACGTCCACGCTAGCGATGCAGCGATCCTTTCGTGGACGGTTGGCGGAGCGCAGGAGGCACTTGATTTGGCTACTGGCCTGAGTGACGTGGGGATCCGGGTCGGTTGCTTCCGGCCACCATCAGTTGCGATTGCCTCGGCTGGGCTGCGTATTACTGCCAATACCGCACAGACCGATGCCGATGTGGCCTTGTTAGCAGCCGCTCTCAAGAGTCTGGTCAACCAGTGAAGCTGATCGTGGTCACGGGCTCCGGAACGGATGCCGGCAAGACGATCTGCACTGCTGCACTGACAGCCTGCGCAATCGCCAATGGGCTTCGGGTTGCAGTCGTCAAGCCTGTGCAGACTGGCGTTGACCTGGGCGAGCCAGGAGATATGCAATCCGTCACTGCGCTGACCGGGCTGATCGATGTTCACGAACTCGCGCGTTATGACGAAGCACTGGCGCCGGGCACTGCGGCCCGTCGCCTTGGCGTGCCTGGTCCAAGTGTCGGCGAACTGGCTGACGCGATCTCGGCGCTGGCTGATCGCGAGCTGCTGATTGTCGAAGGGGCAGGGGGTGCTCTCGTGCAGCTCAATGCAGGGGGTGACACCCTGCTGGATCTTGCAGTTGAGCTCCGATCTCGGCTGGCGCCAGACGACAGCCTTGAGATGCTGCTGACCGCCTCGTGCTCCCTTGGCACCTTGCACTCCGCATCGGCAACAGCCATGGCCATTCGCGCCCAAGGGCTCCAAGTGGACCATCTGGTTATCGCCGATTGGCCCACCTCGTCGCCGGATCTTGCTCAGCGAAGCAATCTGGAGGACTTGCCCCGATATTGCGGCGTCCCTCTCAGCGGGGTGCTGCCCATGGGCATGGGGAGCCTTGATCAGGCTCGGTTTGCACGTCAGTCACAGGCTGGGCTCGCCCCGACGCTTGGCGGAGTCTTCAATACGGCAGAATCCGTCAGGCTGGCTTCACGCCCATGAGTACAAGGAGAGTCGCGCTTTGACCACTACAGAATCCCCTGCGGATTTCCTTGCTCGTGCTCGCGCCCAGGTGCTGGATCAGGGGGTTGGCCTCAATCAGGATGATGTTCTGCGGGTGCTGCAACTCGATGATGAGTGGGTCCCAGAGGTGTTGGCCCTTGCCCACGATGTGCGGATGCAGTGGTGTGGACCGACCGTCGAAGTTGAGGGCATCGTCAGCCTGAAGACCGGAGGCTGTCCAGAGGATTGTCACTTCTGCTCGCAGTCGGGTCAGTTCCAATCTCCCGTGCGCGCGGTGTGGCTTGATATTCCCAGCCTGGTTGAAGCCGCGAAGGAAACGGCGCTGACGGGAGCCACTGAGTTCTGCATCGTTGCGGCTGTGCGTGGTCCCGATGAGCGACTGATGGAACAGATCGGCAAAGCAGTCGAGGCCATCAATGCCGAAGTCGAAATCAACATTGCCTGCTCACTCGGCATGCTCACCCCAGAGCAGGCGAGGCAACTGTCGGACTGGGGAATCCACCGGTACAACCACAATCTGGAGACTGCTCGCAGTTACTTCACCAACGTCGTCACGACCCACACCTGGGATGAGCGCTGGGAGACCCTGCGTTTGGTTCATGCCGAGGGCATGGAGGTGTGCTGCGGCGGGATCGTCGGGCTTGGCGAATCTCTTGAGCAGCGGGCTGAGTTCGCAGCACAACTGGCCGAGCTGAATCCGGCCGAAGTGCCGTTGAATTTCTTGAACCCTCGTCCGGGCACGCCGTTTGGTGACCTGCCAGTGATGGAAGGCAAGGACGCCTTGCGCACCATCGCGGCATTCCGGTTGGCACTTCCCAAGACCATCCTGCGCTTTGCTGGCGGACGCGAATTGACCCTTGGGGATCTCGGCGCGCAGCAGGGAATGCTCGGCGGGATCAATGCAGTGATTGTGGGCAACTACCTGACCACTTTGGGCCGCCCGGCAGCTGCAGACATCGGCATGCTGCTTGAACTGAACATGCCGATCAAATCGCTGACGAAGACACTCTGATCAGACATGTCCGACCTCATGCAGACCTTCTGCACGCAATGCGGCGAGGAGTCCGCTGGTCTGCACGCTGATTGCGCCATGCAGGCTGTGCTCTCTCCGCCGCGATACTGCGGTGATTGTGGTCGGCGCATGAAGGTGCAGGTCACGCCTTTGCACTGGGTAGCAGTCTGCAGTGTGCACGGAGAGATCACCGGATGACGGCCTTGGGAGTCTGCCCGGTTGCTCATGGTCAAGTTGACCTGTTCGATCCGGCCTTTGTTGAATCACCCGAAGGTGTTCTGGCGGAACTGCGCGAAACGGCCCCGGTCTACTTTGACGAGATCACAGGCTGCTGGTTGGTGAGTCGGCACGCCGATATTCGCTCGGTTCTGAGCCGCCCCGATATCTTCAGACCCGAGAACGCGTTGACTGCGGTCACCGCGATCGACCCTTCCGCACTGCGGATCCTGGCTCGTGTGGGCTTTGAACTGCCGGCGACGCTGGCGAACAACGGTGGTGCAAGCCATGCCGACTTGCGCACCTTGGTTCGGCAGTTCTTTGCACCTGCGTCGATCGCAACTGCGCTTCCGGTGATTCGCGCGTTGGCGATGGATTCGGCAGCCTTGGTCAAGCAGGATCTGGATGCCAGCGGTGAGGCTGACCTGGTCGCACTCGTCACCCGTGACCTACCGGCGCGGGTGCTCATCGCCTTGTTGCATCTGGACGACATCAACTTGCCGACGCTCAAGCGGTGGAGCCAGGACTCACTCGAGCTCTTCTGGGGCAATCCAGATGTTGAGCGACAACGCGAGCTGGCAGTTCAGGCTGCAGAGTTCTATTTGTGGCTGCGTGAGCGCCTCCTGAACGCGGACCCTGCAGGTGCAAGCTTGTTCTCAGTGCTGGCGGCCCATCGCACCGCTGATGGCCAGCCACTGCGCGTTCAGGAGTCGATCGGCATCTGCTACTTCCTGCTCGTTGCCGGACAGGAAACGACGACGCAGTTCCTCTCCACCGTGCTGCGCAAGCTGATCGGCCAGCCCGATCTGTGGCGCCGGCTGGCCGGTGCGGGGGCCTACCCTGACGAATTGATCGCATCGGAATGCGTCGAAGAAGTCCTGCGCCTGGAGACACCTGTGGTGACCTGGCGGCGGGTCACGACTGAGCCCGTGGAGCTGAGCGGGCAAGTGCTGCCTGCCAACGCAGAAGTCCTCTTGATGCTTGCTGGCAGCGGATCAGATCCTGATGTGTTTGAAGATCCCGAGCAGTTCATCCCAGGCCGGGATGCTGCACGACAGCATCTGGCCTTTGGCTTCGGGCGGCACTACTGCTTGGGAGCCACCTTGGCGCGCATGGAGGCTCAGGAAGTGCTCCTGATTCTGGCGCGTGAATTGCCTGAAATCGCCTTGCTGGAAACCCAGCCTCCGATGCTTGGGCTGCTCTCATTCAGGGCGCCCCTGCGGCTGTTGGTGACGCTGCAGAGTTCCTGAGTTCATGCAGTTGCGGCCTCCCGCCTAGCATTTGAGGGCATCTGCGCCTTAGGATGCCGATTTATGTCGCATCTGCGGATTTCTGAGGCTGCCGAGCTGCTCGACGTCAGCTCCGACACGGTCCGTCGCTGGCTGGATTCAGGGCGCCTCGCAGCAGCCGAAGGGGTGCGCGGACCCCGAGCCGTAGATGGGGCGAGCCTGGCGGCCTTCATGGTGTCTGAGGCCCCCGATGCACCGACACAGCGGCAGTCAGCGCGCAATCGATTCCCGGGCATCGTCATTCGCGTTGAGCGAGATGGCGTGATGGCGCTGGTGGAGATCCAAGCTGGCCCGCATCGCGTGACTTCGCTCATGAGCCGCGAGTCGGCCGATGAACTTCAGCTTGCGCCGGGCGTACTCGTGGCTGCACTCATCAAGTCGACCAATGTCGTAGTGGAGCTTGAGGACAGGAAGTGAACAAGCCTGTCGCTCTGATCACATTGGCCTCACTCGCGATGACGGCAGCCCTGGGACTGAATGCCTCGCACACAGCGGCAAGCCCATCCTCGTCAGCTCCACCGAGCGGCTCGATCACCGTTTCGGCTGCGGCCTCACTCACCGATGTCTTCCCCATGATCGCGACAGCGTTCATGAAGAGGTACCCAGGCACGTCAGTGAAGTTCAACTTTGCTGGGAGCTCGACCCTGGTGCAGCAGGTCATCGCCGGAGCCCCTGTCGATGTCCTCGCGACAGCCTCTGAGCCGACGATGTCGAAGGCAGTCAAAGTGGGGTTCGTCGGCAGACCCTTGCTCTTCGCCAAGAACTCCATGGCGATTGCGATGCCAGCAGGGAACCCTGCGAAAATCTCCACGCTCTCGAGTCTGAATCGCTCGGGACTGCTGGTTGCGGTATGTGCGGTGAGCGTCCCGTGCGGCACCGCGGCCCGTGACCTTCTTATGAGGAACTCCGTCTCAGTGAGACCGGTCACCCTTGAACTTGATGTGCGCGCTGTCCTGGCAAAAGTCATTGCCGGTGAGGTCGATGCGGGCATCGTCTACGTCACCGATGTGAAGTCGGTCGGCTCGAAAGTCTCATCGATTGCGATTCCCAGTGAGCTGAATGTGACGACCACGTACTCGATCGCCACCGTCAATGAATCGGGGAACTCGACTGCTGCTCAAGCGTTCGTGGACTACGTGCGTTTCACCACCTCAGCGCAGGGCATCATGCGCGCCTACGGCTTCGCCAAGCCATGGTGAGCCATTCCACGCGGGGGAGAGCACCCTGGTTTCTGGTGGTCCCAGCACTCCTTGCGTTGTTGCTCCTGATCGCTCCACTCCTTGCTCTGCTCACTCGGGCACCGTGGGGTTCGTTCACAGAGATCCTCAGTTCACCAGTCGCACTTGATGCTCTGCGCCTGTCGTTCATCACGGCAAGCATCGCCACAGTTCTGGCCACCGTTCTTGGCGTGCCGCTGGCCTGGCTCATCGCTCGCAGTGGGCTTGCGGGCACTGGCCTGGCACGCACCTTGGTTCTGGTGCCGCTGCTCATTCCGCCTGTCGTTTCTGGAGTCGCGCTCCTCGCTGCATTTGGCAGGCGCGGGACCCTCGGGCAATTCCTGTACGACCAGTTCGGCTTCCAGCTGCCCTTCACCACGGCGGGTGTGGTCCTCGCCGAAGCCTTTGTCGCGATGCCGTTTCTGGTGATTGCCGTTGAAGGAGGATTCCGCTCAGTGAACCGGCAGTACGAGGAAGCAGCGGCAACACTTGGGGCCTCGAGCTGGACCACCTTTCGTCGAGTCACCCTGCCGCTGATCGCTCCTGCGCTTGGTGCGGGCATGGTGCTGTGCTGGGCTAGAGCCTTGGGTGAGTTCGGAGCGACCATCACCTTCGCTGGAAACTTCCCAGGGGTGACGCAGACGATGCCGCTGGCGGTCTATGAGGCTCTGGAGAGTGATCCGTCGGTGGCCATTGCCTTGAGCCTGATGCTGATCGCCATCTGCGTCGTCGTCCTCTTCGCACTGCGAGGCAACCTGATGCGCCCGCTGGCCTCGACATGACCGTTTCGGCAGCGTTCACTCTCGAGCGCAATGCCTTCACCCTGAAGGTCAATCTCGTTCTGCGTGACGGAGAGGTCACAGCAATCGTTGGGCCCAATGGCGCGGGCAAGACAACCTTGTTGCGGGCGCTGGCTGGCTTGGAGTCGATCAGCTCCGGACAGATTCGGCTGGATGATGAGGTTGTCGATGATGCAATGTCGACCTTCGTCCAGCCAAGGAACCGCGCGTGCGGCTACTTCTTTCAGAACTATGTGCTGTTTCCCCATCTGTCAGCACTTGAGAATGTCGCCTTTGGACTGCGATCGCGTGGAGTGCCGCGCAAGGAAGCCCGAACTCAGGCGGAGCGATTGCTCGCGCAAGTCGGCATTGCGTCCCTCTCTGCGAGAAAGCCAGCGAGTCTTTCAGGCGGGCAGGCGCAACGAGTCGCCTTGGCCCGAGCACTGGCCTGCAAACCCTCGCTGCTGTTACTTGACGAACCGCTGTCGGCAGCTGACGCTGCAACCAAGAATGACCTGCGCGCGGGTCTGGTGGAGCGCCTCAGAGCATTTGACGGTTGCTGTGTTCTGGTGACGCACGACCCTGTTGATGCCCTGCTCTTGGCCGATCGCGTGATTGTGCTCGAGCAAGGCGAAGTCGTGCAGGACGATTCACCGGCAGACCTTGCCGCGCATCCGCGCACGAACTATGTAGCCGCGTTGATGAGCTTGAATCTCATCCGTGGCGAGGCAGCAGAGGGAGTGCTGCGCTTTGGCGATGGGCGAGAAGTCCACATCGCAGATCAATCCCTTCGAGGGCCAGCTGCGGCAGTCGTCCGTCCTGAGGCCATTGGGGTTCATCGGGAACAGCCCTTGGGCAGCGCGCGCAATGTCTGGCGTGGTGTGGTCACGCTGATTCAACCCTGGGAGGACCGCGTTCGGGTGCACGTGGAGGCGGAGACTGCAATGGTCGCCACCATCACTACCGAGGCATGTGCTGAACTCACACTGGAGCCCGGCGCGATGGTGTGGATGAGCGCCAAGGCTGTCGACATCAGGACCTACTCGCTCGCCCCGTCCAATGTCGCAGAGCCGCTTTAGAGTGTCGTGATGAGCCAATGGGCCGAGATCCTGGACGCGATCAGCCTTGCGCTGGGCGGTGAACGAGCAGCAGGCCAAGACCGGCTGCTCACTGTGTGGATGAGCAGTGATGACAAGCAGCACGCCGAACGCTGCGTGCTGGCGCACTATCTGGCCGATTTGGAGAGCGACCTCTCCGCGGAGATCAGCTGGGACGAATGCGCACTGGTGGAGTTTGCTGAAGTCGACAACGACGCCCTGGTCGCGGTTGGCATCGCCGCTGCCGCAGCGATGGCTCCCTCGCTCCACTTGAACCTTGGCGACGGGTACTTGCGAGCAGGCCGCCTTGCCGAGGCTCGACATCAGGCGCAGCAAGGCTTGGCTTGCAGCGGGCAGCTTGGCGATGATGGCTACGGCAACTTGATTCGTGCCGGATTGGATCGCTTGATGGCCCAGGTTGAAGGTGCCGGAACCTCGTAGTGTTGGCGCTTGGGCAGGGCTTCCCGCATCCGAAGATCCAGGGCCCCGCACAAGCAGTTCGAGCCTAGGCAAAGCCCATCAGGATGAACAGAGCCTGTGTGTGAATTCTTTGTAAGTCCGTCAGCTAGCCCTTGGCCAGGTCAGCCTTGAACTGCTCCATCTTGGCGCCGATCTCCTGAAGGCGCTTGCGACCCAGTTGCTCGCGAACCTCGGGAAAGAGATCTTCCTCTTCCTCCTCGTGATGATGCCGCGCCAATTCACTGAGGACCCCGGCCTTGGCCTTGTAGTCGATGTCGTCGGGTTGGAGTTCACGAATCTCTGAGATCAGCACCTTGAGCAGATGGTGTTCCTGTAGCACTTCGGCGATGTCATCGGCTTCGACATCTGCGCGCTTGTTGATCTCGGGAAAGAACACTTGCTCCTCCACCGTGATGTGGAGAGTCAGTGTGGAGCAGATCGCAGGCACAACCGAGAGGTCGTCCTTGCTCAATTTCTTGAACAGGCGCTCAAGTTCCTTGTGGTCATCCTTGAGCATCACGATGGCGTCCATGAAACCTCCACATGTAGGCGGGCTCCGACGGTACGCCATGACTTTGTGAAAACTCTTGGAGGCTGGGGTCTTCACAACAAAGCCCCTGCATTGGCAGGGGCATTTCTGAAGTACACCGCGAGGGACTTGAACCCCCAACCCGCTGATTAAGAGTCAGCTGCTCTGCCAGTTGAGCTAGCGGTGCGTAGTGGAGCGGGAAGTGTAACAGTCAGCCGATGGCGACCTTGGCGGCCTCAGTGATGGCGGCGGCCATCTGGCGGGTGCCTTCTGGATTGGGATGGAAGGAGCCACTGGACATCGCGCCGAGTTGGGCTGGGAAGACCCAGGATTGTGATCCCGCACAGATGCCGTGCCCATCGGGGGACTCTCCTGAGCGAGTCCAGGTGCCGGTAACGGGGCGCCAACCCAGTTGGTCGGTGGCTTGAATCTGCTGGTTGAGCGAGCCAGCTGTCAGCGGGATTGACCTGATGGCCTGGTTAGTCGTGGTGTAGTTGACCGTGCCTTGCGGTGTCGGATTCAGCAAGGCTTCCCGTGCCCAGGTGAAATCCTGAGCGGTCATGGTCAGATAGGTACACGGGCCGCCTGGCGCGCTTCGGGTGATGTCCGGATACAAGGTCGGCAGCACGGATGCTCCAGGCGACAAGGTGATCGGGTTGGCGCAACTGCGGCCGGTGAAGCAGTTGGCAATGGATCCATAAGCGCTGGGAAGTTTCGCTGTCTGCGCACTCACACCGGAGTTGAGGCTTGGAAAGATGCGCAGGGGTCCTGAACTTGCCGGGACTAATGGGCAGTTGGCGTTGATCAGGCATGAGCTGATGATTGAACCGAACCCCACGTCATTTCCCCCGACCGACAAGGTGACGAGATCAACTGGGCTGTTGCCGATGATGCTGCGCGCTTGCGCGAACTGTGAAGGCAGTTGGCCGGTCTGCTGTCCGAGGATGCCCAAGGCAACCGTTGCTCCGCTGCACGTGACGTCCACGAAGGTCACTGACGTCTGGCTGGATCCCTTCTCCAGCGCCAATGCTGCCTGGGCTGGCGCACTTCTTGCGCTGCGGTGACATGCATCGTCATCCCAGTAGGGACGGAAGTCTGAGAACAGGCTGCCCTGGGTGATCCAGGCATCGACATTGCGCGGGTTGCCTTCTCCCGAGGCATAAGAATCTCCCATGGCCAGCACCAGGATGTTCTTGACCTTCGCGTCCACGGAGCTGCTGACTGTGGTCTTCCCGTCGGCAATGGTCAGCTCGAATTGGTAGTCAGCTTCGGCAAGCGTGACTCGCGTCTTGCATGTTTTGGCAGTGAGCGGCTTGGAAGCGACGGTCTTCACGGCCCTCGTCGCCGTATCGGTGATCGTCCAACGCACACTCCTGCCCTTGGAGCCGCACGCACTCAGGGTGACCGGGAATCCTTCGGGGGACAGGTACCACGAGAGTGATCCGTTGATGAGTCGTTCATTGGGCTGAGCGATGTGATTGCCGCTGCCGACCTTCTTGATCGATGGCGTCATTGAAAGCGGGCCTGATGCCGGCACTCCACCGTCACCGTCAATGAATCCATCGCCGTTGGTGTCCTTGCTCATGTCCACCATCGACCAAGCGGCCTTGGCCACCAGCGGGCTGGGAGCAGCATGCGCTGGGAAACAGATCACAGTGGTGAGCATCAACGTGGATCCGACAGCGACTCCAATGCGTCTAGACATAGGGGCAGTGCCGGCATCCATTGGTACAGCATTGCCCGCGTTCCACGTGGGTGGCCGCGGTGATGACAAACAAACCGGTGCCTGGATCGAGATATCCAGCTTCCCCGCGCTCCATTGCGCTGGTGTGGCATTGAATGATCTCGGCGTACTGGGGATGATCTGGTGAGAGGCGATCGACATGAGGCAGAGCGAGCGGTCGCGACGCAGCAGCCATGGCAACGATTATGCAGGAGCAGTCCCGGCCGATTGCGGGCTTCAACCTGAAGATCGACCAGCAGCCACCAACCAAGTCACCTGCCGAGGGATACTTGCGTAATGTCGACTGCCTACGCCTTCACTCCGCTGCCACGAGCAGAACGACACATCGGCGCTTTCATCGAGATGCTGGTGTCCTCAGTGCTCTCGCTGATCGCCTCCTTGGTGCTGTCTGCCGAGGCGATCACGCTGGCCGCGAATCCCAACGCAATCTTCAGCTGTGACATCAACGCCAACATTTCCTGCAGCGTCGTTGCCCAATCCTGGCAGGCATCTCTCCTTGGATTTCCCAATGCCTTCCTTGGTCTGATTGCTGAGCCGATCGTGATCACCGTCGCGATTGCGGCCATAGCCGGGGTGAGCTTTCCTCGCTGGTTCATGAATGCAGCACAGGTGATGTACACCGTCGGACTGCTCTTTGCCTACTGGTTGCTGTACGAGGCCTACTTCCACATTGGTGCGCTGTGCCCTTGGTGTCTATTGGTCACGGTCACGACAACAATGGTTTTTGCATCGATGACTCGCGTCAATATCTACCGCAACACCTTTGGCTTCAATGAGCGTTGGCACTTGCGACTGACGCGAATGCTTGACGCCTGGATCGACCATTACATCGTCATTTTGATCTTCGCGATCATGGGCGGCATGATCGCCGTCAAGTACCTCTAAGGTCTGCTCTTAGGCAGCAGGACTCGCTGAAGTTGGCGGGTCCTGCTTCGATAAAATGCACCACACATCTGCTCGGCAAGCTTGATCAACGACGCCATATCGAGGGGGAGCGCACATGAACGAAGAGTGGGGACCACTAGCCGGACTCATCGGCGAATGGGAAGGCGAAGGTGGCGTAGACCATGCCTTCAAGCACAGCGCGGAGGTTGTCTTTGACACTACGTACCGCGAGAAGTGCACGATGAAGCCCTTCGGACCGGTCGACAATGGCACACAGTCGCTCTATGGACTGGACTACAAGTCGGCTATGTGGCGTGATGATGAAGAGAACCCCTTCCACACCGAGGTTGGCTACTGGCTGTGGGACGCCGCCACGGGTGAAGTCATGAAGGGATTCGTCGTTCCTCGTGGGATTGTGGTGCTGGCCGGCACATTCACGACCGCTGACGCGAAGGTCTTCACCTTGAAGGCTGCGTTGGGTGACTCCAAGTACGCGATCGGGGAGAACGACTACCTCGCGGCAAATGCAAGCAGCACTTCCTATGAAGTCACCATCACGGTGGGCGATGGCACCTTCGGCTACGACCAGACGACCTGGCTGAACATGAAGGAATTCGCGGAGCCCTTCCCGCACACCGACCATCACTCGCTCACTCGGGTTGCCGAGTAGTTACACCACGATCCACAAGCAACACACCGGCATCCGAAATCCTAGGGGTGCCGGTGTGTTCGTTCGTCAGCCAATCGCTCGCAGATGCTCCTCCACGGCAGGGATGATTTTCTCGCCATATGCCGCGAGGGTGTGGTCCTTGTCGTCGTGCTGGAGATAGACGGCGAACTGATCGACGCCTAGGGCCTGAAGTTCCTTCAGGCGGCGAATGTGCTCCTCGGGTGGGCCGATGATGCAGAAGCGATCCACGATCATGTCGGGTACGAAATCTGCGTGCGGATTTCCGGCCTGCCCGTGCTCGTTGTAGTCATATCCGTGGCGGTTGGTGATGTAGTCGGTCAGTTCCTGCGGAATGGTGCCCTTGTCCAGGCCGTAGCGCTCGACGATGTCGGCGACATGATTGCCCACCATTCCGCCGAACCACCGAAGTTGATTGCGCGCGTGCGGGATATTCTCGGTGACGTATGCAGGTGCGGCAACGCAGATGGTGATCGAATCTGGATCGCGCCCTGCGGCGGAGGCGGCATCGCGCACGGCTTTGATCGTCCACTCCGTGATTGTCGGGTCTGCCAGCTGCAGGATGAAGCCGTCACCCACTTCCCCAGCAAGCGCGAGCATTCGGGGTCCATATGCCGCCACCCAGACTTCTGCGCGGCTCGTCGGTGCCCAGGGCAGCCGAAGACCCTGGCCTTTGTACTGAATCGACTCTCCGTTCACCAGGCCCTTGAGATCCAGGATCGCCTGACGAGTGTCATCCACAGAAACCGGTTTGCCATTGGTGACTCGGACTGCGGAATCACCGCGTCCAATGCCGATCACCGTGCGATTGCCGTACATCTCATTCAGCGTGGCAAAGACCGAAGCGGTGACGGTGATGTCTCGTGTTGCCGGGTTGGTGACCATCGGGCCGACGATCACTTTGCGGGTTTCGTCCAGGATCTTGCTGTAGATGACATAAGGCTCCTCCCACAGGATGTGGGAGTCGAAAGTCCAAATGTGGCTGAAGCCGTAGGACTCCGCGCGTTTGGCAAGGTCGATCACGCGCGCCGCCGGTGGTGTGCATTGCAGAACGACGCCGATATCCATCTGTCGCCTTTCGCTCGCGGGGTTGGATTAACGCGTGCGCGGAAATCCAAGATCAACGCTGGAGGTTGCCGGATCAGGCCAGCGTGACGTGACTGTCTTCGTGCGCGTGTAGAACTCCACTCCTGCGGGACCATAGATGTTGCTGTCCCCGAATATCGAGGCCTTCCAACCCCCGAAGCTGTAGTACGCCACGGGCACAGGAATGGGCACATTGATGCCGACCATCCCAACATTGATGTCGTATTGGAATGCATGAGCAGCGCCGCCATCGCGCGTGAAGATCGCCGTGCCGTTGCCGTACTGATGCCGGTTGATCAGATCAACGGCCTCGTCATAGGTCTCCACTCGGACAACGGACAGGACCGGACCGAATATTTCGTCTTCGTACGAGGACATGCCTGGGGCGACGTTGTCCAGCAGTGAGACGCCGAGGAAGAAGCCATGCTCGGGAAGATCGGCTTCGCGTCCGTCCACGACCACCGTGGCGCCTTCCCCGGCGGCTCCTTCCAAGTAGGAGGCGACCTTGTCACGATGCTCACCGGTGATCAGCGGGCCCATCTCTGAACTCGGGTCGGTGCCTGGGCCGACCTTCAACTTGGGCAGGCGTTCGGAGATTGCATCAATCAGCGTGTCGCCCACGCCGCCGACCGCGACCACCACTGAGATGGCCATACAGCGTTCGCCAGCTGATCCGTACGCGGCACTGACCGCAGCATCGGCAGCCATGTTGATGTCGGCATCAGGCAGCACCACCATGTGGTTCTTGGCACCACCAAGAGCCTGCACTCGCTTGCCGTTGGCGGTTCCGGTGGCGTAGATGTACTGGGCGATTGGCGTGGAACCAACGAAACTGACGGCCGCGATATCGGGATGTTCAAGGATGCGATCAACGGCGACCCTGTCCCCCTGGACGACATTGAAGACTCCATCGGGAAGCCCGGCCATCTTCAGCAGCTCGGCGAGCAGCAATGAGACGGATGGGTCCTTCTCGCTTGGCTTCAACACAAAGGTGTTCCCAGTTGCGATGGCGTTGGTGAACATCCACATCGGCACCATGGCCGGGAAGTTGAATGGAGTGATGCCGGCGACGACTCCGAGCGGCTGCTTGATGGAGTAGACATCGACGCCGCTTGACACACCCTCGGAGTAACCGCCCTTCAGCATCGCGGGTATGCCGCAGGCGAACTCGATGTTCTCGATTCCGCGGGCGAGTTCACCGGCAGCATCACTTGGCACCTTGCCATGTTCAAGGGACAGCAACTCAGCGATCTCGTCACGACGACTGACGACGAGCTCGCGAAACCTGAACATGACCTCTGCCCTCTTCGACAGCGAGGTTGCCCGCCAGGCGCGGAAGGCCGTCTTGGCGGCGGCCACTGCAATGTCGACCTCATCGATGGAGGCCAGCCCCACAGCTGCCTGCTGGATTCCCAAGGCTGGGTTGTACACCGGGCTGGACTGGCCCGATCTCGAAGGAACGAGGGATCCATTGATCCAGTGATCGATTGTGCGCACGAGGCTGGCTCCGCTCCTGGTGGTGGCGAGAAAGAATTCAGATGAGGTATTGCGAGAGGCCACGCTTGAGGTAGTTGCCGCGACCTTTCACCCCGTTGTACTCGTTGTCGTCGACGACGACGAGGCCTCGAGAGATGACGGTGTCGACATGTCCGTCGATGTTGACTCCCTCCCAGGCGGAGTGGTCCATGTTCATGTGATGGGTCTTGTGGAATCCGATCTCCGTGCGCCCTGCAGGGTCATAGATCACGATGTCTGCGTCCGATCCTGGAGCAATGACCCCTTTTTGGGGATACAGGCCGAACATCCGAGCTGGCGTTGTGGAGGTGATCTCCACCCAGCGCTCAAGGCTGATCTCTCCGTCAACCACACCTTGATAGATGAGGTCCATGCGGTGTTCGACCG
>JAUSQD010000082.1 GCA_030652695.1 Actinomycetota bacterium
ACAGTTCGGTCCCTATCCGCCGCGCGCGCAGGAATCTTGAGGAAATCTGACCCTAGTACGAGAGGACCGGGTTGGACGAACCTCTGGTGTGTGAGTTGTTCTGCCAAGAGCACTGCTCATTAGCTACGTTCGGAAGGGATAACCGCTGTAAGCATCTAAGCGGGAAACCATTTCCAAGATAAGGATTCCCACCGGGTTAACCGGGTAAGGCCCCCAGCTAGATGACTGGGTTGATAGGCCGGACGTGGAAGTGCAGCAATGCACGGAGCTGACCGGTACTAATAGGCCGAGGACTTGCCTCATACTTTCTTTTTGTTGTTCGCGTCCACTGTGTGGTTCCCGAGATTCGGTCGGGGACTAAAGCCCAATTGAAATCTCAATAGAGTTTCGGCGGCCATAGCGAGGGGGAAACGCCCGGCTCCATTCCGAACCCGGAAGCTAAGACCCTCAGCGCCGATGGTACTGCGCGGGAAGCTGCGTGGGAGAGTAGGACGCCGCCGGACAATTTTTGTGAAATGGCCACCCCTCGGGGTGGCCATTTCCTTTTCAGCACGCATTAGACAAGCACGCCAAGAGCGTGCGAGAGGATGAACTCATGGCAGAGCGCAACGACCGCGGTGGAGCCCGGTCACCACGCCCCTCGGGCAGTGGAGGCGGACGATCCGGATCTGGCCGTCCCCCTGCAGGTGGCGGTCGTACCGGCGGTGGCAAGTCCGCGGGTGGTTCACGAGGGGCCAGTGCTTCAGGTCGCGGCAAGCCAGGAGGGTCGTCGGATCGACCTCGTTCATCAGCCCCGCGTTCAGGATCCTCAGACCGACGTGATGACCGAGGGCGCGACGAGCGTCCGCGTTCCAACAATCAACGACCAGCCGGCGGACGCGATCGCCGTGGGATGGACCCTCGACCCGAAAGTGACCGTCCGCGCAGTTCGGCGCCTCGCGGTGGATCCTCGGATCGTCGCGATGATCGTCCGCGCAGTTCGGCACCACGATCCACGTACTCCGATCGTGGCGAGAGTCGTGGTCGTGACGACCGTGGTCGTGATGATCGTCCCCGTTCCAGTGCTCCGCGCTCGGGTGGTAGTCGTGACGACCGTGGGCGTGAAGATCGTCCCCGCTCGAACTATGCCGATCGTGGCGAGAGTCGTGGTCGTGACGACCGTGGTCGTGATGATCGTCCGCGTTCATCAGCTCCGCGTTCCAAAGATCGTGATGACCGTGGTCGTGATTCACGCCCAGGAAGCGATCGTCCTCGCAGTTCAGCGCCGCGTGGTGGTGCTCCGGATCGACGTGATGATCGCCCTCGCAGCGCTGCACCTCGTTCCGGCTACTCCGATCGCGGTGAATCCCGCGGTCGTGATGAGCGGTCTCGCTCCAGCTATTCCGATCGTCCCGACTCTCGTGGTCGCGATGACGCAGGCCGTGATGATCGTCCTCGTTCGTCTGCACCTCGCACGAGCGGCCCTCGCGAGACTCGCGATCGAGATGAGCGATCCCGTGCGTCGGCTCCGCGGTCGGGATATTCCGATCGCCGTGATGAGCGTCGTGATGGTCGGTCCTCCCGTCCATCGGATCGCCCAGCAGCTGGCCGTTCGCGCAATCCGCGTGAAGAGCGCGATGATCGCGGAAGCCGCGCGCCGGTACGTCGTCGCGATGATGGCGATCAGATTCGCGATCCG
Source organism: Actinomycetota bacterium (assembly GCA_030652695.1). Taxonomy (GTDB): domain Bacteria; phylum Actinomycetota; class Actinomycetes; order S36-B12; family S36-B12; genus UBA11398. Next base: position 1,679 of record JAUSQD010000082.1, read on the forward strand.
CGAATTCCAGATGACATCACACCCGAGGATCTTGACCGCGGGCTCCTGATGGAGTTGCGCAGCCTTCCTGAAGGTCTGCAGATTCTGGTGGCGCGGCACCTGGTGGCTGCCGAACGTGCGATGGAAGACGACAATCTTGATCTGGCTACCGAGCATGTGAAGGCGGCTCGTCGCCGCGCATCGCGCATCTCCACAGTACGGGAGGCCGCAGGCATCATCGCCTACCGCTCAGGACGATTCGGTGAGGCATTGACTGAGTTGCGAGCTGTGCGGCGCATGAGTGGTGGCGATGTCTACTTGCCGATGATCGCCGACTGTGAGCGAGGGCTCGGACGTCCCCAGAAGGCACTGGACTACATCAGAACCCTTGATACACAACGACTTGACGCCGAAACTCGCGCCGAGCTGCTCATTGTTGCAGCGGGTGCTCGCTCGGATATGGGTCAACTTGAAGAGGCAATCGTGACCCTTCAAGTGCCTGAACTCACGCGCTTGCGTCCCGGGGATTCACGCGCTCGGCTGCAGTACTCCTACGCGAGCCTTCTGCGCGAAGCAGGGCGCACCAATGAGGCTCGTGAATGGATGGAACGTGCTGCCGGGTCAGACCTGGATGGCGTGACCGACGCTGAGCAGCAGTGCGACATCATGGACGGCATTGAATTCTCCGAGGAAGACGAGTAGCGCTTTCCACAAGTGTTTGCAGTTTCAGGCGTGATCCCCGACCCTCCTTGGGCCGTGGACTCATCTGGATTGCTCCATGAGATTGCGGGCATGACATCTGATGAGTCTTCTGACATCAATGAGGTGCATCTCGTGGGCCGACTCGGCCAGCAGGTGACCACCAAGGCATTGCCCAGCGGGGACGAAATCACGAGTTTCACGGTGATCGTCGCCCGCAGTGGTCGACTCCGTGAGGGGTCTGCGCGCGTGGATTCACTTGCGTGCCAGAGCACGCGCACGCAGATTCAAAGCAAGGTCCAGGCGTGGGCGCCCGGTACATGGGTTGAAGTCCATGGCTCCCTGCGCCGTCGCTTTTGGCGAGGCGGAGCTGGGCTGGGCAGCGCCACCGAGATTGAGGTCCGCACGCTGACTCGCGTGCGAGAATCGGCGGGTGTCAGACCCTGATCCGGATCGCAGCGACCCTGCAGGGGAGTCCTATGACTGGTATCAGCGCGCGATGGAACTGCTCAATTCGGGTAATCCACACGCGGCACTGTTACTCATTGATCGACTGCTCGCCATAGAGCCGAACTCGCAGTCGGTTATCGAGGCCTATGCGCGGGCGCTGTTTGACACCAAGCAGTTTGGCGCTGCGGCGATGGCTTTTGATCTGCTCATTCAGCTTGCGCCGGACAACGACTATGCCCACTTCGGCAAGGGGCTATCCCTGTGGCGCACACAGATGTTTGTGCCCGCTCGCGATGAGTTGGCAATGGCCAGTGTGATGCGACCAGATCGTGCTGAGTATTCGCGAGCACTTGGGCAGGTCAAGGCCACCTTGAAGGCACGCGAGAATGCCGGCCTGCCACTGAACGGACCCTTGGAACAGCAATCGCAGCTGGATACTGCGATGGGAAACGAGTCATGAGTGTCGGCGACTTCGATGTGCTGTTCTTTGACCTGGACGGCGTCGTCTACATCGGTGCTGAACAGGTGCATGGCGCGGCCGCGGCAATCGAATCGGCTCGGGAGCAGGGTGCCCGCTGCATCTTTGTGACCAACAACGCTTCACGGACGCCTGACGAAGTCGCCAGGCACCTGAGTGCGCTTGGAGTTCCAGCTGATCCAGACGATGTCATCACGGCGTCGATGGCCGGGGCCACTCTCGTGACGGCGTTCATCGAGACCGGAGAAGTGCTGGCTGTCGGCGGTGAGGGGGTCTCCGCAGCGCTGCTCGATCGCGGATTCACGCCGGTCACCGCATTCACTGATTCTGTGCGTGCCGTCATGCAGGGGTACGGTCCAAATGTCGGCTGGCACGATCTGGCCGAGGCGACCTTTGCTGTGCGTGCTGGCCTGCCATGGGTGGCGACCAATATGGATTCGAGTTTTCCGACGATTCGAGGAATCGCCCCCGGCAATGGCTCGCTGGTGAACGTGGTTGCCCAAACGGCTGGCCGAGGTCCCGACGCGATTGCTGGCAAGCCAGAACCAGGCCTCTTGCAGGAGGCCATCCGCCGAACTGGCGCTCTGCGCCCGTTGATGATTGGCGATCGACTCGACACCGATATCGCCGCTGGATCACGCTTGGGGATGCCCACACTGCTGGTCACCACCGGAATTTCCACCCTCGCTGAGGCGATGGACGCCACCGGTGAACTCCGCCCGACGTATGTGGCTGAGAATCTCAGCTGCCTGTTACCTGATCGTCACTTCCTCGCGGTACCGTGAACCATGCTGAATGACCTACGCGGATACCTGCAGCTGGCCAATGGACTCACCGATGTCACTGCGGCCAAGGCAAAGGAGATGGCCGCAAATCTCATCGCTCAGGGTCTGATCTTGTCGACCAAGGCCCCCGATCTTGTGGGCCAGGTCCAAGAACTGGCAGATGACCTCCTGTCGACCAGCCGCAACAACCGCGAGATGCTGGTGGGGCTGGTCCGCACTGAGGTTGATCGCACGGTGAGCCGCATGGGCTTTGTTCGCGAGGATGAGCTCGCGGCAGTTCGACGTCACGTGCAGCGCCTAGAGCAGGAGATGCACAGCCAAAATGGTGCGGCCAAGAAGCCAGCAGCGAAGAAGCCCGCGGCCAAGAAGCCCGCGGCCAAGAGACTTGCTCCCAACAAAGCCACCAAGGCAACCAAGGCCACCAAGAAGACGCCGCCCACTCCGCCTGCTCCAGCCGAGCCCGTTGTCGTTGCACCCGTTGTGGTGGAGCCCATCGAAAGTGGAGTCCACGAGTAATGGTCGATGAGTTTGCGGCAGATGATGCCGATCAGACCGAAGCGCAGGACTTCGCCGAAATGAGCTACGAAGCTGATGCTGAGGATTTCGAGTCATCTGAATCTGAAGATGTCCAGTCAGCGGAGCTTGAACGTGAGTCGAGTCTGGACGAACCGGACCTTGAGGATTCGGTGATGTTGCTCCAAGAGGTGGATGTCGCGCTGGTCCTGCCAGTGTGGGAGCCCACCGGAGACGCGCAGGTTGATTCGGCCCTTGAGCAATTGGCGACCCTTGACGAACTCTCTGTCCACGATCACGCAGAGGTGCTCACTTCTGTGCACAGCAGCCTGCACCAACGGCTGACTGACATCAGCGCGTAGTTCTCAGATGGCGCGTCGGCGTCTGGACGCGGAGCTCACCCGTCGCGGACTTGCTCGTTCACGCGAGCAGGCCCAAGAGCTGATTGCCTCTGGAGCGGTGACCGTTCGCGGAACTGTGGCCACCAAGCCTGCCACCCAGGTGGAAACATCCGAGGCAATCGAAGTGGTCGTCAGTGCAGACCATGGCTTTGTCTCCAGAGGTGCGGTCAAGCTCTCGGGCGCCCTCGACACTTTTGTCAGCATCAATCTGGAGAACCGCGACTGCCTTGATGCGGGCGCATCCACCGGCGGTTTCACACAGGTGCTCCTGGAACGAGGAGTCGGCCGAGTGCTGGCAGTGGATGTGGGCTACGGACAGCTCGCCTGGCCGCTGCGCAACGACGAGCGTGTCACGGTCATGGAACGCACCAATGTTCGCAGCCTGACCCGCGTGGATCTGCCCTTTCAGCCCGACCTCATCGTTGCTGACCTCTCATTCATTTCACTGCGCCTGGTGCTGCCGCATCTCATCGCCTGCGCATCAGCTGACTCCGACATGCTGGTGATGGTCAAGCCCCAGTTTGAAGTTGGTAGAGAAGCCGTCGGTGACGGAGTGATCCGCGATCCGCTGATCCGAGCAGAGGCGGTGCAATCGGTGGCCCATGAGGCACTCCTCAAGGGTTTGCAGGTGCTCGGGGTCGTGGCCAGCTCACTGCCTGGTCCGCAAGGCAACGTCGAGTTCTTCCTCTGGCTCCGGGCAGGAGCAGGGGGAAGAACGGTGGATGGTGCTGCCTTGCCCAGTCCACTGCGCGATGATGCTCTCTCTGCCGCTATCACTCGAGCAATTCAGGAGGGACCGCAATGACTGAGTTGCGCCACGCCCTCCTTGTGCTGAACCCCGGGCGGGTCGAGGCTCGTGCCGCCGCGCTCCTGGTGATCAGCGCGCTTCAGACTCACGGATTTCAAGTACGCGTGGCCAGAGACGACGTGGACGCCTGGGGTGAGAGTGCTCCTGACGGCATCGAGGTGGTAGCTGCCGACGAGAACGCCGCCGATGGCACCGAGATCGTGGTCGTGCTCGGCGGCGATGGCACGATCCTGAGGGCAGCCGAACGCGCCCGTCGCTCGTGCGTGCCCCTGTTGACCGTGAACCTTGGCCATGTGGGATTTCTGGCTGAAGCCGAGTTTGGTGACATCGATGCTGTCGTCGAAGCGATCGTGCACCGCGACTGGCATGTTGAAGAGCGCATGGCCCTTGATGTCCGGGTATTCGATGGCGAGGAAATGCTCCTGCGCACGTGGGCCCTCAACGAGATCAGCATTGAGAAGGCCGCCGGCGCTCGCATGATCGAGGTCTTGGTGTCCATTGACGGACGCCCCTTGTCGCGATGGGGTTGCGATGGCATCGTGGCTGCAACTCCTACCGGTTCAACTGCATATGCCTTCTCTGGTGGCGGCCCCGTGGTGTGGCCAGATGTTGAAGCGATGCTCCTGGTCCCGCTCAGCGCGCATGCCCTCTTTGCCCGTCCGCTCGTGGTGGGCCCGTCCAGCCTGATCTGCCTTGATCTTTCCGAAGAGTCCAATGCCTGGCTGGGTGCCGACAGCCGTCGCACATGTGAACTGCGTGGCGGACATCGAGTTGAGGTCCGTCGTGACCCATCCCCTGTGCTCTTGGCTCGCCTGGTCGACGCTCCCTTCACCGACCGACTGGTGGCAAAGTTCGCGCTGCCTGTTGATGGGTGGCGCACGAGTTGATCACCAGGCTCCACATCAGTGGCATGGGGGTGATCGATGACGCGCAGATGAGCTTCTCGCCTGGCTTGACGGTCATCACTGGTGAAACCGGAGCGGGCAAGACCATGGTGCTCACCGGATTCAGCTTGCTCGCTGGGGGAAAGGCCGACTCATCCTTGGTGCGCCGCGGCGAGGCTGAGGCAGTAGTCGAAGGCAATTGGCTGATTCCGGCGAACAGCGATGCGGTGATCTCGCGCTTGACTGAGGCCGGAGCGCCACCTGACTTGGAAGACGATGGCGCCGAACTCATCATCATGCGATCGGTCCCCGTTGAAGGTCGCGGTCGCACGGTGGCGTGTGGTCGCTCTGTGCCACGCAGCGTGCTGCAAGAAGTGGCGGCGGACCTGCTCGCCATCCACGGGCAGGCCGATCAGTGGTTGTTGCGGTCGTCTGATCAGCAGCGCGAGATGCTCGACAGCTATGCGGGTGGGCCCTGCACCGACACTCTGCTGGAATATCGAACGCTCTTTGCCGAATGGCGCCAAGCCCGCGCTGATCTGGAGTCGCTGACCAGCAACCGTGCTGAACGCGAACGCGAGCTGGGGCTGCTTGAAGCTGGCATCGCGGAAATCGATGCAGTTGCGCCCGAACTGGGCGAGGACGAAGCCCTGGACATCCAGTCTGCGCGACTGACCAACGCCAGCAGCCTGCACGAGGACATCGCCGCCGCTCACGATTCCTTGGTTGGCACCGACATCGATGCCGGAGCCCTGCATCAGGTGGGTCTGGCGCAGAAATCCCTGGATCGGGCGGCAGCAGTTGATCCCACTCTGGGCATTCTTCGCGCGCAACTGGCGCAGGTGAGCGCCTTGCTGGCGGACGCTGGTGCTGAATTGGCGAGCGCACTCGTGGATCTTGAAGCCGATCCGGCGCGAGCGGCATGGGTCGAAGAACGCCGGGCAGCACTGCGCAAGCTCATGCGCAGTTACGGGCCAAGCCTGGCTGAAGTGATCGAGTGGCGAGAAGCCGCTGAACGCCGTATCGAAGCTCTGGGCGGGGGAGAGGATCGAGCCGGTGAGATCCGGCTCGCGATTGCTGGATTGGCCGCTGAACTCCAGTCCATAGCAACGCGTCTGACCTACATCCGCACTTCAGCAGCGCATGAGCTTGGCAGCCAGGTCTCTGAAGAGCTGCGCTCCTTGGCGATGCCCGATGCGGAATTGATCATTGAAGTCCAGAGCACTTCCCAGCTTGAGCGATTCACCCCATCGGGGGCGGACGCCATTGCCTTTCTCTTGAAGCCGCATTCAGGTGCCGAAGCGCAGCCAGTCACCAAAGCCGCTTCCGGAGGTGAGCTCTCGCGCGTCATGCTCGCTTTGGAGGTCACGATGGCTGGGCGCAACTCAGTGCCAACGTTCATCTTCGATGAAGTCGACGCTGGCATCGGCGGACGCACGGCCGTTGAAGTCGGGCGGCGACTCGCGCGACTTGCCAGGCAGGCTCAGGTGATTGTGGTCACGCATCTTCCGCAGGTGGCTGCCTTTGCCGATAGGCATCTGGTTGTCACCAAGAGCAGTGATGGCCTCGTCACGGAGTCAAGTGTTCAGGACGTGAGTGGAAATGAGCGGGTCGTTGAACTCGTGCGGATGCTTTCCGGCTTGGAGGAGTCCGATGCCGGACTCGCACACGCCGAAGAACTGCTGGCGGTGGCGGCAACAGAGCGAGCTCGCTGATAGTCTGGCCTTCCATGAGTGCCCCCCGGCAAACCAAGCATCTGTTCGTTACTGGGGGCGTGGCCTCCTCTCTCGGCAAAGGTCTGACGGCCTCCAGTCTGGGAAATCTGCTTTCCAATCGCGGCCTTCGCGTCACGATGCAGAAACTGGATCCATACCTCAATGTTGATCCCGGAACGATGAACCCTTTCCAGCATGGTGAAGTCTTCGTGACTGACGACGGAGCCGAGACTGATCTCGATGTTGGTCATTACGAACGTTTCCTTGACACCGATCTGCATGGCTCGGCCAATGTGACCACGGGGCAGATCTATTCCTCGGTCATCGCAAAGGAACGCCGCGGGGAGTACCTCGGTGACACCGTTCAGGTGATTCCGCACATCACCAATGAGATCAAGTCGCGAATCCGACGAATGGCAAGTGCCGATGTGGACATTGTGATCACGGAGGTCGGTGGCACGGTAGGCGATATTGAGTCACTGCCATTTCTTGAGGCTGTACGCCAGATTCGCCATGAAATTGGCCGCGAGAATGTGTTCTTCCTCCACGTTTCCCTGCTCCCGTACATCGGTCCTTCAGGTGAGCTGAAGACCAAGCCGACTCAGCACTCCGTTGCTGCGTTGCGCAACATCGGCATCCAGCCCGATGCCATTGTCCTTCGCGCCGATCGGCCAGTGCCCTCGAGTATCAAGCGCAAGATCTCGATGATGTGCGATGTTGATCTGGAGGCAGTGGTTGCTGCAGTTGATGCGCCGAGCATCTACGACATCCCCAAGGTTCTGCACAGCGAAGGCCTGGACGCCTACGTCGTTCGTCGTCTGGATCTTCCGTTCCGCGACGTCGATTGGACGGCATGGGATGCGCTGTTGAATCGGGTGCATCGCCCAACCAATGAGGTCACCATCGGATTGGTTGGCAAGTACATCGATCTGCCCGATGCCTACCTCTCAGTGACTGAAGCGCTGCGCGCGGGTGGCTTCCACCACGACACCAAGGTGCACATCCGCTGGGTCAGCTCTGACGATTGTGGAACTGAAGAGGGTGCTCGCGAGGTCCTCGACGATCTCGATGGCATATGCGTACCCGGCGGATTCGGAGTGCGCGGCATCGAAGGCAAACTTGGCGCGCTGAAGTACGCACGCACGCACGGCATTCCAACCCTTGGGCTTTGTCTTGGGCTGCAGTGCATGGTGATCGAGTACTCACGCAATGTGGCCGGCCTGGAGGGTGCGAACTCCTTGGAATTCGATGAGTCCACTGCTCACCCGGTCGTTGCCACCATGGCTGACCAGCGTGAAGTCGTGTCAGGCGAGCGCGATATGGGCGGCACGATGCGACTTGGGCTCTACCCAGCCAAGTTGCAGGAGGGCTCGGTCGTGGCGGCTGCGTACGGAGTGCCGTATGTCGATGAGCGTCACCGTCACCGCTACGAGGTCAACAACAACTATCGCGGTCAGCTGGAAGAAGCCGGTCTGGTGTTCTCAGGCACATCCCCTGATGGTCGTCTCGTTGAATTTGTTGAGCTCCCCGCTGAGGCGCACCCGTACTACGTGTCAACGCAGGCGCATCCCGAATTCCGCTCGCGCCCCACTCGAGCACATCCGCTGTTCGCCGGTCTGGCTGCTGCCGCTTTGGATCGATCGCGTCAGCGTTCTGCCGTTCACGCGTAATGGTTGCGGATTTCGCTGAGGAGATCTGGGACGGCCCGATCGAAGATGGCGGGGAGCCCTACCGCACGATGCACTCGGTCGAGCACTTCGCGGGCAAGGTGTGGCTCGTACGCACGGATACCGTGGACTTCGACGGACAGGTCATCAATCGTGATGTGCTCGTTCACCCGGGAGCAGTGGCGATCATCGCCCTTGATGATCACGATCAGGTGCTCCTGATTCGTCAGTATCGCCACGCGATAGGCCAGTACATCTTCGAACCGCCGGCCGGCCTGCTTGATCACCTGGGCGAGCCGGCACTGACAACCGCTGCCCGCGAACTCGCCGAGGAATCGGGATACCAGGCTGACGAGTGGCACACCCTTGTGGACTTCGTGAACTCACCGGGTGGCTCGAGTGAGGCCATTCGCATCTACCTTGCCCGTCAAGTGTCACCAATGCCAGGCGGACGTCCCCACACTGGCGAAGCCGAAGAGGGATACCTTCCGCGCGTGTGGGTGAGTCTGGATGAAGCCAAGGATCTGGTGCTTTCAGGTGCGATCAGCGGACCCACGGCAGTAGCCGGAATTCTTGCTGCTTGGAGTGCTCGCGCTGGAGGGTGGGCGTCTTTGAGGTCAGCTCACGAGCCCTGGCGGATGCGCGATCACCTGCTCTCGATCGGGCGAGTGGCCGAGCATTTCAAGAAACCGGGACTCTCCTGAGCCAGCAGCTGGATCAGTCGATCCGCACCTACCTGCATCACCTGGCCATTGAGCGCGGGTTGTCGCAGAACACCCTGTCTGCCTATCGTCGTGATCTGGATCGCTACCTCGCGTGGTCACTGGCACGCGGACTGAGCACGGCTGATGCGATATCGGAATCCGACATCGCTGATTTCGCAGCGAGCTTGCGTGACCCAAGTCAAGGAACACCGCTGGCGGCCTCCAGCGCCGGACGCATGCTGGTGGCCATTCGTGGCTTCCATCGCTTTGCCTTGGAAGAAGGCCTGACCAGCAAGGACCCAAGTCAGCGGGTCTCACCTGCGACCGCCGTCAAACGCCTTCCCAAGGCACTGAGCTACGACCAGATGAGTCGCCTGCTGCAGGCAAGTGGCGATGACAGCACACCGCATGGATTGCGTGATCGCGCGCTTGTGGAACTGCTGTACGGCACAGGTGTACGGATCAGTGAGGCCGTGGACATTGATATCGATGATCTCAAGTTGGAGGAGCGCACACTGATCGTGACCGGCAAGGGCGACAAGCAGCGGATGCTCCCGCTTGGTGGATACTCCATTGCCGCCCTGGAGGAGTACCTGGTTCGCTCGCGACCTGCCCTGCTGATGAAGGGACGTGGCACTCCAGCGGTGTTCCTCAATGCTCGAGGCACTCGCTTCTCCAGACAGAGTGCCTATGCCGTGGTGCGCAAGGCGGCTGAACTGGCAAAACTCCAGATTGAGGTCAGCCCGCACACCTTGCGACACACCTATGCCACCCACCTGCTTCAAGGCGGCGCTGACGTGCGAGTGGTGCAGGAACTGCTGGGTCATGCATCAGTGACCACGACTCAGATCTATACCGCCGTCACCCCGGACACCCTTCGAGAGGTCTATGCCACGAGTCATCCACGAGCAAAGGGCTAGAGGCCGTTAGGCTGAGGCGTTTCACCGGGCGCACGCCTGGCACGCGCACGACCGAGAGGATGGCCATGGATTCCGAAGTGCTGGAGGCAGCGGGCGACCCTGCACCAGACGCGACGTCCATCCCCGAGACGGCGTCGATTCCCGAACCGACCCCACTGACCTCCCATGGCCCTGCGCGGGTCATCGCCATGGTCAATCAAAAGGGCGGGGTCGGCAAGACCACCTCCACGGTCAGCCTTGGCGCCGCACTCGCCGGCTATGGGCGCAAGGTCCTGCTGGTTGACTTTGATCCCCAGGGCGCGCTTTCTGTTGCCTTGGGTGTCAACCCCAACGAGATGGAACGCACGGTCTACAACGTCCTCACCGATTACGAATGCGATATTCGCGAAGTCGTGCTCACCACTGACGTCACCAACCTTGATCTTCTGCCGAGCAACATCGATCTGTCTGCTGCTGAACTGCAATTGGTCAGTGAGGTTGGTCGCGAGTACGCGCTTGGCCGAGCATTGGCTCCCTTGCTTCCTGAATACGACATTGTCCTCATTGACTGCCAGCCATCACTGGGCCTGCTCACCTTGAACGCGCTCACTGCGAGCACGGGCGTCATCGTGCCGATGGAGACCGAGTACTTCGCACTGCGCGGAGTTGCGCTGCTGCAAGACACCATAAACAAGGTCAAGGCTCGCCTGAACCCAGAGCTGACGATCATCGGTGTGCTGCCAACGATGTATGACCCACGCACACTGCACAGCCGCGAAGTGCTGCAGACGGTTCGCCAGGCTTTTGGTGATCAGGTCTTCCAGACCGCAATTCATCGCACGGTGAAGTTTCCTGATGCTGCAGTTGCCGGTGAGCCCATCACCACGTTCGCCCCCAGCAGCGCAGGTGCTGAGTCCTACCGCCAACTGGCGCGGGAGGTTCTGGCCCGGTGACCGAAGCCGGGCTGGCCAACGACATCACTGAGTCAGCTGAGTTGACGACAACCCCACCGGAGAGCTTCTCGGTTCGGGTTGGTGATTTCGATGGACCCTTCGATCTGCTGCTCTCGCTCATCTCCAAGCACAAGCTTGAGGTCACCGAGCTCGCATTGCATCTGGTCACCGATGAGTTCATCGCCTATTTGCGAGCGCAGGGCAAGAATTGGGATCTGGATGAGGCCAGCAGCTTTCTGGTGGTCGCTGCCACCTTGCTGGATTTGAAGGCCGCACGACTCCTGCCATCTGGCGAAGTTGAGGATGAAGAAGACCTTGCGCTGTTTGAGGCCCGAGATCTCCTGTTTGCTCGACTCTTGCAGTATCGGGCCTATAAGGAGGTGTCAGCACTCTTCGCCGAGAGCATGGCCACAGCCAACCGTCGCTACCCACGAACCGTGGGTCTGGAACCGCAATTCGCAGCCTTGCTGCCTGAGGTGCTGCTTGGCCTAGGACCCGATCAATTTGCTGCACTTGCCGCACGTGCACTTGCTCCAAAGCCGATCGAGGAAGTCTCGATGTCGCATGCGCACGTGCAGCGAGTCAATGTGCGGCAGCAAGCAGGCATCCTTGTTGACCGACTTCGTCGTCATCGCACCAGCACGTTCCGGGCGCTCATAGCCGACTGCGACACGACTTTGCTCGTGGTCGGACGATTCCTGGCTCTGCTTGAGCTCTACCGCGAAGGGGCTGTTGCCTTTGAGCAGATCACTCCACTGGGTGACCTCACCGTTCGGTGGACAGGATCAGATGAGGGCGAGATCAGCGTTGCCGACGAATTCGATGTTGAGCGCGAGATCGACCAAGTGACCGCCGTTGATGAGCTGGAAGTTGAATTGAAGGAGTTGGTCGATGACTGACCAAGGAGTGCAAGAAGCGATCGAGACATTCGACGAGCTTGAAGAAGCTGACAGTCTGGGCGCTCCCAGCCTGTCAGCTGCAATTGAAGCCCTGCTCTTGCTTGCCGATGAGCCGATGTCGGTGCTTGCTATTGCGCAGGCAACTCGCCAGCCCACCGACGATGTCGAAGCCACTGTCCGCGCATTGGCTGCCGAGTACGACGAGGCAGTGCGGGGCTTTGACCTGCGCGAGGTTGCCGGCGGCTGGCGCTACTACACGCGCAGCGAATGTTCTCCGCTGGTTGAGCGCTATGTGCTCGACGGTCAGCAGGCCCGCCTGACCCAGGCATCCTTGGAAACCCTTGCCGTGATCGCGTATCGGCAGCCCGTGACGCGTGGTCGCGTCAGCGCAGTTCGCGGTGTCAATGTCGACGGAGTCATTCGCACCCTCGTCACTCGCGGCCTGATTGAAGAGGCAGGGCATGAAGACGAGTCGTCCGCGATTCTCTATCGGACCACGTCCACCTTCTTGGAACGTCTGGGCATTGCATCGCTCGATGATCTGCCACCGCTAGCCGAGCATCTCCCTGATCTTGCCGATCTTGAAGAGGTTCTGGATTCAGTAGCAACTGGTGACTGAATCGGATGTGACACAGATTCGCCTGCAGAAGGTTCTCGCGCAGGCGGGCATTGGTAGCCGACGCAAGTGTGAAGAGCTCATCGCTAAGGGTCGGGTCAAAGTCAATGGCGAACTCGTAGTCGAGCAGGGCATGCGGATCGATCCGTTGACTGCCGTGGTGCATGTCAACGGCCAGCGGGTACCAACAGC
>JAUSQD010000103.1 GCA_030652695.1 Actinomycetota bacterium
CTTGTCGAGGTCGGGGATCGCGTGCGCGTGCGACCGGGCGAGAAAGTCCCGATCGATGGCACTGTTGAATCAGGCCAGTCATCTGTAGACGAGTCGATGCTCACGGGTGAGCCAGTTCCCACGGACAAGGTCCCTGGAGACACCGTCATCGGTGGCACGGTCAACGCCAACGGAAGTCTTGTGGTGATTGCAGCTCAAGTCGGTTCAGACACGGTGCTGGCCCGAGTGGTAGAGATGGTGGCCAAGGCACAACGTTCGAAGGCGCCGATGCAGCGCTTGGCCGACAAGGTGGCTGGCGTATTCGTAATGGCCGTCATCGGCATTGCGATCGCTACGTTCATCATTTGGGGTCTCGTGGGCCCTGAGCCACGCTGGACTAATGCGCTGGTCGCTGCAGTGGCAGTGCTGATCATCGCCTGCCCATGCGCGCTGGGGCTGGCCACTCCCATGTCGGTCATGATTGGCAGCGGCCTGGGCGCCCGCCACGGAGTCCTTTTCAAAGATGCAGCAGCGATCGAGAAAATGCGGGAAATCGACACGCTCGTTGTCGACAAGACGGGCACGCTCACAATGGGGCATCCCAGTGTGAGCGATGTCATTCCCGCCAGCGACAACACCCGCGAACACGTCCTGCGGATGGCTGCCAGTGCCAACCAAGCCAGTGAACACCCACTTGCCCGAGCCATCACCACGGCCGCGCGAACAGAAAACGTGGGCCTGACCGACCCCGAGGATTTCGAGGCAAAGCCTGGCTACGGCGTCGCTGCACACATCGACGGACACGCCGTCCTCGTTGGTAACCGCGACCTCATGCAACTCAACGACATCACCCTGTCAGCAGACCTGACGGGGCGCGAGCCAGAAGGACAGACAGTCATCCACGTCGCAGTCGACGGCCGTCTCGAAGGCTTGATCGCGCTCACGGACGCGATCAAAGAGACCACTGCAGAGACTGTACAGGCCCTGCATCGCGACGACGTCGCCATCGTCATGGCAACCGGTGACGCCCCCGGACCCGCGAAACGTGTTGCGCAGACACTCGGCATCGACGCGTTCCACGCTGGCGTCAAGCCACAGGACAAGCTCACCATCATCGAAGCGCTCCAACGCGACGGACACCTCGTTGCGATGGCAGGCGATGGCATCAATGACGCCCCAGCATTAGCCCAAGCAAACATCGGAATCGCCATGGGTACAGGCAGTGACATCGCCATTGATTCAGCACAGATCACGCTGGTCAAAGGCGACCTGCGTGGCATCACGGCCGCTCGTAGCGTGTCGCGGGCCACCGTGAGCAACATGAAACAGAACCTCTGGTTCGCCTTCGCGTACAACGCAATAGGCATTCCCATTGCCGCAGGCATTCTTTACCCGTTCACAGGACTACTACTGTCGCCGATGATTGCGGCTGCCGCTATGAGCCTTTCCAGCGTGTCAGTGATCATGAACGCCCTACGCCTCCGCACCGCCAAGATCTGAGGTGAGACGTAACGTGGTGATGTATGCCTCGCACTGGCGGCCTTGTGCAGTTGTGAAGACCATTTCTTGATCGAATCTTCACAGTTCGCTACGAGAAATCCCTGATTCCTTGGCGACACTAGACGCAAACATTTCCGGCTCCGACAGCCTGATACCGCAGAGTTGCGGCAGCCAGACAGCGTCCACAGGACACTGTTGAGACTTGAAGGACCACTGTGATTCCCTTGAGCCACTTCAATCGAAGCAGGATGCTCTTTGGCGTCGTGATCCTTTCCCTTGGAGCAGGCTTGCTCGGAGTCGGACCCGGTTTGGCAAGCCCTCAATCGGACATCGCACGGATCCAGGCACAGGTAGCCGATCTGCAGCACGTCGCAGAAGGCGCGACGGAGCGGTACAACGAAGCCCGTTCTGGTCTTATCAAGGTCCAACAGAAGCTCGGAACGCTCCAGCGTCGCGCCAGCAGGCAACGAACTGAACTACAGAAATCTTCCGAACTCATCGACAGTCTCGCTCGCTCGGCGTACATGTCGGCGTCTTTGGACCCGTCATTGCAACTTCTGTTGGCGAGTGATCCCTCGGCATTCCTAGCCCAAGGGGCAGCGCTTAATCAGTTGGCGAAGTCGCAGCAGACGATCCTGCGCGGATGGCAGACCAGCACCCTGCGACTTCGCCAAACCCAGGCTGAGGTGGAGCAGCAGGTCGCTGCTGCCAAACGGTTCAACGCCGCGATGGCTTCAGCCAAGTCTGAGGCAGACACCAACTTGGGCAAGGCGCAGGCGGTGTTGGCGAAGATGACAGCTGCACAGCGCGCGCGTTGGGATCGCATCAAGGCCCGGGCTCGTCAGCAGGCGTTGGCCGCAGCTGCGACGGCCAAGAAACAACTTGCGGCAACTGTTCAGCGCCCAGGACGCAAGCCTGGGAAGACACCATTGGGCTACATCGGTAGCGGCCGGGCCGCCTCGGCTGTGAGGTTTGCCTTGTCCCAGGTGGGCAAGCCCTATGTGGCCGCACAGGCCGGGCCGCGATCATATGACTGCTCGGGTCTGACCTTGGCGGCATGGCGGCAAGCCGGCGTTGGACTCACGCACTACTCCAAGTCACAGTATTCACAGACTCGACGAGTGCCAGTGTCGCAGATCCGTCCGGGAGATCTCGTCTTCTACTTCGGCTCAGGGGCACACCACGTTGGAATGTACGTCGGGAACGGCAAAATGGTCAGCGCTTCCAATCCAGATGATGGGGTGGAACTCATAGCCTTCCTGGGGCCCTGGTATCGAGAGCGCTTCTCAGGCGTTGGACGTATCATCTAGTGGTCACGGACGCCCTGTGAGTGTGCGCGTCAAGATCCTCATCAGACCTGCTGCACCGGGCAGGCTCGTTCGGGTGCGCCAGTGCAGGAGGCGCCCGCGTCAGCGCGTGTTGCTCGTCTTTGGTGCGCTTATTGGCATTGCGGCACTCGTTTCGTGGCGCTGGATTGCTGGTTGACCGTTGGTACTCCACGATCGGTCACATGTGCTAGCCATGTGCTCCGGCTCCGACTCCAGTGAGGCGAGCCTGGAATGTTCGCCCGCCGTCGAGAGATTCCATGATGGCGTCGCCTACGAGGGCCGCAACTCGAGAACCCTCAGCGGCGAGAGCAATGGGCTGGCCTGCGAGCTGCCCCCGGTGAATCCAGGTTGAACCGCCGTCGGTTGTCGTGTAGACCTTTCCGTCAATGTCCACACCCACTACCTGACCCCGAGATGCTGCAAGGAGGGCAAGCAGCGGTGCGCCCGGAACCGAGTCGAATGACGTTCCTCCATTGATGCTGCGCATGACACCGGTCGGGCTGGTGCCGAGCACGGTTGTGTCATTTGCGGGATCCAAGGCCAAGTCGAAGAGTTCGGGAGTACCCAACTGTTTCCAGGTGCGGCCAAGGTTTGCGGTTCGCCATAGGACGCCGTTGTTTGAGGCAAGACCCATGACAACCTTGTTCGTGGCGACGAGTCGGTGGAAGTCGACTTGCCCGCCAAGGGAACCCTTCGTCCAGGTCTGACCCCCATTGGTGGAGATGCCAAGGCCCAGATCGTTGGGTGCGTCCATTTCGGGGCCTGGGTGTCCAGATGCCAGCCAGGTACTGCCGGTGCGCGTAAGCCCCATGGTGTCGAAGACCTCGTCGGATACCCGCACTGGTTGCTGTCCGGGCTGCTGGCTCCAAATTCCGTCGTGGGTACCGAAGTAGAGCTTGGTGCCGACCAGTACGAGGTTGTGGACGTGCCCCGTCAGGGAGTCGGTACTCACTGCTTCACCGCTGGCGACCGGTTCCTCTGTGGGGGACAGCGTCTGTGTTCTTGATGAAGCGGCCTCAGGCGAGGCGGGGGTGGTGCTGCCTGAGGGCGATGAGCACGCGGCCAGAAGTGTTGCGGCACCGGCCACGATCAGTACGAGCACGACTGCTCGCGCATGGACTCCCTGACGGTGCTTCATGGGGTGGTAAGGACGTAGCCGGCTCTTTGGATTGCTGACTGAAGGTCAGAGGCCGTCAGCGCTTGGCTGCTGCGCACTTGGACGCGCGAGGTTTCCCCTGGCTGCAGGTCCACTTCGATGCTCGTGACGCCGTCAATCTTGGTGACTTCCTCAATGACGGAACTGACGCAGTGGCTGCAGGTCATGCCCTGAACGTCAATCACGAGTTCATCCACGGTCAATCCTTCTCTAGAATTTGGGTTGTTCATTTGGTGAGCAGTAGTTTCATTTTTGCTATCTCGGTGTTCTGCGCCATGACGATGGCCTTTGCCAATTTCTGTACCTGTGCATCCTTAGTGGTTTTGAGAACCTGTCGTGCGGAGGCGATGGCTCCTTGGTGGTGCGTGGTCATCATCTGCAGCCACATTGTGTCAAAGTTCGTGCCGCGGGCGCGGCCGAGTTTGGTCATGTCGGCGTCGTTCATCATCCCGGTGCTGCCTGTAGTCATGCCGGACATGCTGCCCGAGGAGGAGTGATCCATGGCTGGCAACATCGGAGCCCCCCATCCCTTGAGCCAACTCTTCATAGTGGTGATTTCCGGGCTTTGGGCGGCCTTGATCTGCTTGGCCAGCGCCAACACTTGAGGGGACTTGGCGTACTGCAGGGCGAGGTCGGACATCTGGATTGCCTGCTGATGGTGGGGGATCATCATTTGGGTGAACGAGATGTCTCCAGCAGCGCCCTTGCCCATCATCATCGTGTTGCTCGAACTCATGGGTGTTGGCGTCGGGGCGGCGTTGACGAACTGGGTTGCTCCGAACGTCGCTAGCAGTGCGGTGAGTGCGATAGCGCTGGCGGTGATTGCTAGAGGGCGTTTGTGCATGTGAGTCTGCTCCTTGCTATAGCGACAAAGAATGGATCGGCCCAATTCGCGGGCGCGAAGCAAGGCATGTCTATGGCGGTTCCTTCTTGCTGTGCATTCATCATCCATCTGGGTCAGTAGATGTATGCGCAAGAACGGATGAAGATTTGATCAAGGGATGAGCGACGGTGCCTTTATGCAATCTTCATCGATTCTGCGCTCAGATAGACACTGAATAACGAGACAATTGAAGAATCGAGCGTAACGGCGTGGCATAGAAGCAAGGAGGCCCAACGATGATGGGCTGGATTCAAGACGGATTGGGCTGGCCCGGTGCGAACTGGTGGGGCATGGGCATCATGATGACCTGCTGGATCGCGCTGATTGGCTTTGGAATATGGATAGTCGTCCGGTTTACGCAAAACGATGGGGAGAGCAACGTGGTGTCTCTTGAATCACCGCGTGTGATTCTTGATCGACGCTTCGCCGCAGGTGAGATCGACGCGCAGACATATGCCGATGCGCGCCGGCTACTAGAGCACCCAGGGTCGCCGGCGCATGGCTGATGGCCTGCGCGTGCTTGTAGTTGACGATGAGGTACCCCTGACGGCTGTCATCAGCAGCTATCTCGTGCGGGAAGGTTTCGACGTGGCGCTCGCACACACAGGTCAGGACGCTGTTGATGTTGCGCGCTCGCATCGCCCTGATCTGATCGTTCTGGATCTCATGCTTCCAGGATTCGACGGAATCGAGGCATGTCGACTCATTCGCCAATTCAGCGATGCGTACATCATCATGCTGACGGCCCGTGATGAAGAGGTCGACAAAGTACTAGGTCTGACGATGGGCGCCGATGATTATCTGGTCAAGCCATTTTCGCCACGAGAACTCATCGCGCGAGTGCGAGCAATGCTGCGTCGTCCGCGCTCCTCGATCCCGTTATCGGCCACGCAGGCGCCTATGACCATCGTCGGTCTCACCGTGGACGTTCAAGCGCGCACAACTCTGGTCGATGGGAACGAAGTGATATTGACGCGCACTGAATTTGACCTATTGGCCGCAATGATGGCCCGTCCGCATGCGGTACTCACGCGACGTCAGCTCATTGAGGCCGTGTGGGGACCAGGGTGGGTGGGGGATGAACACGTCGTCGATGTACACATCGGTCATCTGCGCACCAAACTCCAAGATGATGCATCCGACCCGCGGTTCATCCGCACGGTACGCGCCGTTGGCTATGGCTTGGTCATCCAGACATGAGGAGCGGGCCGAGGTTCGCCACGCGGATGATGTTGATCCAATCAATGGTGGTCGGGATTGGGGCACTGGCTCTCATCGTGACTGCCTGGATCGTTGCTCCAATCTTGTTCCACCAGCACCTGAACCATTTGGGTGTGGTTTCTGAAGTAGTACAGGAGCATGCAGAAGAAGCGTTTGCATTCGCCTTTGTCATCTCCGTGGTGGTTGCTACGGCGGTGTCAGTTGCGGCAGCTGGCGCGGTGTCATGGCTACTAGTGCGTCGCGTCTCGCGACCAATTGAAGAGTTGGCGAGGGCGGCCGAGTCTGTGGCCGCAGGGAATTTCGATGTGTTCGTGCCCCACGCCGGATTTAGCAGCGAGCTTGAACAACTGTCAGGCTCCTTCACGCTCATGGCTACCCAGCTAGGCGACTCGGAAGCGGCACGCTCGCGCCTGCTAGCCGATCTGGCGCACGAATTGCGCACGCCACTGGCAACGCTTGAGGCGTACATCGACGGACTCGAGGACGAGGTGGTCGTCCGTGACGTTGAAGCTTGGGCGACGATGCGACACCAAGTTTACCGTCTCAAACGCCTCGCGGGCGACCTACGTGAGACTGCTGCCGCCGACGAGCATGCCTTGGGCCTTGAACTGACACCCATGGACATGTGCGCTACCTGCGAAGCGGCGGTCGCTGCAGCGACTCCGCGATATCAGATGATGGGCGTCGCATTGACCCTGAAACAACCGGATATGGCGCTACCCGTGAACGGCGATGAGCTTCGCCTGCAACAGGTTTTGGCAAACTTGCTCGAGAACGCTCTTTGGCACACGCCCAGAGGTGGCACAGTGAGTGTGATTGCAAGTCGTCTTGAGGCAAACGTGCGTATTGAAGTAATTGATGACGGTGCGGGGATACCTCAGGCGGAAATTGGGAAAATCTTCGATCGATTCCATCGCGTTGATCCCGCTCGAGTTTCCACCGGCATCGGAGGCAGCGGCCTTGGGCTGACTATCGCCAGAGCCATCGTGAACGATCACGGGGGGTCGCTGGAAGCCTCCAGCGAAGGACCTGGTTTGGGTGCCACGTTCACCATGTTCCTGCCATTGCATCGACGCGCACGATAGTTCAGCCATTGCTGTACAGTCGTCTCGTGATCACCGTAGCCCCGAGATTGGATGCCCTAGCCCGAGTTGGACGTGCACTGGTGGACCCCACGCGGTGCCGGCTGCTCTTCGCCCTGCTTGACGGGCCTGCCTATTCAGGGGCTCTTGCTACCGAACTCGGCATCTCGAAGGCCAATGCTTCCAATCATCTTGCCTGTCTACGAGGTTGCGGTCTCATCGAAGCGACCCCCGAGGGACGTCATGTGAGATACGAACTGACTGACCCCGCACTTGCGCACGCACTCCGAGATTTGGCCGACCTCGTTCTCGCAGTGGACTCCCCTGAGATCTGCCACGCAGAGGCGGGACGGCACTGATGGGCAGCGGACATAGCCATGGTCCCTCTGTCAGTGCCGGTGGGGCTCATCGCCGCACCATGCTCATTGTCCTAGCCCTCACCGTCTCAGTCCTGATCGCTGAAGTCATCGGCGCCAGCGTCACTGGCAGTCTTGCTTTGCTCGCGGATGCCGGTCACATGTTTACCGATGTCGCTGGTATTTCCCTGGCCATCTTGGCCGTCACCTTCGCTTCCCGCCCTGCCACCGACGCACGCACCTATGGCTACTACAGGCTAGAGATTCTTGCTGCAGTGGTGAATGCAGTACTGCTGTTTGGCGTTGCAATCTTCATCCTGTTTGAAGCATGGCAACGGTGGTTCAACGAGCCTAAAGTCGAAGGTGGCTTGATGCTTGCATTCGCCTGTGTGGGCCTTATTGCCAATGGAGCAGGTCTGGTTCTCCTGCGGAAGGGCTCCAAGGAAAGCCTGAACGTCAAGGGCGCCTACCTTGAGGTGCTCGGTGACACACTTGGATCCATCGCAGTGATCGTCGCTGCTATCGTCATTTGGTCCACCGGCTGGCTGCGAGCAGATGTCGTGGCTTCAGTCCTGGTAGCCCTCATGATTCTGCCCAGAACCTGGAACTTGCTCCGCGAAGCAATCGACGTCCTACTCGAAGCCACACCCCGAGGAATGGATCTTGCAGTCGTCCGCAAGCACATCCTCGAAGTCCCAGGCGTCGTCGGCGCTCATGACCTTCACGCGTGGACCCTGACCTCAGGAATCCCGGTGCTCTCTGTGCACGTCGTTGTCGAAGACGAGATTCTAAATCGCGGTAGTAGTGGTCAGGTCCTAGATGCCTTAAGCGAATGTCTGCACGAACACTTCGATGTCGAGCACTGCACCTTTCAACTTGAAGCAGCTGAACACGCAGGGCACGAAATCGGTGCTCACCCGTGACTCTCAACTTGAATTGACTTGAACTGACTTGGCGCAGACGGGATTGGAATCAATGACAGCAGTCGACGAAGTGCCAGTACCTCAGCTGACGAAAGCGGAGAGTAAACG
The DNA here is from genome assembly GCA_030652695.1 of Actinomycetota bacterium. Taxonomy (GTDB): domain Bacteria; phylum Actinomycetota; class Actinomycetes; order S36-B12; family S36-B12; genus UBA11398. The sequence goes on from JAUSQD010000103.1 coordinate 8,537, forward strand.
TCTCGGCAAGCGCGCTCAATTGCTCGCAGGCGCCAGCGTGAGTTACAACACGGTGGAGTCGATCGTCGCAATTTCGGCTGGCACAGTTGCCGGGTCAGGCGCCCTGATCGGCTTCGGACTTGACTCGATCATCGAAGTGTCCAGCGGCCTCGTCATTCTTTGGCAATTTCGGCACAAGATTCCAGAATCTCGTGAATGCATCGCGCTGAGGCTGATTGCCATCTCGTTCTTCGCGCTGGCCACATACATTGCAGTTGACTCCACGCTGTCACTGCTCAACGGGGATCGGGCCGAGGCGTCACTCGTGGGCATCGTCTTGGCCTCGTTGTCCATCGCGATCATGCCAGCGCTGTCCATCGCCCAACGTCGCACAGGCCGTTCGTTAGGTTCAGGTTCGGTTATTGCCGATGGATCCCAAACCATGCTGTGCAGCTATTTGTCTGTCGTCCTCCTTCTGGGACTTGTGCTGAACGCCACTTTGGGATGGTGGTGGGCAGACTCGCTGGTCGCATTGGCGATCGCCGGTGTTGCGATTCGGGAGGGGTTAGACGCCTGGCAGGGCAAGCACTGCTGCCCAGTGACACCCGAATCTTCGACATGCGAGGACGCCTGCTGCTGATCAAGCCGGAGACTGGAGCCATTTATGGCCAGAGTCACTGAATCTTCATGAAATCTTGATCTTCGTGGGTATTCGGCTCCCATACGGGCCGCGAAGATAACTGGGAAAGCCCCTGCGAGGTCGAGAGGTCCGCCGCTTTAGCGCGCGACCGCGTCGCATCGATGAGGAGCCACGCAACTGTGCAACTCCTGACTCTTCATGGAAGGTGAATGTTGAAAAGACCCAGCACGGCTTTGAGACTAGGGATCGCTGTCGTTATCGCCTTGGTCACCATCGGAATAGCTGGCGCAATCGTCACCAGGCAATCAGAGACCAACGAATCGGCTGCTGCTGTTCCGGCCAGCTCCGATGCGAGTTCTCCTCTGACATCGAGAACCAACAGTCACATTCTGCAACCAGATGCCGACGGTTCGGTGACGCTCGTGGAGTTTCTCGATTTTGAGTGTGAGTCGTGTCGGGCGGTGTACCCATTCATTGAGAGTTTGCGCAAGACCTACGCAGGTAAAGTGCGATTCATCGCGCGGTATTTCCCCATTCCCAGCCATGCCAATGCGGTCAATGCGGCGCTCGCTGTGGAGGCGGCGGCCCAGCAAGGGCGATTCGAGGCGATGTATTCGCGGATGTATGAAACCCAAGAGCAATGGGGCGAACAGGAAGAGTCCAAGGCGTCACTGTTTCGCGACTTTGCCCAGTCCATTGGGTTGGACCTTCAACGCTATGACGCCGCGATTGCAGACCCGTCGACTCTGGCCCGAATCGAATTGGATCGCCAAGAAGGCTTGGCGCTGGGGGTTGATGGAACACCGAGCTTCTTTCTGAACGGAGAGCGAATCCGGCCACAGAGTGAGCAGGAATTGCAGTCCTTGATTGACGGGAAACTGGCGGCACGACCGTGAAATCCATGGCTACTCCGTTGGCGAAGCCGGCTGGTCGCTTCGAATTTGTTCGGATGGATCGATGCACCGGCTGGTGGCTGCTCGGGGCTGCAACAGTCGGACTGCTTGCCTCCTGGCAGCTCACTGTCGACAAGTTGCATCTGCTGGCCGACCCAGCATTCACACCAGCATGTTCATTGTCAGCGCTAGTCAATTGCAGAAGTGTTATGCAGTCGTCACATTCGACCTTGTTCGGAATCCCCAACTCACTGATCGGAATTGCCGCATTTGCCTGTCTGATTGCGGTGAGCATGGCGATTCTTGCTCGAGCCCGCATGCAGGTTTGGTTCATGTGGGGGCTGCTGGCCGGAACAGTGGCAGGAGTGCTCTTCATTCACTGGCTTGCCTTCCAAACGGCATTCGAAATTGGCGCTCTGTGCCTCTACTGTGTCGCAGTTTGGATTGCCACCTTGACTGCGCTTGGTGCTGTCGCCAGCGCATGTCTTTCGCATGTGCTTACTGAGGCGCCGCCAGGAAAAGTCACGTCGATCCTGAGCTTTACGCATGAGTGGATGCCTGTACTCGTTGCGTTGTGGATCTCAATACTCGCCATTGTCGTCACTATTGGACTCGTGAAGTAGTGCTCGTCTCCAGTCTGGGTTCCCTGGCTATCGTCGCTCTGGTTGGGTGGGTGCTCTTCGCCTTTGTCCGATGGTGCATGAGCGAGGGCATTGGGCCGGATCCATTATGGGAAATCGCCACGCGTGTGCAGTCCGAAAGCGAGATTGCCGAATCGTCTTCGTCTGTCTTTGCAATTCCTACAGCGAACGGATTGCGGCTGCGCAGCGAAGTGGATGGGAAACCTGAGTGGGAGCGCTGGTACCGCTGGAACCAGGTCCAAGTCGAAGAATTCGAAGCGGAGATACGCCTTTCGGGACCATTTGGAACACTGGTGTGTGGAGAAGATCCTCAACTCAACCAGGCGGAAGTCCTGGCTCGGATCGTCTACGAACGTGACCTTCTGGCCGGGCGTCCATGACCCGCCAGGTAGTTACCAAATCCATCTGCTTGCTCGTTTCGCTTTCGTTACTGGGTCTCTTGGCGGCTTGTGGCGGATCACAACAGTTGGCTGATGCGAGCCAGAGTCTGACTAGCGATGACACCACACTCGACCAAGGCTTCGTGGCTGGTGATGGCTCCATTACTTATCTGCCGGTTGCCGAACGCTTGCCCGCTCCCGCGCTTGAGGGTCCGACATTGGACGGTGGTGTGTATGCGCTGCCTCTGGGTGAAGGCAAGATTGTTGTAGTCAACGTGTGGGCTTCTTGGTGCGCACCATGTCGCGCCGAAGCACCAGTCCTGGAGAAAGTGGCCAAGGAGTTTGCAAGCAAGGGAGTGCAATTCGTGGGCCTCAACATCCGAGATTCGCTTCCCACCGCGCGCGCATTCGCAAAGACCTTTGGCATCGCCTACCCAAATATTGTTGACAAGGCTGGAGAGCTTCAAGTGAAGTTCGGAAGCGCACTGCCTCCGCAAGCGATCCCTTCAACTGTCGTTATCGATCAGCAAGACAGAGTCGCAGGGCGCGTTCTGGGCAGAGTGAGTGAGTCGAGTTTGCGTGGCCTGATCGAACTACTGCTGGTCAAATGACCGATCTCGTCTTCAATGGGGCGTTGGTACCTGCACTGGCTATCGCTTTCCTTGCAGGAATCATCGCCTTCGTTAGTCCATGCGTGCTGCCGTTGGCTCCCGGCTATTTGTCCTACGTAACCGGCCTGACAGGTTCTGAAGTGAGTACGGGCACAGGTGCTCGCAGTCGCCTACTCCTGGGCACCGTCCTGTTCATCCTTGGCTTCAGCGCAGTTTTCGTTTCGTACGGCTTGGCTTTTGGTAGCGCCGGCTATCTGCTCTTGGAGTACCAGAATGTCATCAATCGAATTCTTGGCGTTCTGGTGATTCTCATGGGCTTGGTATTTATTGGCGTGATCCCAGGCCTTCAACGTGAATGGCGCTTTCATCGAGCCGCTTCATTCGGAATTCTCGGAGCACCACTGTTGGGCATTGCATTCGGCATTGGGTGGACCCCGTGCATCGGCCCAACCTTGGCGGCGGTGCAGACCCTGGCATTCACCGAAGGAGGTGCTTACCGAGGCGCAGCGCTCTCGCTTGCCTATTGCCTCGGATTGGGATTGCCATTCATTGTCTTAGCGCTCGCATTTCAAAGGATGGTAGGAGCGGTGAGTTGGCTGCGAGAGCACTCGCAGCTGATCATGCGCCTAGGTGGCGCCATGCTGATAGCGGTCGGAATACTCCTGGTCTCGGGGCTATGGGGGGAATTCACCATTTGGCTGAGAGTGACCGCGCCGAATTTCCAGACGATCCTCTAGCACTCACACCACAATTCTGAAAGGTTTGACGAATAGTGACTTCACTGACAAAGAGGCGAATCCGTCTTGTCGGCACGTGCCTTACGACAACTCTCGCGAGCGCCGCTGTGGGCTTGATCTACATCTCAACAGCCTCTGCACACACCGATCTGCTGAGCGTCGTGCCCGCTGACGGCTCGACGATATCCACACCTCCCGAAGAAGTGGTGTTGACGTTCAACGAGAACCTCCTCAACACGGGCACCAAGGTCGTGATCACAAACCAAAACAAGACGATCGTGGCAAAGGACAGTGCCAGAGCTGTAGGGCGCACTGCTGTGATGCCGTGGGCAGCTGAACTCCCGAACGACACTTACACCGTCTCCTACAGAGTGGTATCCACAGACGGCCACCCGATAACTGGTACCACTACGTTCACCCTGCTCTCCCCGAATCGGAGTCCTTCGCCCACTGAGAAATCCGCCGCGCCAATTTCGCCAAGTCCGGACGCAATTGTTGAGCCATCTGGGGCGAGTTCCCTGACCGATCCGAATGTGCTGATAGGTGCTGCCATCGGAACAATTGGCGGTATCGGGATAGTGCTAGTGCAACGACGACGTAAGAAAGCCCGTCAACAGGAATGATCGCTCATAGAAGTCGCATGCCTCTAGTTGTCGGCGGCGCTGTAGTCATCGCAATCGTGCTACTTGCAGTCACTGTGACAATTGCTCGCGCTTGGGTTGGGACATACGACATTGCGATCCCTGGTATCCCTGGCCCCGGTGCTCTGGTGTCAGATGGCGCGCCAATCCTGCGAGCGCTGTCAATGATTGCTGGCATCGTGACACTCGCGTGCGCTGTCTCAGCAATGTTGCTTAGTCCAATTGCGCGCGGCGGGGTCGTGTCTCCGCTAGGCCGCCGAGACCTCGTACTGACTTCATGGGCCGCAGGTTTCTGGGCACTCCTTTGCCTCGTCCAGGCTGCATGGACCCTTGCCGACGTACTCGGACTACCGCTGACTGAGGCTCTTCGCCCTGAAGTTGTGGCTACCTATTGGTCAGATATTCCTCAAGTCCGGACTCTTATCGCTGTGGCGCTAGCCGCACTTTTTGTGAGTGGGCTGGCATCAGTCGGCTCTACTGTGATCAGCGCCGGCATTGCGGCCCTGGTCACTGTGCTGGCGTTGTGCTTGCCCGCAGTGACTGGGCATGGCGGCGGCTCATCCCAGCACGCGCTGCTGCTGGCTTCGGGAGTTGCGCACGCAAGCGCCGCGAGTATCTGGATTGCTGCTGTCCTTGCGGTACTGCTCGTAAGCGTGCTGCGAAGGGAGGGCGTGGCCTCGGCTATTCAGCGGTTGACGTTGGTGACGGTATTTGCGATTGCGGTACTTGCCGTCAGTGGAATAGGCAATGCCGCGGCGCAGCTCAACTCTTTCAGTGAGCTGATTACTACGAGGTACGGGCAATTGGTGATCGTAAAGGTGCTGCTCCTGGGCCTCGCCGTTGCTGCAGGCATGGGGCTTCGCCAGTGGATCGGCAAGAAGGCAAGCGCAGATCCTGCTTCCCGAAGTCAACTCACCTTGAGACTCACCATTGAAATTGTGATCATGGCCTTAGCGGTTGGTATCGGAAGCGCACTGACCACAAGCCCTTCTCCCAAAGTTCTGGAGCAGTTTCCGAGTTTGGGCGAGTCACTTGTCGGCTACGCCTACCCGCCGCCGCCCGATTTCATGAACGTCGTTCTCAGTCTTCGGCCGGATCCAGTGTTCCTTGCTATTTGCGCGATTCTGGCTGGGCTATATATCGGCGGTGTCATTCGCCTGCACCGGCGGGGCGATCGATGGCCGCTAGGTCGCACGATCGCATGGTTACTCGGTGTGACGGCGTTGCTCTGGTGCACCAATGCTGGAATCGCTGGCTATGCAAATGTTGCGCCAGGGCTGCATATGGCGCAGCACATGGCGCTGACCATGCTCGTTCCGATTTTCCTTGTGCTCGGTGGGCCGGCAACTCTTGCGCTTCGTGCCCTGCGTCCCGCAAAGGCCGGCCAATGGGGCCCGCGTGAGTGGGTCACTGTCGCACTCCAAAGTCGCGCGGCGGTGATACTGACCAACCCACTGGTGGTGCTAGGCATCTACTTCTTCGGCTTGTACGGGCTGTATCTCTCCTCTGCATTCGCCAACTTGATGGGCACCCATGTGGGCCACGTCGCGATGCAGACGCATTTCGTATTGTCCGGATATCTGTTCTACTGGATCCTGATCGGAGTTGATCCGCGTCCAAGATTCCTGCCCTATTGGCAAAGGTTCGTGATCCTGATCATTGCTTCGGCATTCCACGGCTTCTTCGCCATCATCATCATGATGAGCAATGGAGCGCTTGCACCTGAATGGTTCGGAGTGGTACGTCCCGAGTGGGTGACCGACCTACTTCAGGAGACAAATTCCGGTGGGCAAGCAGCCTGGGCCATCGGCGAAGTACCAATCCTCATTGTCATCATTGCAATGTCAATTCAGTGGGCCAAAAGCGACGAAAGAGAAGCTCGCCGAAAGGACAGGCAAGCTGATCGGGACGGCAATCAGGAAATGGCCGACTACAACGAGTATCTGTCTCTCCTGAATCGGCGGCAAGCATCGCAAGCCGGATCCCCAACCACGCGCCCGGAGCGCACCGACAACTGGAATCCGTGAATACAAATCCGAGTTGTAATCAGTACCTAGGTCCGGGTTTACAGTCGTGCAATGACCGAAGATTTGATGCAAATGGCCGAGTGGGCTTCCAATTCATGCAGTCTTCCAACGGCTGAACGACATCTACGGATAGAAGAATTCAATGCCTTCTTCAAAGATGACGTGGCTGGGGTGTCAAAGAGACCGCAGGGCGAAGTTCACCTGACTTTGCGTCCTGGTGATGCTGTGGCTCAGCGCGCCGCTCAGTTGGCAGTGAGGGAATCCACGTGCTGCTCGTTCTTCACCTTCCATCTCATTATTGGCAACGCGACTTCCGAAATGTTCGTGTCTGCTGATGCCCAACATTCATCTGTCCTAGATGATCTAGCTCAGCACGCCACAGTTCAGTCAGGAAGTAACCAATGAACACGCCAGGTCTGCGCGTCGGCCGGGTGGCGGAAGAAGCTGGAGTCAATATCGAAACGCTCCGCTACTACGAGCGCCGAGGCATCATCGACAAGCCCGAACGATCCCTCGGAGGCCACCGAGTCTATTCGGAATCAACCGTGACGACCTTGCGCATCATCAAGGCCATGCAGGGTCTCGGGTTCACTTTGGATGAAGTTCGGGAACTGCTGGATGCGAGCGAGAATTCTCGGGGTGGTAAGTCGGGCTTGCAGTTGCGGGCGCAGGCAAAACTTGTCGAGATCGATCAGAAGATCACCGGGCTGCATCAGATTCGTGCGAGTCTGGTCGCGGCTCAAGAAGCCGGTTGTGATGACTTGATGCAATGCGCAGAGTCTGATTGCTGCCCCATCCCCATCCTTGAGATCAGCCGTAACATGGATGCGAGTTTTGCATGAAGATGCCTTTCAAGGATCGTCAGTTGTTCGGCCTGGGAGCGGCTGCATGCGCAGTGTGTTGTGCAGGTCCGATCCTCGTTTTCTTGGGGATCGCAGGAACGGCCGCGACGATCGCGACATTTGTGTTCGCGGGCGCTGCCTTCGGCCTCGTCGTTGCCGGCGCGACATTGTTCGCCGTATTGAAGCAGCAGCGAAGCCGGAAGCAGAGGGCTGTTGAGTCCGGCCTTGTGGACATTGAAATTGGCTCCGTTCGACCAATTCAACGCAGATGATGTGCGGAATTGGCGCAATTGGTCAGTCTTGCTTTTGAACGCCTGGTGATGAAGATTCTTGGCCCTTGGACTGAGAAGATCAGCCATGGACACTCTGCGTTCCGTCGCGCTCTTCTTCGCTGCTGCCTTCGCTGAGATCGGCGGGGCATGGCTCATTTGGCAGGGTGTTCGTGAGCACAAGGGTTGGATCTGGATCGGTGTTGGGATTGTTGCGCTCGGCATTTATGGATTCGTAGCCACGTTGCAGCCAGATGCCAACTTTGGACGTATTCTCGCGGCCTACGGCGGCGTCTTCGTGGTGGGATCATTGATCTGGGGCAAGGTCTTTGATGGATACCAACCAGATCGATACGATATCGCAGGTGCGCTGGTGTGCATTCTGGGAGTTGCCATCATCATGTACTCCCCACGTAGCGCGTAACAAGCGCTGTCAGCCTCGATCCTCCTTTTTGCTCTCAATTCGGCCGTAGACGAATCCGATGAGCATGACAACGAGCGCGCCCCCAATCAACATCAACAGTCCAATAGCTGTCGTGATGCCCGTTAGGCCTTCATGCGCTCGCTTATCAGAAGGTTGGGGTGCTGCTTTTGCTGAGATCAGTGCGGCCACTGGGTCGGCCACAGCAGCAAAGGGGACCGAAACTGTGAGCATCAGCGCTGCCACTAGTGCAAGGAGCGAGATCCGTGGCATGTTGGTGACAAGTGAGGCGCGGCCAGTAGCGCATTTCCATGAGCGAGTTCGCGGTGATCTTCTTTTCGGTGTCGCTGGATGCTCAGAAGTCACGGAGTTGGGCTTTCGCGGTCCTTGGACGGATATCCAGTGTCGAAATGCATATAGTCGGCAACTTTGATGTTCTGCCAAATCCACCCTCGTTTGGTGAAGAGTTGCCAGGGAAGACTGTCGGCGCGAATTACCCCTGGTCCCTCGTTCGCCTTGCTGTACTGATTCGAGGGAATCCAACACTGACAACGAGGGTCCATCCACGGATTTTGCAAGGGGTTGATGTCGATAGCACGACCGTTGGCGTGCGGAGACTTAAGTACTGGGGCATTGATCTGATCTGGACGTCGGCAGTTGAACGAAGATGTGTTGTTGGCTTTCAACATCTGTGTTAGGTCGCCACCGAATTGCTCTGCGGGCCGCATGCTTGAGATCGGAAAGGCTTCAACAAAAAGTGCACTGAAAACTTCCCTGAGATCAACGATCGAATCGCGATGAGCGACGATTGAGCCACGCTGTACCTCGCCTGCGAAGTCCACGTAGTCGATGTTCAGACGGCGCAATTGTTTTCGGCCCACGGGGCAGTCGGGGCGCCAAACTCCACTCCGCACAATGCGATTCCACTGTCGCTTCTTGAGAAGCGAGATTGTGGGGTTCCCTGGCTGTGGTGGCACTGCCGAGTCGGGTTCCGTGGCGCCCGTCGCATCAGGAATTGGTTCGGCACTTATTTGCGGACTGGATGATCCCGGGGCAGGTTGTGGCGGCACGGACCCAGCACTGCAGCCTGCGATGGTCAAAATTGCAAAGGCGAGCACCGCCGGGAGTTTCCATGGGTGAGCTGTCCTTCGTTGAGCAGCAAACTTCATGCGCCGGGCGTCAGGGAAAGCGGGAGTCGGTAGGCGCATAGAGGCGCTCCGTCGCGCGTGATCCGATCGCCGTCGGCAACCCATCCGCGAGACTCGTAGAACTTACGTGCAACGTGTTGATGCGCTGGCGTTACTAGGAACGCCCATTTGGCGCCGGCTCTTCGAGCTGCGGACAAGTACGACTCGGTGAGTTGGCTTCCGACGCCAGTGTTTCTCGCTGATTCATGCGTAATGACGTAGGCCAATTCACCGAATGTATCCACGGGTGGCCTCGTTCGAAATTGTCGTCGAATCGCTGCGACTGAACGGCGGGCGTACCAAATCGCGCGCACTCGCAGGAAGGGAACCCACAACGATGGGCGTGCGACGAGACAGATCGCTCCGGTGGAGACTTGGCGAAGACCATGACGACGAGCGGTCGAGCGACGATGAGCGAAATCGTTGAGGCTGCCGACCAAGTAGCCCAGTAAATGACCTTCCCGATCTTCAATGACCCGCGCGAAAGCGTGTGGTTCGTTCAAGTAGGTGCGGTAATAGCTGCTCATGAATCGTTCGCCGAGGTGCGCGTAGAAGCTGTCTGGGAAGTGGTCCAAATGCCACCGAACAACAGTCGATATGTCACGGGGCTGCATGGCCCGTTCCGTCAATGTGGAGGCATTTTGGATACTTGGAGACAGCGGAACTTGCTTTGAGTTGAATAACGACACCATGTAGTAATACTACAGGACGTAGTATTAGCTCTGACATACTTCATCCATGCAACCGCTGGGCTCACTCGAAGCGTCAATCATGCACGTGCTGTGGTCCTCACCATCAGCGCGGTCAGTCGCGGACGTGGTCGAAAGCCTTGAGCCAACACACCCCGTGGCATATACGACCGTGATGACCGTCCTGGAGCGTCTTCGGGAGAAGCAACTGGTTGAACGCACAAAATCTGGACGAGCTTTTCTGTATCTAGCCTCAATGACTGGTGAGGAATACATCAGCGGGCGCCTGGACGACGCGCTCAACGAGGCCTCAGATCGAACCGCTGCCCTGGCTCGCTTCGCTGGCACGTTGAGTGAATCGGAGGCCATCGCGCTGAGAAGAGCTTTGGACGAAAGTACGTAGGATTGGTGGGTGATCGCCGGAATGCTCGCTGCCTTTGCAGTAGTGCTGGCGGTTGCCTTGGGCCCAATCTTGGTGGGCCGGACTTGGGTGGAAGAGCGCCCAGGGCTAGGCCTTTTCGCGTGGCACATGACTATGGCAACCGTTCTGGCCAGTGCTGCCGCAGGTGCCCTCATCGCGGCCCACGATGTCTGGGAGCCCCTAGCTGTGTTCGGGTTTCGCGCTGATGCTGAACTTTTGCACCATCAGTACACGGGAACAAGTTCGGCCAATCACGGATGGAATCTGGTATTGCTGGTAGTCGTGGCCTGCATCGTGCGTTTGGGCTGGTCGCTCCTGAGTCAGTATCGAGATCGCCGCCGCGATGCGGCCATGCTTCGCAGCGGGATCACCGGGATCGCGCAGCAGGGATCATTTGGGTCGCCAATTGACGTTACTTATGTCGATTTGGCGGAGGCGACTGCTTTCTGTATCCCGGGAAAGAGGCCCTTGATCGTGGTGTCCCGGCTGGCGGCAAGCACGCTGTCGGCCCGCGAACTCCAAGCGGTTGTGGCGCACGAACGCGAGCACCTACGTAGTAGACACGCCTCTCGACTGGCATTTGCTCAGGGGCTCACTCGGGCCTTTCCGGCTTGGGGGTTGGCTCGAAAATACCGCGATGCCGTGACGCTGTTGCACGAGATGCAGGCGGATGATGCGGCAGCCGCTTCGACGGATGACAGGACTGTCGTCAGTGCGCTTCTGGCTCTGTCGGGACCTTCATCAGGTGCACGCCCGGCTATGGCGGCTGGAAGCGCGGCGATCAGGGGGAGGCGATTGCTTGAGCGCCGTCGGCGCGGGACTCCAATCGCCAGACTTTCCGCAGCAATCATCTTGACTACCGCTCTGATTCCCGCCGTGATTGCGGTAGGACCTGGGATTGGGATCGCCAACAGCGGCCACAGCATGGATGGAAGAGCCGAAGTAGTAGCTCCGCAACACCCTTAAAGTTAGAAGCGCACTCGCAACGGGGGCTTGCCAAATTGCCGTCAGATCTAGGCTCGACAGAAGACGGGTCGAACTTCATCGTTGCGCGTGTCGCTGGTAAAGGGGATTGGTATGCGGATGGGCATCGCAGATCGTGCAGAAAAGGCGAACGCGACGCCACACCTGGTGATTGACCCCACTGGACTTGAGTGCGTCCAACTAATACTCCGATTGCGGGCAGAATCTCTCAAACTTCCGGCAGGAACTTTGGTGGAGATCATCTCTACCGCCCCGTGTCAGTATTTGACCTTCCCGCTTGGTGCCATCTCATCAGCCATACGCATCTCGGGTCTCAGCAAGTTGATGGCACGTACGTGTACACGATCCAGCTATCTGACACATCAGCGTCGACTCGCGCAGATGCTCCTTGGCACTCGTGATTGCCCTCACCAGATCCGATTGTGCTGACTTTGTTGCCTTAGGATGCGTGCGTGGGTGAAATTCGCAACACAGTGCTAGCGCATGCCGAGGACATCAAGGGTCTCTTGGCCCGTAGGCATGCCATCGAAATCAAAGTTTTTGGCTCTGTTGCACGTGCCGAAGATCGCGAAGACTCCGACGTTGACTTCTTGGTCGAATTCGGGCCCGGTGCATCGATCCTGGATCAGATTCATCTTGAACTCGATCTCCGTGCCCTGCTGGATTGTGATGTTGACGTGATTCCCGTCGGCGGTCTCAAGACACGCGACGCACATCTGCTTGCCGAGGCCGTATCCCTGTGAGCCGTGGGGATAACCTACGCCGCCTCGATATCCTCGAAGCGTGTGCAGCACTCGAGGAGGTATTGCTAGCCCGTGGCTCGGTAAGCAATGAGATCTTGATTCGTGCCGCAGAGCGACTCCTTGAAATCATCGGTGAAGCTGCGACGGGCTGTTCGGCAGAACTCAAGGCCGAGCATCCCTCAATTGATTGGGTCGGCATTGCCGGCCTTCGAGTCGTTCTTGCTCATCACTACCACCGAACACAGCCAGAACTGATTTGGCAGTTCGCATCCGTAGAAGCGCCGAAGCTGAGCATCGCATTGCAAGACTGAACATCTGCGATTCCCAACACATGTCTTCGAACTGTTCGTGGAATATCGTTGGCGTTTATTGACGATGGGGGTGCAGGCTTGCGCCCCCAAGGGAGTGCAGAAGGGGGTGCAGAATGGCTGTTTGTGAGGGCAACTTGCAGGGCATGCAACCCAGAGATCGCGCCCTACTTATGTCTCCCCGCTACAGGAAAGTTGGCATGCCAACTCACTGAGGGTCCCTCCTGTGAACTGAACCCCCTTAGTTGGACTCGAAATTGGGAGTCTGACTAGGGGGTTCATTCATGGGGAAGGCTCGTTTGCCTGATGGGGTCCGTGTGGCCGCGCAGGAGATGTTTGATCACGGTCTGGGTTATCGATCGGTGGCTGGGCAGTTGGCTTTGAGTACGACGACGGCGCGTAGGTGGAATGACCGATGGCGACAGGGCCTGCTTCTAGGCTCGGAGGCCATGGCGCAAAAGAGTTACCCGTTTGAGGTCAAGGTTGCCGCGGTGGAGCGCTTCTTGGCCGGCATGTCGACCTCCGATGTGGTGTTGGAGTACGAGATATCCACGCGCAGTTTGCTGGACAAATGGGTGGCGATCTATCGGGCCCAGGGCGCCCAAGGGCTCCAACCCAAGCTCAGGGGCAGGATCCCCAAGGATCGATCTGCGGAGACCCTTGAGCAGAAGGTCAAGCGTTTGGAAATGGAGAACGCTGCGCTAAAAAAATTGCAGGCTCTAGTGACCGCCGATCAGCGACGAACCGGCAAAAAGCCGAAGTCGTCAGGTCACTAGAGCATCAGTTCGAAGTCAAAGCGCTATGCGAATTCTTGGGGCTAGCCGCAAGCACGTATTACTACCACCGGTCCGCGCCAGCGCGACCGGACAAGTACGCGCATGTGCGGCCAGTGCTGCGGGAAGTCTTTGATCGCTCCTATCGCAGCTACGGATACCGGCGAGTACGCATCGTGCTAGCGCGCAAGCACGGCATGCACCTGTCTGGCAAGACCGTGCTGCGCCTGATGGGTGAAGAACACCGCCAATGCCAAGTGCGCCGGCGAAAGTACCGGTCCTATCGCGGCCAGCAAGGCCGCGTCGCGCCAAACATCCTGGCCCGGAACTTCACCACGACAGCAGTGGAACAGAAATGGGTCACCGACGTCACTGAGTTCACGATCAACGGCGCCAAGCTCTATCTGTCACCGGTCATTGACCTGTTCAACCATGAAGTCATCTCCTACGGGCTGCAGCCAAGCCCGACCCTGCCCTTGATCACCGACATGCTCACCAAAGCAAGCCAACGCCTATCGGCCGGACATGGTCTGGTCCTGCATTCAGATCAAGGCTGGCATTACCAGCACTGGTCATATCGCCAGCAACTCAAGACCCTGGGCATCACTCAGTCGATGTCACGCAAAGGCAACTGCCTAGACAACGCTCTCGCGGAAAATTTCTTCGGACACTTCAAAGAAGAATTCCTACGCCAGCACCAATTCACCAGCACCGGGCACTTCACCGGCGAACTTGCCAAGTACATCCACTGGTGGAACAACGAAAGAATCCAGGAACGACTGAAGGGACTGAGCCCAGTTGATTACCGGACCCAATCCCTTCAGCTAGCCTAGAAAGACTCCCGCTATGAACTCCAACATTCGGGGTTCAGTTCA
>JAUSQD010000104.1 GCA_030652695.1 Actinomycetota bacterium
AGGTCAGGCCGAGATCAACTACAAGTTCAACACTCTTCAGCACGCTGCTGACGAAGTGATGCTGTTCAAGTACATCATCAAGAATGTCGCCTGGGAACACGGCAAGAGCGCCACGTTCATGCCCAAGCCGCTCTTTGGCGATAACGGTTCGGGGATGCACTGCCATCAATCGCTCTGGAAGAACGGCGAGCCGCTGTTCTATGACGAGCGTGGGTACGGCGGACTGTCAGATCTGGCTCGCTGGTACATCGGCGGCCTGCTCCATCACGCACCATCGCTGCTTGCCTTCACCAACCCAACGGTCAACAGCTACCACCGGCTCGTGCCTGGCTACGAAGCTCCGGTCAACCTGGTCTACTCAGCACGCAACCGGTCTGCATGCATTCGCATTCCGGTCACCGGCAACTCCCCCAAGGCCAAGCGCATCGAGTTCCGCGTGCCCGATCCTTCAGCCAATCCGTATCTGGCATTTGCGGCCATGCTGATGGCCGGCATCGATGGCATCAAGAACAAGATCGAGCCGTTGGCTCCGGTCGACAAGGATCTCTACGAGCTCCCGCCAGACGAGCATGCCGCGATCCCGCAGGTCCCAGCATCCCTGGGCGAGGCTTTGAATGCCCTGGAAGCTGACAATGAATATCTGCAAGCAGGCGGCGTGTTTCCTGCTGATCTGATCGAGACATGGATCGACTACAAGCGCACCAAGGAGATTGAGCCCATTCAGCTGCGTCCGCATCCGTATGAGTTCAATCTCTATTACGACATCTGAGTCAGATGCAGCACTTCTGGATTCTTCCATGACCATGCCTCCACCGGGGATCAAAGTGGTCGATCGCTTGTTTGATCACTGCGCTGAAGTCATCGAATGGGCTGAAGAACAACCAGACTGGGCAGCCTCAAAGGTCAACGCCGACAATCCTCTTGACGAGGGGCGAACTTCAGACACTCTGGCAATCGCGATGCTGTCGTTCGCAAATCCCGATCTGGTACACGACATGAACCGAAGGGTGTGGAATGAGCTGGACGCCTATGGCAGAGAGCACGAATTCAGCTTCTCAAGTGTGGAAAATGCCTCGCTCAACAGGTACGCAATAGGTCAGCAGTACCGCGATCACTTCGACTTTCACCCGAACAATGTGCGGGTGCTGTCAGCTGTCCTGTACCTGAACGATGTGGAAGAAGGTGGAGAGACCACGTTCACCCGATTCGACTATTCCGTGCAGCCGCGGGCAGGTCGTCTGGTGATGTTTCCCTCCAACTACATCTATCGGCATGCAGCGCTTCCACCCCGCAGTGGCAAGAAGTACGCCATTGCCTACTGGGCTCGTGCCTAGTAGGCAATGGCGGCACTGACGGGCTCACTGCGCGTCGTAGAACAAGCGCTCCATCACCTTGCGCGCACGACGCGTGATCCGTTGGTAGTCCTCCAGCACTCGGCCGGAGTCTTCAGTCCCATAGCCCAGGACATAGGCGATGCCTCGCAGTTCCCGAATGTCGGTGGGGACAAGGTCGGAGGCGTGTGCACGCACCAACATCACAGCATCACGAATGCGCGCAGCAAATTGCCAAGCCGTGCGAAGGGCATCGACGTCATCGCGGCCGATAAGCCCAGCGGCGCAGGCTGCCTCCAAGGCTTCCAGAGTTCGAGTCGTGCGAAGGCCGGGAAATTCAAAGGCGTGCTGAAGCTGCAGCAATTGAGCCACCCACTCAACATCACTGAGACCGCCACGCCCCAGTTTGGTGTGCAAGTGCGGATCCGCACCTCGCGGCAGCCGTTCCGCCTCCATCCGTGCCTTCAATCGTCTGATCTCGCGCACCTGCTCCGGCTGCAGTCCACCCTCTGGGTAGCGCAGCGGGGCAATAACTGACGCAAAGCGGGCACCGAGCGCCTCGTCTCCTGCGACGAACTCCGCTCGAAGCAGCGCCTGGGACTCCCAGCCGGCCGACCAACGTGCGTAGTAGGCGGCATATGAGTGCAGTGTGCGCACGAGCGGACCCTGCCTGCCCTCAGGTCGCAAGTCATTGTCGATGATCAACTGCGGATCATTGCTCTGCGCCATCAGTCGCCTGCGCAGATCATTGGCAACTTGAAATGCGAGCCTGCCTGCGGTCTCGGGATCAGCGCCGTCGTAGGGCTCGTACACGAACATGACGTCGACATCGCTGCCAAGGCCGAGTTCATGACCGCCGAACCTGCCCATGGCGATCACCGCAAACGCAAAGGGCAGGGGGCCTTCATACTCCGTTGCCACTACCGCCAGTGAGACTTCCAAGGCTCCCACGAGAGTTGCCGCAGAGACATCCGTGAGTGCCCGCTCAACGGCATCGACGTCGCTGAGATGCAGCAGTTGCGCTGCCGAAATCCGAAACAGCTCCCTGCGCCGCAAGGCGCGCACTGCAGCCACGGCACTGTCTGGATCCTCATATCGACCAACGGAAGACTGCACTTCAGCCACCAAACTGGCCCGTGTCCTTGGTGTGAGCTCGTGATCATCGACCAACATCGCCACGCTGTCAGGTGCACGGAGAAGCAGATCTGTGGCGTATCGACTGCTGGCCAGAAGTTGAGCCATCCGCTCTGCTGCTGCGGACTCATCTCGCAGGAGCCCCAGATACCAGTGCGTGGATCCCAGGGCCTCGCTGACTCTTCGAAAGCCAAGCAGGCCACCATCAGGCTCGGGCGCATTTGCAAACCAACCCAGCAGTACAGGGAGCAAGGTTCGTTGAATGGATGCCCGTCGGCTGACGCCGACGGTGAGGGCTTCAATATGCCGCAGCGCTCCTGGCGGATCCTGATATCCCAGCACGCGCAGTCGCTCTTCTGCCGCTTGCGGAGTGAGTCGGGCTGATCCGGCGTCCAGCCTTGCTACCGCCAACAGCAAGGGTCGGTAGAACAATTTCTCATGCAGTCTGCGCACTTCGCGGGCATGTCGCTTCCAGACAGTGATGAGCTCATTTACCGGATCGCTTCGAAAGCCCATCGATCGGCCAAGCCGGCGAAGTTCAATTTCTGTATCAGGCATGGTGTGAGTGCGTCGAAGTCGAAAGAGTTGAAGTCGATGCTCCAGTGCCCTCAGGAATGAGTAGGCCTCGCCCAGAGTCGAGGCATCGGCTCTGCCGACATATCCCCAGGTTGCCAACGCCTCAAGTGCAACCAAGGTGGTGCGGCTGCGGATGAGTACATCGCTACGACCGTGCACAAGTTGCAGCAGCTGCACCGCAAACTCAACATCGCGAAGTCCGCCGGGAGCCAACTTGAGTTCACGCACTCCGATGCGACTTGGAACATTGGCTTCAACGCGCCGGCGCATGGCCTGTGCGTCCTCAACGAAGCCCTCACGTTCGACCGCACTCCACACAAATGGCGAAATTGCCTCCACATACTGCTCGCCCAGGATGTGATCCCCTGCAGCTGGCCTTGCCTTCAGCAGCGCCTGAAACTCCCAGGTCTTGGCCCAGCGCTCGTAGTACTCCACATGGGAGTCGATGGTGCGCACCAGAGCCCCTTGCCGGCCCTCAGGCCGCAGATTGGGGTCGACCTCCCAGATGCGCCCTTCGCGAGTACTCTCATTGCACGCTCGCATCAACCCTGTGGCCAGGAGATTTGCCGTGCGCATGGCGAGCTCTTCCTCGCCATCAACGGCCTCAGCGACAAAAATGACGTCGACATCACTCACATAGTTGAGCTCGCGCCCTCCACACTTGCCCATCCCGATGACAGCGAAGCGACAATCCGCCGCATCCTTTGGCAGGCCTGCGCGCGCAATTGCCACTCCGGCTTCCAGGACTGCATCGGCCAGGTCCGACAACCAGGTGGCAACCAACTTCATCGGAGCCAACTGTGAAAGATCTCGACTTGCGATGCCCAGAAGCTCCCGCCGATAGGCAATCCGCAGGGAGTCGAGAGTGGTGGTGGAGTCATCGCGAGCCCGCATCAGCGCATTGCTGGGATCAGCACCGACGGAGAGCAACAGACGCGAACGGACTTCGATGCCAATTGGCGCGCGGCTCAGCGCCTCGCCATCCGCCAGTACATCGAACTGCTCGGGATGGCGCACAAGGAAATCTCCCAGTGCCTCGGACATCCCCAGCACATCAAGCAGGCGACCGCGGAAGTCCTGATCACTGTGAAACAGGGCCTTGGCGGCCGGACCGCAGTGCTCAAAGAATCGCTCGAGCATCACCAAGGACAAATCTGGGTCAGCAACTCCACTCAGACCGGCCAGGAGGTCGGTGGCCGAATCCGGTTGATCCAGTACAAGAGCCACCGCAGGTCTTTGGAGAATCTGCTCCGCGCGCTCAATATCGACCACACCGAGCCGCGCCAGTCGGCTTGCGAGCGAGATTCGTCGCCCACCGGCTTCACTCATGGTCACCATTCAACCGCGAGGCGGGCCAGCCAAGTGCAGGACTTACAGACGAGGCAGGTACTGATCAAGCTCCCACTGGCTGACTTGGCCCCGATAGTTGTCCCACTCGGCTTTCTTGTTGCGCAGGAAAAAGTCAAAGACATGCTCGCCTAGGGTTTCGGCCACCAGCTCTGAGCGTTCCATCACTTCCAGTGCCTCGCCCAAGCTGGTTGGCAGGGCCTTCATGCCCAGAGCGCGACGTTCGGCCTCGGTCAGAGCCCAGACATCCTCTTCAGCTCCTGCCGGCAGGTCATAGTTCTCCTCGATCCCCTTCAGGCCAGCAGCAAGGATCACGGCATAGGCCAGATAGGGGTTCGCTGCGCTGTCGAGCGCACGATATTCAATTCGCGTGCTGTTGCTCTTGGAAGGCTTGTACATCGGAACGCGAATCAGGGCCGAGCTGTTGTTGTGACCCCAGCAGGCCCACGCTGGAGCCTCTGCCCCACCGAGCAGTCGCTTGTAGGAATTCACCCATTGATTCGTGACTGCGGTGATCTCCGGCGCGTGCTGCAGCAGACCCGCGATGAATGCGCGCCCAATCTTCGACAACTGCAGAGGTGCTCCGGCTTCGTAGAAGACATTGCGATCTCCCTCGAAGAGCGACAGGTGCGTATGCATGCCCGAGCCCGGGTGCTGCGTGAACGGCTTGGGCATGAAGGTGGCGAACATTCCCTGCTCCAGCGCCACTTCCTGCATCACCAGTCTGAAGGTCATCAGATTGTCTGAAGTCGTCAATGCATCTGCGTAGCGCAGATCGATCTCCTGTTGGCCGGGTCCACCCTCATGGTGGGAGAACTCCACGGAGATGCCCATCTGCTCAAGCATCATGATTGCCTGGCGTCGGAAATCAGCGGACTGGCCATGCGGGGTGTTGTCGAAGTAGCCGTATGAATCGGCTGGCTCTGGAAGCTCGCCAAGCTTGTGGCGTCCCTGTAGCAGGTAGAACTCAACCTCTGGGTGCACGTAGAAGGTGAAGCCGAGGTCGGCAGCGCGCGTCAGGGTGCGCTTGAGCACGAATCGTGGATCAGCGTAGGAAGCGGAACCATCCGGCATCTGAATATCGCAGAACAGCCGCGCGGCTCCAGGACCTTCACTTCGCCAAGGCAGGAGCGAGAAGGTGCCTGGGTCGGGCTTGGCGATCATGTCGGATTCGTAGACGCGCGTGAAGCCCTCGATGGCTGAGCCGTCAAAGCCAATGCCTTCAGCGAACGCACCTTCAAGCTCAGCCGGCGCAATCGCAACGGACTTTAATGTGCCAAGCACATCGGTGAACCAGAGCCGGACGAAGCGAATATCGCGCTCTTCGATCGTGCGCAGCACAAATTCGGCTTGCTTGTCCATGTGGTGTTGACCTCCTGATAACGCACATCCGCTCATCCGGGTGAGTCGTCTGGAACAGACTGTACGTGGTCCTATCTTGCCCCGAGCAGTGTTACAGGCGTATGACGTGAAGCCCTGCCGCTCAGTGGATACCCTCAGGGAATGCCCACCTTGCGACTTGCCCTGGCTCAGGCAAATGCCACCGTCGGGGATCTGGAGGGCAACTCCCAGAAGATCCTGGATATGGCAATTCAGGCAGGCGCAGCCGGGGCACACCTCATTGCCTTTCCCGAGATGATGCTGACGGGCTACCCCGTTGAGGATCTGGCCCTGCGGCCCTCCTATCAGCATGCATCCATCGCTGCGCTCGACCGTCTTTCAGGTGATCTGGCCAATGCCGGACTGGAAGATCTCATCACTGTCGTGGGCTACCTGGACTGTGTGGACACTGGCCCTTCGCATGCACAGGTGTCCTCTCCCGTGAATGCCGCGGCAGTCATCCATCAGGGTCGCATCGTGGCGCGCTACGTCAAGCATCATCTACCCAACTACGGAGTCTTCGACGAGGCTCGCTACTTCCTGCCCGGCACCGTGCCGACCCATCTGCGCATAGGTGGCACCACGATCACCTTGGCAATCTGTGAAGACCTTTGGCAGGTCGGCGGTCCTGTCGAATGGGCTCGTGAAGTCTCCGCTTCGCTCTTGCTCGTGCTGAATGCCTCGCCGTATGAACGCAATAAGACCGATGTTCGACGCACCTTGTGCAGCGAAAGGGCGATTGAGGCTGGCTGTTCAGTCGCCTACGTGAATCTGGTGGGCGGTCAAGACGAACTTGTGTTTGACGGTGACTCAATGGTCGTTGACGCCAAAGGCAAGGTGATCGCACGCGGAGCGCAATTTGTCGAAGAATTGCTCATCGTGGACTTGGCACTGCCCGAGTCGCAGATCCACGACGACGTGACGCAACTCGCAGGCCACCTCAGCAGTGATGAGCCAGAGATGGCCGAGGCCACATTTGAACGCCTGCCTGAATTCGAGGAGATCTACTCGGCGCTGGTGTGTGGCCTTGCTGACTACGTCAACAAGAACCACTTCAAGAGCGTGATTCTGGGGCTCAGCGGTGGCATCGACTCCGCGCTGGTGGCCGCCCTTGCCTGCGATGCTATCGGCGCTGATCGCGTATATGGCGTGTCGATGCCCAGCATCTACTCCTCGGATCACTCAAAGGATGACGCGGCAGATCTTGCAGAACGCACTGGGCTGCATCTTCGCACTATCCCAATCGCCCCCATGGTCGATGCCTTCATGGCATCACTGAAGCTGAGTGGGCTGGCAGAGGAAAACCTGCAAGCTCGGGTCCGAGGCACCACGCTGATGGGAATCTCCAATCAGGAAGGTCATCTTGTGCTGACCACTGGCAACAAGAGTGAGCTCTCGGTGGGCTATTCCACTTTGTACGGCGACAGTGTTGGTGGCTTTGCGCCTATCAAGGATGTGCCCAAGATGCTGGTGTGGGAGTTGTCCAGATGGCGCAACGCCAAGGCAGCTGAACTTGGCAAGACTCCGCCGATTCCACCAAGCAGCATCGACAAGGCGCCAAGTGCTGAGCTTCGGCCTGACCAGAAAGATTCTGACTCCCTTCCCGACTATCCCGTGCTTGATGCCCTGCTCGAGGGATACGTCGCGTCGGACCACGGCTCCGCTCAGCTCATCGATGCTGGATTCGACTCGGCAATGGTGGACCGCATCATCCAGTTGACCGACGGTGCCGAGTACAAGCGTCGTCAATATCCGCCGGGCACCAAGATTTCACTTCGAGCCTTCGGACGTGATCGTCGACTTCCCATCACGAATGCATGGCGCGAACACCGATCCTGATCTCTTCCGCGAGTCATCTCAGTGTCCAAAGACAAGTCGGCGTCACAGCATAAAAACATGAATTTGGGGATGGTCGAAAGGTCATGTCTGTGTCATGCTTGATCCGTCCGGGGACTGCGCCCGCAGCCTCGAGATAGGAGCCCCACCATGGACGCCTCGTCCTCCACTCTGTACGGCTGTGTCAGTAACCGTCGATTCACGATGCGCGATCTTCAAGCCGCCACCAATCGTGGCGAACGTTGGGCCATGATCACGGCCTATGACGCTCTGACTGCAGGTCTTTTCGAGACTGCCGGCATTCCAGCCATCTTGGTTGGCGATTCGGCTTCGTCTGTGGTTTATGGCCACACCACCACACTTCCGGTCACCGTCGACGACCTTCTTCCACTCGTGCAGGGAGTAGTGCGGGGAACAAGCCAGGCGATCGTGATTGCTGATCTGCCTTTCGGCTCCTACCAAGCATCACCCACGCAGGCATTGGAAACTGCTGCTCGCTTCATGAAGGAGGGTGGCGCACACGCAGTCAAGCTCGAAGGTGGAGCGGCTGTATTGCCCCAGATTGAACTGCTCGCCAATGCTGGCATCCCTGTGATCGGACATCTCGGACTTACTCCGCAGTCAGTCAACTTGTTCGGTGGCTACCGCGTTCAGGGACGCGGCGAACAGGGCGAACTGCTCATGCAAGATGCCAAGGCGATGGAATCAGCGGGGGCAGCCGGAGTGGTGCTCGAAGTCGTGCCAAGCGCACTGGCCTCCAAGGTGAGCGAAATTCTCACTATTCCAACCATTGGCATTGGGGCAGGTGCAAGTACTGATGCGCAGGTCATCGTGTGGCAGGACCTCTTGGGTCTTACTCCTGATCCCGCGCCAAAATTCGTGCGTCGCTACGCGGATTTGCGAACAGTGATGTCCGACGCGGT
The DNA here is from genome assembly GCA_030652695.1 of Actinomycetota bacterium. Classification (GTDB taxonomy): domain Bacteria; phylum Actinomycetota; class Actinomycetes; order S36-B12; family S36-B12; genus UBA11398. The sequence goes on from JAUSQD010000104.1 coordinate 8,528, forward strand.
GCGAGCCTGGGCCAACGATGTGTCCACTGGTGCGTACCCAGCGGAAGAGCACACCTACAACTAATTGACGTCAGTGACTCGGATGCCCGAGTGCGCCTTGTAGCGACGATTGATTGAAATCAGATTCGCCGTGAAGGTTTCGATCTGTCCGCAATTGCGCAGACGACCTGCGTAAATTCCACGCATTCCGTCTATTTGTGAAGCTAGTGCCTGCACGAGGTCGGTGGCTTCTCGATCATCGCCGACAACCAGTACATCGGTGTCAATGCTCGTGACATCGGGGTCCAAGAGCAGAACAGCCGAAATGTGGTGAAAGGCCCCAACCACACGACTGCGAGTCAAGATCGCTGCAGCCTGTTGAGCAGCTGAGCCTTCAGGTACCGGAAGCGCAAATGCACCCTGCTTGTCGAAGCCAAGCGGATTCACGCAATCCACCACGACTTTGCCAACGAGTTGTGCGACGAGACCTTGCAAGAGTTGCGCATGTCCATCCCAGGGAACAGCCACGATGACAACGTCCGACTCAGTCGCACAGTCCTCATTCGACTGCCCTACAACGCCGAAGCCGATTTCATCTGCGATGCCCTGTGCACGCGAAGCATCACGCGAACCGATGATCACTTCTTGTCCTGACATTGCGAGTCTGCGCGCTAGTCCGCGACCTTGTTCGCCTGTGCCACCAAGCACACCAATCGTGAGCTTTGAAACATCAAGTTGTTGTGGTGCGTCACTGTGCGCAGCAGTTGAGTCTGTTGTCATGACGTTGGATCATGCCAGAACTGCGAAAAACTATTGGACACGTTTGCAGTTGTGAATGTGTATGTACTAGAGATTTATGCAATGCTCTGTCAGAGTTTTCATTGAAGGACTCTGCTAGGGATGCAGAGTCCGACTACACAGGAGGCACAGTGGCAGTCGCAAAGAAGGCAGTCAAGAAGGCTCCGGC
>JAUSQD010000105.1 GCA_030652695.1 Actinomycetota bacterium
GCGATCCACGGGATACGCCTCATCGCCACCCAGCAGATCCAACATGCTCAACAACAACGCCGGGAGCTTCTGAAGATTGTCCTGATGGACTTCGCGCAGCACCTCAAAGTCAGCAGGTGTCATGTCGTCCATGCGGTGGAACTGCATCTGGCCCGTGACAGGAACAGTTGACCCAATCCCGTGCGAAGTCTCCATTGATCTAGCCTACTTTTGGATCTAGGAAGTTCAGCTGTCAAAGTCTGATAGCTGACGCAAGAGTCCAATCTGCACCGTCGATGTGGCCGGCTCGCGAACAATTGAACTGTCAGGTTTGGGCGCGGCGGGTGGCTCAGCGGACCGTTGCTCAGCCTGCCTCAACTCAGGCGCGTAGAGCCACACGAGATCCATCACCTCGCGATCGGACGCTTCCGAAGCAGATTGCTCGACATGCAACTCCGGCGCGATTTCCGGCAGATTTGATGAGGAAGCTGCCGCGGCAAACCATCCGGGGGCATTTCCGCTGGACATGATCAGTCGACGCTCCTGAGCAGGTTGAGCCATCTCGTCCAGCGAGACCGGCTGTTGCAAGGCGAACAGTGCGAACGCGACATCTGCCAGCTCAGACATGAAATGTGCTCCTTTCCGATGGTGTCAGCGCTTGTATGACATGTGGCGTCGCTCAGTTTCAGGGTCAAACTTCTCGTACACAGGCTGTCCGGTCTCATCCAGGGCCGTTGGCACGGGCGATCCCTCCCAAGGAGCCAGGAGTGCATTCGGCAGACAGGACACTGCGAGCTCGTGGTACGCCGGACCAACGAGGGGGTGATCGAGGAGCTCGTGCATTCGATTGAGATTCGTGGCTGTGAGGACGTCGCGAGTTGCAAGCGGAATCACGCCGACCACGGGCATTCCCAAGCCTGCGGCCAGCACTTGCTCCTGTTCCATTCCCACATTCGCCGCCGACTGATTCACGATGATGCCCAGCTTCTCGCGCGGGATTCCCAAACCGGATTCATCCACGGGCGCTGTGATTTCACGCAAGGCACGCGCCATGCCCTGCACTGCTGTGGAAGCAAGATTGGTCACAAACAGAATCTCGTCGGCTTCGACAAGTGCAACGTTGGCGATCAGGGGTTCGAGGTACTGCACGCTGGTGTCCATGACTATCACGTCGTACATGCGTTGCAGGCTGCGAACAATCGCTCGGTAGAAGTCCGGACCCACGGTATCTGCGGTGCGCGGACGAATGGGTGCAAGCAGACAGTCAATTCCCAGCGACTCCGCACGCACGAGATTGCGACGGATACTGGCCTCATCCCAGACTGGCTGCACCCGAATGTTCAGCGCAGTGGGCATGAAGCGCCCGATGAGCGATGCCACCTGCCCATCACGAGTGTCCAGATCAACGATGCACACTGAAAGCGGCTTGCCTGCTCGCGCAGAAGCTCGTGCGATCGAGGCAGCAAGCATGATAGAGGCAGTCGACTTTCCCGAGCCTCCTTTGCTCGACGTCACCGTGATCGTCAGCTGGCCCTCGGGTCGGGGGCGATCAAGAAGTTCGCGGGAGGCTGATGGGGGCAGTTCATCGACCAAGTCGGTCACAGGCGCTTGCGAAGGCTGACCCCCGATGGCTGGAAGTTCAGGCATCCGCAGTCGTATGAAGTCCTGTTCCCCAGCTCGGTGCGCACCTGATTGCCCCAAGATCACGTCGACCTGGGCCGGAAAGTGCTCTGGAAACTGGACGAGGTCTGCAGTGTTGCTGGCTATCGCCTCAAGTACTGCACGTCCGCCCAGCTCAAGTTCGAGTATGCACAGCCGCAAGCCCTCGGGATCAAGCCCGCGCGCAAGCGACTCCGCCTGAACGCGATCAAGGAGAGCCGCGCGCGCGCCCGGCCCGGAACTGGCAATGAAAACTCTGGCACCCGCCTGAGCCATCGTGACCACAGCAAGTGCAGTGTCATGCAGTTCCGACGCAGCGCGGACAGTTCCCACCGCCAGTGAGTCGGAGAACACCAGTATTCGAGATTGCGCATCCAGTGCGCCTGAAGAAAGACCGGTCCACATCTGCGCGACGGATTCCTGCCTCGCCTGGACATTCCATTGTGCTCCAACGGCCAAGAGCAGTGCCTGCACAGTCGGCTCGGCAACGACGATCACACCGACTGTGTGTGCGGAGTTCACGTCGCGCTCGCATGCTGCCCACCAGGGCCAAACAGGATGAATGATGCTCGAGAGCCTGGGCTTGCAACGACTGTTGGCGTAACGTGCTCTCGCGCTGACTGCACCTGAATCGGCTCAGAGTCGTCTGCATCGTCATGGGGAAGCCCCGCAAAAATGCGGATGCCAGCGAGCAGCGACTGCGAGACCTGAGGCATTCCCGACGCATCCCTGTCGGTCAGGAAGCCGACTTCCGCATCCTCCAAGGGCGACTCCGCCAGTCGATCGAGCATGGCGGCCTGATCGACTGCATTGAAGATCGACACCACTGGGACGACTCGCTCACTCATGATCAAGACCTCCTGCCGATTGCAGATCTGCTGAATCCGGCGCCATGGATGACACGTGCTCCAAAGACAACAGCCATGCCTGTGTATCGGACTGAAGATCAAGCGAAGTGATCAGAACCGCATCGGGGATCCAGGAATGTCGATACCAGGCGATCGACCACGCTCGCCGGTGTTCGTCGGCCAGGGCTGCCAACGCCTCGCGATGGAGATCCTCCATATCGCGCACTCGACCTTTGACACTCAGGCGAATCGATCGAGCACGGCCCGGGACCGGATCGACTTCGATCACCACAGTGTGAACGTTGGGGTCAAGGCCTTCCTCGCTGGAGACCACAGGAAGGATCGCCTGCACGCGTCCGGTGCCTGAGCGCATGAGAACAGATCGCCCTTCGGCGTCTTCCTCAATCCAGCCAAGCATCCGAACCCCCTCACCTACGGTATCGGCCGCAAGCATGCTTCACAGCCCCATCGCGCCTGCATAGAGTTCCCACAGCGGCGTTCCGAAGAACACCGCACACATGGCACCGCCAAGCAGGAACGGACCGAAGGCCAATCGCGCACGGCGCTGGCTGCGGCCTGAGACGATCAGCACCACGCCGACGATCGCGCCAATCAGGAACGCAGCAAACAACCCGATGATTGATTCGGCAATTCCCAGCCAGGCGGTCACGGCCCCAAGAACCGGCGCGAGTTTTGCGTCGCCCAGGCCCATCCCTCCTCCTGCGGTGACCAGCCAGAGTCCACCGATGGTCACGCCCCAGATGAGTGCTCCGATCAACGCCTGAATCCAGTACCCCTGCGAAGTGATCAGCTGACTCAATGCCAATCCCAGAACTGTCAGCGGGTAGAGCGGCAGCACAATCGCGTCTGGAAGACGATGGTGCTGCAGATCGATGGCAGCCAAAGCCAGGCCGGCGCTGGCCAGAGCGAGCAACAGCGGAAGCAGCGAGATCCGCGTGGAGATGCCCATAGCCCACCAAGCCAAGCCCAACCACAGCAATGCGTTTGCCGCCTCAATCAGTGGATATCTCACCGAGATGGGCTCGGCACATTGACGGCAGCGCCCCCGCAACAGACACCATGACAGCAGCGGGATGTTGTCTCGCCATCTCAAGAGTTGACCGCACTTCGGACAAGAGGAGGCAGGGGTGGCGATCGACTGCTTCGCGGGCACACGCGCAATGACCACATTGAGAAATGACCCAACCAACAGCCCGAGCACAGTCAGCCCAATTGCAAACAAGAGGCCTTCAGACATCGGCAGGCACTGGGCCCATCAGATCAAGTTGTGCGCGGATGTATTCCACGTGCGCTTGCGCGCGGACCAACTCCTGGCTGAGTGCTTCTAGTCGCGCTGCCTCAACGTCATGGATGCGGCCTTCATCGATTGTGTCCAGCGCATCCTTGCCATCAAATTCAGCTTCAGGTGGCGAGGGCGGCACCACAGTGGCAGGTTCCTCGGAGGTGCCTGCCCCAGTGTGGGTCGGGAAACTCTCAGGCACCAGAAGCTCAACCTCGGTTTGCGCAGATGCCTCTGCAGCAACGACTACGCACCCTCGCACGCCTAGTGCACTGACGAGGTGGACCGCTTCGGCAAGGGTGTATCCGCACTCAAAGGCCGCACGGGCCAAGGACTTTCTGCCATCGAGTGCTTGAAACATGGAGCTGAACTCTGGCATTTGGCAGTCTGCTGGCAACTCACTGCCCAACGGTGCAAGGACGCAATCAGCAGCGACCAGCGACCCGAACACTCTTGCCCAGTCCTCCAACATCCTGGTCTTTCGAATCCCAGCTGCCGTGACGAAGACATGCATCTGAGCAGGCATCGCACACACTTCACCAGTTGCAATGCCCTCCGTGAACTTGGTCGACACGACGCGAGCATCCATGACGGATCCGAATGCAGACAGCACAAACTCCTGATGAACCGAGCCGAGAACCTCGATCGGCACCCAATCACGCGCCACTGCGGTTCTCGCGCGCAGAGCCGGAGCAACCGTCGGCTCTGCTTCCATGAGTTCGTCATAGCGTGCAGAGTCCAAGTGTGCCCCAGAGTGCAATCGTCGATCTACTGGAGGCCGGTAGCCATCCAGTTCCACTGCATAGATCTCGCCTTCAAAGATGAACAGACGCGCGCGACCACCGCTTGCCGTCAGCACGGCCAGGCGTCCAGTGGCAGCTTTGGCCACAATGTCGTCCAGCGCCCTGAGCAGTACTCCAGGCTCCATTTCCGTGACATTCGGGTCTTGAGCCTGTGTTCGTCTTCGACTGAGCACTTTGAGCATGTCGACCTCCTGCTGTGGAGTATCGGACTGCTCAGTTCAAGACATCCTGCTCCAACCCAGATTCATGGATTGGGCACAGCACTGCACCTGCGTGATCCACTGTTCCGATATTGAATCCTGGCCGCCCGGAGCAGCCGGGCTTGGGCTCTTCGCGATACATCCGACCGATGCCGGTGTATGCGTCATGACGGATGACCTTCGAGGCGAGTTCTGCAGCATCCGAGCGATTCGTGATTCGCGAGACATGTTCGGGCACAATCTCCAGTCGCTCGCCAGGGGTGTCGATTCGCCATCGATAGTGATCAACAGAGAAGTCACCCGCGACTGTTCTGTGGGTGCCATCAGACAATTGGACGGTCACTGAGCAGCGAGTGCCAATCAAGGGTGTGACATCGAGTATTGCGCCTGTGGCAAGAGTGAAGTGGTGGGCAAGTCTGCCCGCGAATGGCTGATACCCAAGGCGAGGGTCGTAGCACTTTCCGACATGCTCACGAACTGAGTTCTCGGCCTCGTCGAATGAAGTGCTGGTGCCTTCCACGAGTTGACGGGGCACTCCCTGATGCGTGCGCATGACATCGAGCAGCTCCCAGTGATAGGACCTGACATTGCGCAAGCTTGGATTATTTGCATCCTGCACTTCGCGACCGTGAATGCGAGCTGCAAAATGAGCAGTCACCCAACTCCACATCAATACGTCAGAGCTGTCCGTGAAGATCCACGCAATCTCCGGCAGCGAGCCCCTGTTCATTCCAGTCCGGCGGCGTGCAGACGTTCAAGCACTCGAGTCAGTGCGGCAGATGCCGTCTTTGGAAGGATCTCAAGCTCCCTGGCCACCTGAACTCGACTTTGGCCTTCCCAGAAAGTCAAGTACGTGGCTGCGAGTGCAAGGGGATCATGCGTGCGACGAGCATGGGGGCTGTCATCGCACACTGCTTCAAGAATCGCCTTCGTGATCTCGGTGGCGCGGTCATGGGTGTCCACCGATTGGCTGGCTGAGTCGGAGTCGTGAATATCTGCACCCAGATCTCGTTCCACCTCCCAGCCGATCAGCTCGTCGTGATTGCGCAAACCAGCGAGAGTGGCAATGGCCTCTTCACGCCGGCGAAGCTCTGCCACATTCACGCCCAAGGCCGCGGCCCGATCGGTTTCACTGGCGCTGCGCCCGTGGGTGGCAAGTGAGTTCTCGTGCGCACGGTGCAGAGCAATCCGATCACTGACAATTGTGCGTCCGTAGGCAGTACGAGCCGCATCCTGAGGCCAGGTGCGCAGTTTGCCAAACATGAATGCAGTGAAGTTGAGCGTTCCATTTCTGCCAGTTCGATCTGAGTCGAATCGGTCTGCATGGTCATGCACGAACAGATACATCAGCGAATAGACATCCTCGTCGTCGACGAGGTCGAGCTCTGTTACCAGCTTGCGACGGACAAGATAGGAGCGTGCGAAGAGCCATTCAGTGCAAGCGGCCAGCAATTCTGGAATCAGCCCGCCCGGGACCGAGTCAAGATCCCGAAACGGCACTTTGGGCTCAACTCGCGCGTTGACCAGTTCGACATCATTGTCCACGGCCCACGCGCGGATTCGGTCGCGATAGTCGTATCCGCCTCCCGCGGGGACCCACACTCGAAACTGGCCGTCACTCCACTGACGAGTGAACACATCCTCCCCCAGCGCTGCCATCAGCGACTTCATATCGCAGCCGTCAATGGCGTCCCAGTGGACGCGATCGCACGTCATTGCAGGCGCAAGATCCAAAATCTCCTGCTCGTGCATTCCTCGAACAGTCAGGTCTGGGACTCGTCGCCCGAGACGGTGTTGGGCTGTGACGATGACTTCGTCCTGCTCGCGGGCCGTCATCTCTACGCCGACCGCAGTGCAGGCTCGGAAGACTCCGAGAAGCGCTCGGCAGTCGTAAGTAGACCAGATTTGCGCCGAGCCTGCATCGCCTCCTTCGAAGCCGGATCAGGGAGTTGAACGAACGCAGGATCAAAAGCCGCCATGGATTTCACCAGTGCGCGCATGAAGGCCACGCTGCCGCATGAGGCAGGACCGGCGACCTTGATGTCCTCCAGAGAGCCCAAGCCAACGGCGATCGTCAAATGCACCCGGCTTCGAGCCGCTTGAACACCAGCCAGTCGGATGGGAATGTCCGGGTGCAGAGCAATCATGTGAGCCAAGGAGGACGCTGCTCGACCAACTGCCTGGAAACTCGGAGCAAAACGAAGTCCGATCTCGACGTGTTTGTCGATGCCGGCACTCTCCAGCTCCGGGGCGGCAGGGACAAGATCGGTCATTTCCGATTGTCCGGTCATTTGACTGGTCATGCGTTGAGTAAAGCAGCCGATTCAACTGAGCGCAAGCCCGGGGCATTTCAATTTGGTGAACATTCGCGGTCGCACAGAAACATCGTGGAACACAGAAGTGGACTGGAAGCCTTCGGCT
>JAUSQD010000114.1 GCA_030652695.1 Actinomycetota bacterium
TTGCCCACAGAGTCGATCCGAGCCGAAACGGTCGAGAGGCGCCTTTGGGCTCCACCAGCCCGTTCACTTGCTGCGGCTGCCTGCATCTCTAGATCACGCACCTGGGCCTGGACTTGCTGCAAATTGGGCTCCGGCGCCGCCTCAGATCTTGGCGATAGGGAAACATAGATGCTCAGGGCGCTTGCTATTGCGGCAACCGCAGCAACTCGCCTTGTCCGCACCAATCAATGATGCCGTCTCCTCGGCTGGGATTACGGCATCAGAAGATCAAGATTCCGTCAAGATCCACGGCCTCTTGAGATGAGCGCTCGGATCGACGCCAATGCAATCATGCGAAGCGAGTTTCAATGTGCCACGCGTTTATGGACAATGGGGGCACAGGCCTGCACCCGAAGGGAGTGCAGAAGTGAGGTTTCGTGAGGGGATCTTGCAGTACCCGCAACCGGCCAGTCGCGCCCTACTCATGTCTCGCGCTACTGGATAAAACCGGCATAAACATCAAAACAGACAGGCTAGGCCGTTTCGCATGTTTCGAAGTGCCACTTCGCCAGGAACGTCGGCGGTAGGTAGGCATCGCATGAAGTTGTATGGCAGCGTCTTGCGCTTCTAATAGTGCCCGCGAGTGGGCGGCGACCTCCTGATCCTGAATTGCGTAGACCGCCAGTTGGCGTTCAATAGCGATCAACGGCGTGGTGGAGTTGGTGGCTCACATTTTTGCTGAGTGAGCAAACCAATGTGTCTCGCGAACCTGCAGAAATCTCCTAGCCCCTGAAAGCAGCAACGTCGGAGACAATATGGGGATGACAACGGTGACGCTTCAGTACTTCGACGGGTGTCCCAATTGGGTCCAGACCGAAGCGCTACTAAATGAAGCGCTGGCGTTAGTCGGCATGGATGACGTGCAAATCGAACGGCAGCAAGTGGCAACAGTTGCCGATGCAGTCCGTGCGGGATTCATCGGTTCACCCACGATCCTGATTGATGGAATGGACCCATTCGCCGTTGATGGTGCGCAACCAGGGCTTGCATGCAGGGTGTACTCGACGCCAGTTGGGTTGCGTGGCAGTCCAACACTTGAACAGTTGCTGACAGTGCTACGGAGGTAGTCGTTTGGGCACTTCACCATTCTGGGAATGCCTCCTTGTTTTTTTCGAGGCAGGCGCGATCTTGCTAAATAGATGGGGAGTTAGATTGGTTCTGAGAGTCAGTTGCATTGGAAGACTCCGGAGTGGGGCGCTATGAGTGTGCAATCACCGTCACCACGTCTCGACGATTCGAAATTTGTTTGCCCAATGCACCCGGACGTCGTCGATGATCATGCGTCGGAGTGTCCAAAGTGCGGAATGGAGCTCGTACTCGCCGTTTCGGTCAAGGCTCATCAACTCGAACAAACAGAACCCGCGTCACCGATCTATACGTGCCCGATGCACGCGCAGATTGTTGAACCAGCCCCGGGCGACTGCCCTATCTGCGGCATGCACCTCGTCCCGATCGAAGCTGGTCCGTCTCAAGTTCACATGCAGGATCTTCCAGGTGCATCCGAAGCTTCAAGAGTCGCAACTTCTACAGCATTAGCTGCGGAGAAGGCAACGCTCTATACGTGCCCGATGCACTCCGAGATCATCCGAGACGCTCCTGGGCGCTGCCAGATCTGCGGCATGCACCTTGAACCAGTGATGCCGACCGACGATGACGAATCAGCGCTGCGTGAGTACCACGATATGCGTCGGCGGTTTTGGATCTCGGTGCCGCTGTCCCTGCTCACACTTTCTTTGGCCATGGTGCACTTCCCGCCGGTCCCCGATGGGTCGGCGTCCTGGGTGCAGATGGCGCTCGCCACACCTGTGGTGTTGTGGTGTGCGGGGCCATTCCTGAAATGGTCGGTGCAGTCCGTCATCAATCGCAGCCCGAACATGTGGACCCTGATCGG
>JAUSQD010000119.1 GCA_030652695.1 Actinomycetota bacterium
GGGCCCGATCATCGAGCAGGCGGTTGAACGGGTCACCCATGCGCATTCAGCGTCAGATCTGGCAGAAATCGGCCGCGATGTCGAGCGCGTGGTGCTGGCGCGAGCAGTCCGACTCTTTGCAGAGGACCGAATCATGCTCACGGGCAAGCGAACCGTCGTCTTTCAGTAGTCACCGGACGCGATTTCAGCTGTTGATCGCCGACTTGTAGACGTCGACGGTCTGTTGGGCAATGGCATCCCATCCGAAATGGGCGACCGCTCGTTCGCGCCCAGCCTTGCCCATGACGGCAGCCCTGGCTGGGTCTTCGATGAGTGCGTTCACCGCAGCTGCGAAATCGGTCTCGAACTTGCCCGGGTCGCTGGCTTCGTAGTGCACGAGCAATCCGGTCTCGCTGTCCGCGACAACCTCGGGAATGCCGCCGACATCGCTCGCAATGACTGCCGTCTCACAGGCCATCGCCTCGAGGTTCACGATGCCCAGCGGTTCATAGATGGATGGGCACAGGAAGGCAAGGGCGGTGGAGAACAGTTCAATCAGCGATTCTCGATCAACTTGTTTCTCTATCCAGATCACGCTGTCGGCACCGCGAGCTGCACGCAGGGCTCGGACGGCCTCAGCAGTCTCCACCTCTATTTCAGCAGTGTCGGCGGCCGAGGCACACATCACCAGGGGAACATCGCCGGTGAACTGCTGTGCCGCGCGAAGCAGATGCACAAGACCCTTTTGACGGGTGATTCGCCCGACGAACAGCAAGTAGGGCTTTTCGGGACTGACGCCAAGCTTTTCAATGCTTGCGCCACTGCTGCGCGGCTTGTAGATCGAGGTGTCGATGCCGTTGTGGACGACATGGACGCGCTCGGGATCAACAAAGGGATATGAGGCAAGCACATCGTTGCGCATGCCATTGCTCACGGCGATCACTGCCTTTGCCTCGGCATAGGAGGAGCGCTCAACCCAGGAGGAGAGTTGATAGCCACCGCCGAGTTGCTCTTCCTTCCACGGCCGCATGGGCTCAAGAGAGTGCGCAGTGATCACGTGTGGGATGCCGTAGAGCAGTGAAGCAACGTGTCCGGCGAGATTGGTGTACCAGGTGTGTGAGTGGACGAGATCGACATCCGCCACGGCCATCGCCATCTCCAGATCCACACCCATGGTCTGGATGGCCTGGTTGGCGCCATGCAGGGAGGTGGGCACCGCGTGCGCGGTCGCATCTGGGCGATGGCCGCCAAAGCAGTGGACATAGACCGGGGTCAGGCGACGCAGTTCGTGCACCAGTTGATCCACATGCACGCCGGCTCCGCCGTAGATCTCAGGTGGCCATTCGCGGGTGAGAATTCCAATGCGCACTTGATGAGCATAGGCATTTGATCTGAAGCCTTTCGCGCGGGCATTTCAGCACTAAGGTTCAAGGGTGAGCGCGGAACCACATGTGCTAGCCATGGTCCTCGCTGGCGGCGAGGGCAAGCGACTCATGCCCTTGACCGGCGACCGTGCCAAGCCCGCAGTTCCCTTCGGTGGCTCCTATCGCCTCATTGATTTCGTGCTCTCCAATCTGATCAACGCTGGTCTGCGGCGTGTGTGCGTGCTGACCCAGTACAAG
>JAUSQD010000129.1 GCA_030652695.1 Actinomycetota bacterium
GCCGTACAAGCCTGAAGCGATAGCCACAAGCTCGTGCAGCCGAGAGCGCTGCACGGCAGTCATGCTCTGCGCCGATAAGGCTTCATAGATCACACCTGTATAGGTGTCAACAGCGGTACCGCATGCGGCCGTCTCCAGCTGAGCATTGAGCAGGAGCAGATCCATTTGTGTGGGACCCAGCCCAAGTGCCTTGATTGCGCGAGCGCGACTGCCATCGCACATCTTGATCAGGGCGCGCTTGACGCGTTGTCGAACCGGGCTGAGTTCGTCAAATGACAATGAGGGACTGAGTGGGATCGGTGGGACTGATTTGGACTCACTTGGTGGCAGCAGAATCAGCATGGTGGCCCCGACGCTAGGGCATTGCAATATGAGATGGTGAGCCGGTGAAGCCGATCTTGATTGCGACCAGTGCTGGGCTGCTGCTTCTGGCCGGGTGCTCGTCTTCCCCGAGCCAGCCACCATCGTCGGCATGCGACCAGGAAAGTCTGGAAATCACCATCGAAACCTTCCTGCACGAATCGCAATCTCATTTGGACTCCTTTGACTCCCTCCAATGCTCTGGCGAGTGGGCCGTGGTGCAGGCAACACTGACTGACGATGCTGCAGCCAAGGTGCAGGAGTCCTTCATCTTCGCCAGGATTGGTGACAATTGGGTACTGAAGGCGCCGGAGATTGTCTGCGGCACGCCGACCTCTGATAACTCACGTCCTGCAGATGCCGAACTCCCGGAAGATCTGTGGGAGCAGACCTGCCTCACCGCGTAGGTATTCAGGCCTGGGCATGTGGACCCAGATCGACGCAGGCCCTACCCTTGCGGCGGACGAGTTGGCCGGGTGATCGCGGCACGAGAGTGTCGAGGAAAGTCCGGGCTCCACAGAGCAAGGTGGTGGGTAACGCCCACCCGGGGCAACCCGCGGGACAGTGCCACAGAAAACAGACCGCCTCGAGCAATCGAGGTAAGGGTGAAACGGTGGTGTAAGAGACCACCAGCGCAGCAGGTGACTGCTGCGGCTAGGTAAACCCCACCTGGAGCAAGGCCAAGAGGATCGCTTGCGATCTGCGCAGACGAGCTGCTCGCTCGATGTCTGCGGGTAGGCCGCACCAGGCCACTGGCAACAGTGGTCGCAGATGGATGATCACCCTCGGCTTGCCGAGACAGAACCCGGCTTACAGG
>JAUSQD010000134.1 GCA_030652695.1 Actinomycetota bacterium
ACAATGCTCTGGGCTTGGGCTGGTTTGGCGTGCGCTGGGCAGTCGGCGCAGTTGTGCTTGGTGTCGGAGCGGCGCTGTTGATGCTTGCAACTTCCTACCGTCCGGTGAAGAAGTAGTCAGTTCGCAAACCAGGATTCAACAAGGGCAGTGTCTGCCCCCAAGGCGCGGGCGGGTGATGGTGCCGTTCGCGCCTTCGGACTTTCTACAGGACGCGCACCGAACTCGGTTTCAATCATCCATTGTCCGTCGCGCAGGTACGGGTCGTTGTCGGGCTGATCTGCATGAGTTGCGGCGGCAACATCCGCCAGCGCGATGTCGATCAAATGTGCCCCGCCGCGCACGGTCATGGCAGCGGCGGCAGCAGCTGCATGAATGCCAGTCAATGGATCTGCGAGGGCATCGGCAACAGGGATTGGCACATGGTCAATCCACCTCACAAGTCCACCTGCCATCGCAGTGTCATCACCGAAGCCAACCCAATCTGCTTGCGGTCCGCTGGAGCCGTAGGCACTGATTTGCACCCAGACACCGTGTTCTCGACTGGAAAGAAATCGCTGTGGATCCAGCCCGAGTGAAGCCAGGCCACGCGGACGAGCAGAAGTGATGACGATGTCGGAGCTGTCGACCAATGCGTGCAACAGATCAAGAGAGCCTGGCTCAAAGATGACTGATGGTTGATCGGAGTGCAGGAGATCATCAAAGGGTGGCAATCCCTCGCGCCCGCCGTCTGGTCGAGCAGCACTCTCCATCCGCATGACCCGTGCTCCGGCCAGGCCAAGCAGGTGCCCGCACAAGGGCCCGGCCCACAAGCTCGACAGGTCCAGCACCCTCATGCCTGCAAGCGGGCGTTTGCGTGGGGACTCAGTCGACTGGATGCGCATGAGTTCCCGCGAACTGACTTCACCCACGACGGCAGCAGGCATGCCAAGGAGTCGACATCGATCCACGACCTCCCGTGCGGTGCGCTGTGCAGCCCAGGCGTCGACTGAGTCCCAAGTACTGGCGTGTCCGTCGCTGACGAGCGCTGCAATCAACTCGACATCCTCTGCGCGCGCCAGTGACAAAGCGAGGTATCCATCGTGAGCCTTCACAGCGCGGCAGTGCTGCCCAAGTGACCACGGTGCATTGGCGGGCCATTGCGATAGTGCTGCTCGTTCGGCGAGCAGCAGTGCTCCCTGCAATCCGAGTGGACCCACGAGTGCTTCAAGTGCCAGCATCGCGCCACGGGCTGCAGTAGCACCGAAACCCGTGGGCAGCAAAGGCCGATCCGGGAATCCAGTGATCGCCACGGCGCCACTGCGAGCCCAGTCGGCGATGGGTGCGCTTTCGAATGCTTCAGCGACAGGTGTGTGCACACCCAGCATGGCCAAGAGCGACTGGCCCCATGCGCTGGCGCTAATCGATGGCGGCGATGTCATCGATGAGTCCCCAATCAAGCGCCTGTTCTGCAGACAGGGTGTGAGCGCTCAAGACCAACCACAGGGTTCTCCATCGTCCGATGCGGCGAGGGATGCTGACGCAGCCACCTGCGCCTGGGAGCAGTCCCATCTGCAGTTCGGGCAACAGGAATGTGGTGTCGAAATCGGCCACGACGTGACCGGCAAAGGCAGACATCTCCACTCCCGCGCCCACACACCGACCGTGCATGTGCACGTGTGCGCGATCAGCAATGTGAGCGAGATACCAGCCAGGGTGCTGAGTCATGCGCACCGTCCACGCGGTAGCGGCATCGGGCGTGGTGCCAAACTCGCGCAGGTCGCCGCCGTTGCTGAAGCAGGGTCCCTCACCTGACAAGTGCACCTGAAGACTTGGGTCGGCAATTGCGATGGTGAACGCCTCAACGAGTGCGGCACGCATTGGGGAGTCAATCGCGTTGAGACGCAGCTTTCGCGTCATTCGAATGCGCAGCACTTCACCTTGCAGTGCAGTGGTCACGCGCTCGGATTCATTGGCTGGTGTGGCTTTGCGAGTACCGTGCGAGGCCAGCCATTGCGCGAACTCCGGACCGGCAAGCAAGGTGGAGTACGCAGCAGCTTCTGCTGCGATGCCCTCGGCAAGCCCGAGTTGTGCAGTTTGCCGCAGGAGTGAGGCAAGCACGAGCGTGGCTCGCGGTCGAAGGGCACTGGCCTGCGACAACTGAGCCATCGCATCATCGAGATCTGGCACTGTGACGGTCTGACGGTCATCAGAATTGTGGGTACAGAGCACGAGATCCAGACTGTTCGCGGCTGTGAGCACAGCGGCTGTCGGGGCTTGGCGAGTGATGCCAATGAGCAAGCACACCCGAGAGTCCAAGCTCGCCAGGTCGGCTGGGATAAGCGCATCCAGGTCAACGAATCGCAGCACATGCGAGACATCACCCTCAACGGTGATGTCTGGATGCCAATCGCCGGCAGCAATGAGCTCAGCGAGCGTGGTCGGCATTTCCCAAGCGTAGATGCCGTGCTGCGCGGCAAGCAGACGAGAGCCCGAAGTGTGATGGCGACACGAGCCCCAGAATTTTTACCGACAAACCCAGACATTCCAGACCAGCGCGCGTAACGACTTGGTAACTAAGGGAAATTTAACCGGACGCCTTATTACGTTTTAAATGCCCGGGTGCACACCACGACTACTCGGGACAGTTCAGGCAACTTGCATCGACCACTGGAGGTCCTCGTATGTCCATCGACCCAAAGCATCGGCGTCGAAATTCGCTCATGATCGGCGGGTTGAGCGCCGCCGTTGCACTGTCATTCGCCGCGGCCACTGCTTCGGCCGCCCCCACCCCCGCTCCGGTCACCAACAATGCTGCGTGCGCACCCTCGGAGGGTGTCACCGCGGGATCGATCAAGATCGGATTCTTTTCTCCCAAGACCGGTCCGGCCGCATCGAACTTCGCCGGTGGCGAGCAGGCTGCACGACTTCGCATCGCACAGGAGAATGCCAAGGGCGGAATCAATGGCCGCAAGATCGAGGTCATTGGCTACGACGATCAGTCCAATGCAGCTACCCAGCTCAGCGTTGCCAATAAGGCACTTGAAAGTGACCACATCTTCGGTTTGGTCATGACCTCGGCAAATGATGCAGCGTTCCCGACGTTCAAGGCTCAGAACGTGCCGGTCACTGGATTCAACGTCAATGCAATGTCCACTGATCGCAACGCCTTCTCCGTTACCGGACCACCTGCTCCCGGCATCATCAGCACTGCCGTTCATGAGCGCTTCAAGCAGGCAGGCGTGACGAAGGTCGCTCTGATCTCACACAACAGTCCAAGCGCTGCATCCGGAATGATCAGTACCAGCAAGGCACTGGGTCTGAGTGGCACTGGCATCGACCAGGCATTGCTCATCCTCGATGAGCCGCAGGGGGCGCACGATGCCACCTCAACTGCCCTGCGCATCAAGAACTCAGGAGCAGATGGTGTCTACATGTCGATGTTTGTCGATGGTGTGGTCTCCATTGCTCAGGCCATGGCAGCTCAAGGTGTCAAGCCGAAGGCAGCCATTGGCGCAGGGATCATTGATCCAGCAGTCATTTCCAAGGCGGCTGGTCCGCTTGAAGGAATGATCGGCACGACCTACGGCACGATTCCTGCCGGCGTCCCGGGCAAGTCCGGAGTTCGCACCTACATCAACGGCATGAAGGCCGCTGGTCTGAACCCTTACAACGCAACGGCACCGATCGCATTCGCTGCCACCGACTTGATGATCGAAGGTCTCAAGCGAGCAGGCAAGTGCCCAACTCGCGCGTCATTCATCGACAACCTTCGCAAGGTCACCTCCTTCGATGCCCACGGCATGATCCCTGAAAAGGTTTCCTTCCAGCCAGGTGTCACTCCAATGGGCAGCCCCGCCAAGTGCTCTTGGTACGTGGTCGTCAAGAACGGTGTGCCAGTGCCCGACGCAAAGGCCACCTGCGGAAAGCTGATCAACACCAATACCAACCAGGTGGTTGGCTAGTCAGTAACTGAGCAGGAACAGAACATGGCGGGCATCGCAATGATGCCCGCCATGTTCGTTCGGTGCTGCATCACAGATGCGTAACGCTGGTGCGCCTCGAACGGTCGCAAGGAATGTGCATGGTCCTGAGGTGTTGCGCTGCGCATTACAAGTTGGTCAAGAACTGGCGGAGCCGTTGGAATCTGAAGATCGCCGATCTACCGTTGGTGATACCAAGAGTTTCGCGTCCCCTCGATCCAGTGGGCGTCGAGTGCCAGGCCTTGTCTCGACGCCCACTGCTCCACATCGGCCCTCATAGACCCGATGTGGCGTGAGCGTGGCCGATGATCGACCATGTGCACGTGAGAATCCCCAGAGCGGCGGCCGCGACTGCCATTGCGGCCCTGGTGCTGGCTGGCTGCGGGGCTGGAGCCGGCGGCCAAGAGGTGGGCTCCTCTGCGACACCTATTAATACGTGTGCTCCAGAACCTGGCGTGACTGCTGATTCGGTCACCATCGCCGTGGTCTTCCCACAGTCAGGGCCGGCAGCGGATGTCTTCAAAAACTTCGGGGTGGCAGCGCAGTTGCGTGCTGACGAGCTGAATCGCAAGGAGGGTGTCGGAGGGCGTCGCATCGTCCTTCGCCTCTATGACGATCGCAACGATCCGGCTGTTCAGAGGGAAGTCGGCAGGCAGGCACTCGCTGATGGCGCGTTCGGCGTCATTGCAGCCTCACAGCAGGATTCGATGTATCCAGCATTGGCACAGGCCGGCGTGCCCGTCACTGGCCTGCCGAACCTGCCCCCATACGGCACTGATGTGAATGTCTTCGGAGCATTCGGTGCCTATTCAACGACCTACGCCTCCACGGCCGCTGCTCAGCGGTTCAAGGAGGCCAAGGCCAGGTTGGTCGCCGTGGTGACAGCCAAGAGCCCCGGAGCGATTGCGGCGGCCAATGGATTCATCGCCAGCCTGAACGCCACGAATCTGGCTCAGGCTGGGGCGACGTATGAAGTAGAGCCCGACGCCAGAAACCTGGACTTGGTGGCCTCACAGATCAAGAGCTCAGGTGCCACTGGCGTGAATGTCATCTCGCTCGTGGAATCCGGCACGACTGTGCTGCGGGCACTGAAGAGTCAGAACGCCTCCCCCCGCATGGCGCTGGTGCATGGGCTGGCCAACCCCGCTGATGTTCTGGCAGCAAAAGGTGCACTTGATGGGGCAGTGGGCGCGCCCTATGGATACATCCCGCTGCAGTTGAATCATGCGGAAGTCAAGCGCTATGTCGCCGGAATGGCGGCCAAGGGCGTGGATCCTTATTCGCCCTTTGCACCGATCGGCTATGTCGCATCGGATCTGATGGCAGTGGGGCTGGCGGGTGCAGGCAGTTGTCCCACTCGCGCAGATTTCATCAGGGTGTTGCGCGGTGTGACGGACTACCTCGGGGCGGGATTGCTGCCGGGGAAGGTCTCCTTTGCTCCCGGCGTCACGCCCGATGGTGATCCGCAACGGTGCACCTGGTTCCTCACCGTGCGCGGTGATTCGATGCTTCCCGATGACAACGCGACGTGCGGTTTGCTCATCAACACCGAGGTGAACTGAACAAACAGAACGCGAAAAGACCGCACTTCACATTCGTGAACAAAAAGGTGTAATCAAATACGCCATTCCCCTTGACGGGCACATCTACCCTGCCTAGGCTCGCGACTCAACATCTCGATGGAAATCCGGACAAATGGCGTCGCTACCGCGGCGCCACTCGGCTGGATGTCCTCAAGGAGCCTTGACGCAACCCGTCGCCCTCCGTTGCACGGCATGGTCAGCCGCACCAATTGCTGATTGCCACCTCGTAATCTCCGTCGCTGGCCCTTGCCAGCAGCGGATTCGATCGGCCCTGACCAGGAGGACCCCAGGTGCTCAGTTTTGCTATTGCTGGCCTTGCCGTTGGCGCGCTTTATGCGATGTCTGCCATGGCATTGGTCATTACCTACAACGCGTCTCGCGTCTTCAACTTTGCTCAAGGCGGCATGGCCTTCTTCTTGGCCTACTGCTTCTATTACATGGGCAATCCCGATACCGGACTTGGTTTGAACCTGTGGCTGTCTGCAGCCATCGTGGTGCTGATCCTTGGACCGCTACTCGGCCTGTTCCTCTGGTGGCTGCTGCTGGGCAAGCTCGGCAACTTGGCCCCGTTGACCAAGGTCGGCGTCATGATCGGTCTGCAGGTCGCGCTCGTGGCGATCACGACCTTGATCTTCGGACACGATCCGGTCTACCTCGTCTACGGACCAGTCGGTGAGCCCTCGGTCATCTTCAGCGTCTTTGATGTGAACGTCTCCAACGAGCAGTTCATCATCATTGTGACGGCTGCGATCGTCGCTCTTGGTGGCTACTACGTCCTCAACCGCACCATGGCGGGTCTGGTCACCCGTGGTTCGGTCGACTCCGAGCTCATGACGGTGCTTACCGGCACCAACCCCAAGTTCGTCGTCGCCTCCACGTGGGCAATTGGCACCGGCATCGCCGGTCTGGCCGGATTGATGGTGCTTCCCAAGGTGGGCTTGAGCCCTGGTGGATTCGCCAACCTCATCGCAGCCTCGATGGCAGGTGCGGTCATCGGCAAGTTCACCCACTTGTGGCGGGCATTCTTTGGTGCGCTCATCTTGGGCATCACCCAGGAAGTTCTGGTGCTCTACTTGCCAAGCGATGGCCTCCTGGGCACGGCGCTTCGCCCGAGCCTGCCCTTCCTGTTCATGGTCGGCGCTGTGCTGATCTACAGCCAGCAGAAAGATGTCAAGGCGGACTCGCAGAAGGTCGAAGTCGCTGCAGTCAACAACGCATACGAAGTCTCGCTTTCGAAGTACCTCAACATCATGCGCAATCCCAAGGGTCACTGGGACCGCTACGTCGGCTACGCCGTGCTGGTTGTGGTGCTCGTGGGCATTCCGATTCTGTTCAACGAGTACTGGACAGGTCTGCTTGCGGTCGGCTTCTGCTACACCGTGATCTTCTTGTCCTTCCGACTTGTGACAGGTGAGGCCGGCATCATCAGCCTCTCCCAGATCAGCTTCGCCGGTCTGGGTGTTATTGCGGCGGCCTACGTCGTCAACAACGACACCTGGTTCGGAGCGGCAAATGAGGTGCCGATCCTGGTAGCGATGCTCATTGGTGGTGTGGTGGCAGGCCTTGTCGGCACTGTGGTCGGACTGTTGTGCCTGAACCTTGGTCCGCTATACGCCGCCATCGTGACATTCGCCTTCGCCCTCTTGGTCGACCAAGCGGTCTACACGCGTGATGAGTTCTCCAACTTCGGTTCCGGTCTGCCATTTGGTCGTCCGGTGCTGTTCGGCATGACCTTTGACACGCCAAAGACCTTCTACTGGTTTGGCGCTGCCGTGATGTTCGCGGTGATGTTCATGCTGTGGGCGCTGCGTCGTTCCACGACTGGCCTGGTGTTCGCCACCATTCGCGCCAGCCGCGTTCGTGCCGCAACTCTGGGCTTCGACATCTACATTGCACGTGTGGGGGTGTTCGCCCTTGGTGCAGCGGTTGCTGGTGTCGGCGGAACGATGGTTGCCAGCTTCCAGCTGGTGGCCTTCCCCAACGGCTTCATCATGACGATTGGCTTGGTCTGGTTTGCACTGGCCGTGGCTCAGGGCACCAGTTCGATGGGTGGTCTGGCTGCCGGCGGTATGACTCTCCTGCTGGCTCCTGCGATCTTCTCGGAGTTCCTCCCAGAGCGGCTTGCAGACCTTCCGGTCCTGCTCTTCGGTCTGGTAGCAATCAACATGGTGGTTGACCCGATTGGCATCAACCCGAACCTTCGAGCGCAGTTCCGACATCTTGCAATCAAGATGAGTGGAGGCACGGTGCACTCCCCGTCGTATGAAGAAGAATCCGAAACCAGCGTTCCAGCGGGAGTGAAATAATGTCGACAGCAACGATGAATGCCAATCCCGCACTGCGCGCTGAGAATGTCAGCATCCGCTTCGGCGGTGTGCAGGCACTGGATGCCGTGAGCATTAGCGCGAAGGCCGGGGAGATCACCGCTCTGATCGGCCCGAACGGAGCAGGCAAGAGCACGATGCTTGGCTGCATCTCCGGAACGCTTGCCCAGAATCAGGGCACGATCATGATCGGTGACACAGATGTCAGCAAGTCATCTGCGCAGAAGCGAGCTGCCATGAACATGGCACGCACGTTCCAGTCACCGCAGTTGGTCACCGAGCTCACGGTTCGCGAGCACGTTGTCCTGGCTGCACGTGCAGGCAAGCAGGTTCGCGCGGGCAAGCTCGCAACGACTGGCCGCTTCGTGCTCGACCTCATCCCGTTCATCTCGCGCGGCATCTCCAAGGCAGAAATTGCCTCTGCTGACGAATTGATCAACGAGCTGGGTCTGGGTCGCGACAAGGACAAGGGCCCTTCGGACCTGACCCTTGGCCAGCGCCGCCTCCTTGAGGTGGCACTGTGCCTGGCCACTGGCGCCGAGATCATGCTGTTCGACGAGCCATCGGCTGGTCTGGACCGCGCAGAGACTGAGCACCTTGGTCGTCTCATCCAGCAGCTCGCCAGCGAGCGCAACATCACGGTTGTGCTCGTCGAGCACGACCTTGAGTTGGTGTTCGCCATCAGCACGAGGGTCTTTGTTCTTGACTTCGGCAAGCTGATCGACAGTGGTACCCCAGCTGAGATGCGCGCAAGCAAGGCTGTTCAGACCGCTTACCTTGGAACTACGGAGGACGAGTAAATGTCAGAGGCGATGATTGAGGTTAAGAACCTCACGCTCAAGTACGGCGATGCTCTTGCCGTTGAGGATGTGTCCTTCTCGTTGGCCAAGGGTGAATGCCTGACCATCCTGGGAGCAAACGGCGCGGGCAAGAGCAGCATAGGCAAGTCACTTGCTGGCTTGCTTCCGCCGTCAAGTGGATCGATTTCGATGGCCGGCGATGACATCACGTCGCTGGATCCATACCTGATTGCTCAGCGTGGGCTTTCCTACCTTCCAGAGGGCCGGGCAATCTTCCCAACCCTCACGGTTGAAGAGAATCTCATGCTTGGTGCGCGCAAGCTCGCTGAAGATCCAAAGCTGGCTGTTCAGCATGCGTACGAGCTGTTCGGCCGCCTCGGCGAGCGTCGCAAGCAGCAGGCTCGCACCCTTTCAGGTGGTGAGCAGCAGATGCTCGCAGTGGCAAAGGCCCTGATCACCGAGCCAGATGTGCTCGTGGTTGATGAGCTCTCACTCGGCTTGGCGCCCATTGTCATTGCTGACATCTACACAGCCCTGGCAGCTGCTCGAGTGAAGAACAACGTGACGATCGTGCTCATCGAGCAGTACATCGATCGCGCCCTGTCCTTCGCCGATCGCGCCATGCTGATGGTGCACGGTCACGAGGTCTGGAACGGCCCTGCTGACAGCAATGCTGACAGCATCGTGCGCAGCTTCCTCAGCGGAGAAGCTGCATAGTTCACGTGCTCGTGAAGGCCCCAGTGCGATTGCACTGGGGCCTTCAGCGTTTTTCGGGTTTTCTCAAATCGTTCGACGATTGCACCTACGATGCCAAGCACGTTTGATTCCGGACTTTCCACCCTTCACGCCTGACTGTCGGCGTTTCCAAGTGCGAGGTAACCCATGAAGATGCTCGAAGGCATTCGCGTCCTAGACCTCACCATGTGGGCTTTCTGCCCTTCAGCTGGAGCTGTGCTCGCTGAATGGGGAGCCGACGTCATCCACATCGAGAACGCAAAGTCACCTGACCCTCTGCGCACTCTGGCCGGCGGCGGCACCCTTGAGCCGGGCAAGGCGCACTGGATGTTCAATCACTACAACCGTGGCAAGCGTGGCCTGGCGTTGGATCTGGCCAATGATGAAGCCCGCGAAGCGCTCTACGCGCTCGTGCGCGAATCCGATGTATTCCTCACCAGCTTCCTGCCCAAGACCCGCGAGAAGCTTGGCTTTGATGTCGAGCAGCTGCGCGCCATCAATCCGAACATCATCTACGCCAAGGGAACCGGCGGCGGGCCGCTTGGACCTGAGAATCACCGAGGCGGTTACGACGGCGCCACCTGGTGGCACCGCGGATCCCTTGCCTCCACCGTGATGAACGTGACCCAGACGACCACGCCTTCGGGAATGATCGGACACGGCGACGGCATGTCCGGTCTCGTGCTTGCAGGAGGCATAGCAGCCGCCTTGTTCAAGCGTGAGCGTTCAGGTGAGGCAGTGGTGGTGGATTCGTCTCTGCTTGGCACTGCGGCCTGGTTCAACGCGCCGGCGATCATCGGCAAGGCCGTCGATGGGCCCAACTCAATGATGGGGCAATTCTTCCCACGAGAGATGGGTCAATGGTCGGGCGCGACCTACCGCACCTCTGACGGTCGCTACCTTGGCTTGCTTCACTTGGGCGACCACCAGCCAGAGTTTGTCAATCTGTGCGAGAACCTGGAGCGGATGGATCTTGTGGCTGATCCCCGTTTTGCCAGCCCCATGGATCGCATGACCAATTCGGCTGACTTGATGACCATCATGGATGCCATCTTCGCCACCAAGACACTGGCTGAGTGGAAGGCCATCCTCGTCCACAGCAAGGGCGTCTGGGCTCCCGTGCAAACAGTCGAAGAGATGCCAGACGACGTGCAGATCAAGGCCAATGGCCTGATCCGCACTGCTGAGTACGGAGGCCGGCAGCAGCCAATCGTCATGCCGCCGGTGATGTTCAACGAGGATGCCGGCCCGTGCAATCCCGCACCAGACTTCGGACAGCACACCGACGAAGTACTGCGTGAGATTGCCGGATACGACGCATCACGCATTGCAGAACTGCGGGCCGCGGGAGCGATCGCCTAGGTGCACCTATGAGTGAACTGAAAAGTGAGCGACTCCTCACTGGCAAATTCATCCTGCTGCTGGCTGCGTCTTTCGGCGTGTTCTTGGCCAATGGCATCATCACCCCTGTTCTTCCGGTGTTCGTCAAGGATGACCTCGGCGGCGGCGACGTTGCCGTCGGTGTTGTGGTGGCAGTGCAGGCAATTTCCGCAATCGCCATCCGCCCTTGGCTGACGCCAAAGTTCAACCAATGGGGAGTCAAGCCCATTCTCATCGGCTCGATCGTTGCCAGCGGCGTGTCGTTCGCGCTGAGTGGATTCGCGCCAAATGTGTTCACCTTGATCATTTTGCGCCTGATCTTCGGGGCCGGCATGGCCGCACTCTTCATTGGTGCATTGACTGCAGTCACCAGTTTGGTGTCACCAGTGCGATCAGGTGAAGCCATCAGCTTGTTCTCGGTCGCGCCGTACTTGAGCATGGGCATTGGTCCGTTGATTGGCCAGGCGGTCTTTCAGGAATTCGGCTACATCACGACTTTCGTAACCGCCGGAGTGGTCGCGTTCACCGGTGTGATCCCCATGCTCTTCTACAAGGACGTGCCGATCGAGGCACTGCCAGACGCCGAAGGTGTCACGCTCAAGCGCTTCTACAAGCCAGCTGTGTGGCCAGGCGTGGTGATCGCCCTGGGCATCGTGGGAATGCTGTCCTTTGGCGCCTTCATGCCGCTGTTTGCCTTGGAGATCCCCGGACTGGAAATCCAGTTCGCCTTCTTGATCCTCTCTGTGGTCGTTCTGCTGATGCGCACCTTGGGCAGTCGGCTTCCGGATCGGATGGGTCCCAAGAAGACCGGCATCTTTGCCACGACGGCATTGATCATCGGCATGGCCGGACTTGCCACAACGATGGGCCCGTACTGGGCATATCTGGCGATCGTTCCGTTCGCCATTGGTCAGGCCCTGCAGTACCCAGGCTTGCTCTCATTGACCCTTGACGGAATCTCCGAGCGAGATCGGCCAGTGGCCATCTCGACCTTCACGCTCTTCTTTGACCTCTCACAGGGCTTTGGCGGACTGGTGGTCGGCGTGGTGGCAGCTGTCGGGGGCTATCGGTCAGTGTTTGCTGCGTCGGCCGTTGCCGCCTTCATTGGCCTGATGATTCTGCTCGCTATCGTGATCCCCAGATACGAAGCTGGACGAGCCGCCCGCGCTGCCGTGACAGCCTGAAATCTCACTTGGGAGTATGACTGTGCGTTTCCGCACGCGCTCGGCAGCAGCACAACAGATCGAGCCTCTGGTCACCTTGAAGTTCTTTCTGATTCTCGTCGCAGCATTTGCGTTCTTCATGGGTGTCGGCATGACATTGCCGATCCTGCCCGTCTTCGTGCATGACGAACTAGGCGGAACCGACATTGAAATCGGCGTCGTTGTTGCGGTGCAAGCGGTGTCGGCCATCCTCGTTCGACCCTGGATCACCCCGCGCATCAATAGATACGGCGCAGTTCCAGTTGTCTTGGCGGGAGCAACGCTTGGCGCAATGAGTACTGCCCTGATGCCACTGGCACCGAATGTGTCGACGCTCATCGTGCTGCGCCTCTTGCTTGGTGCCGCACAGGCTGCGCTGATGGTGGCGATGCTGTCGGCAGTGATGTCGTGGGTCAGTGAGTTCCGTCGGGCGGAAGCGGCAAGCGTCTTTTCGATTGCTCCATACATTGGCTTGGCGATCGGCCCAGTCGTTGGTCAGCTGGTATTCAATTCCGCTGGATATGAAGCCGCCTTCGGGGTGGCAGGCGCCATCGCGTTCCTTGGCGCGCTCCCGGTGATCATCGTGCGCAAGTCAGATATTCGAATATCCGACATGACACTGCTTGAAGGGGAGAACAAACCACCGAGCTTCTACCTGCCGGCCATTCTTCCGGGTGTGGTTCTCGCACTCGGCATCGTCGGCATGGTCGGCATGAATGCCTTCCTGCCTCTATACGCGCCCACGCTGGGCTATGACCAGGTGCAATGGCTGTTCTTCTTCTACTCGGCCATCGTGCTTTCAGTGCGCCTCTTTGGTCGCCGCGTTCCTGATCGAGTTGGCCCACGCATCACAGGCATCTCGGCCACGGTGTCCATCGTGATTGGCCTTGGCATCATGGCCATCACGCCAGGCTGGCTTGGCTTGTACTTGGCGATGGTGCCGTTGGCCGTGGGCATCGCGCTGCAGTACCCCGGACTGATGGCCTTGGTGCTCAGCAACGTCAATGACCGCACTCGTCCGGCTGCGATCTCCACCTTCACGATGTTCTACGACATCCCTCAGGCGCTGGGCGGACTTGTGCTCGCCCTGGCGGCGGCATTTGGCGGCTATCGG
>JAUSQD010000148.1 GCA_030652695.1 Actinomycetota bacterium
GAGCAGCATGACCGGGATGGCATCACGGACTGGAAAGGCAAGTCCACAGACCTGACAGGTCAGCGTGCTGGCCTCCTCGTTGGGCGTCAGGGATCCATGAGCATCGCAAGGGCAGGCCAAAACCTGCATGAGCGCAGGATCAAGCCCAAGTGGACCAACACTCACGGCGACTCCCCCTGCTCCTATTCAGCCGTATTGCGCATGCGCTGCAGCAGTTCATCGCGCAATTCCGCCATCCGGACTGGATCCTTGGCCTCCACATTAAGGCGCAGCAGAGGTTCGGTATTACTCGGGCGCACGTTCAGAGCCCAGTCAGCCGCGGTGATGCTCAATCCATCGAGTTCATCGACCTCAACTCCAGGCAGTTGCCCGTACTCGGCCTTGATCGATGCGGTCACCGCTGCCTGATCTGCAACCTCGGTATTGATTTCGCCACTGAGCGAGTACCGGATGTACTGGGCGAGCATCGAGGAAAGACTCGTGCCTGCCGGCGTCTGGCCTAGGGCCGAGATCGTGTGCAACGCCGCGAGCATGCCAGAGTCCGCACGCCAGAACTCACGAAAGTAGAAGTGGCCGGAGTGCTCGCCACCAAACACCGCATTGGTCTGGGCCATCTGCGCCTTGATGAAGGAATGGCCAACTCGAGTGCGGATCGGGATGCCGCCGTTTTCGACGATGACCTCCGGCACTGATCGCGAGGTGATCAGATTGTGAATGACTGCAGAGCCGGGAGACTTTGCGAGCTCACGCACCGCAATCAATGCCGTGAGCGTTGAGGGACTCACCAGTTCCCCGCGCTCGTCAACCACGAAGCACCGATCAGCATCGCCATCGAAGGCAAGGCCGAGATCAGCTCCTACTTCAATGACTTTTGCCTGCAGATCGACCAGGGTCTCTGGGTCGATGGGATTGGCCTCGTGATTGGGGAAGGAGCCATCAAGCTCGAAGTACATGGGGGTGATGTCCAGCGGCAGAGCTGGGAGGCCAGCTGCGCTCTGCAGCACTGCCGGCACTGTGTAGCCGCCCATGCCATTGCCCGCGTCCACGACAACCTTGAGTGGTCGAACTGATGAGACGTCAACCAGTTCACGCATATAGCTGGCGTAATCGGCGAGCATGTCCTGATTGCGTGATTGGCCGCGAACTCCGTCGTACTTCGGAACTCCCTGCTCGATGAGTTCGCGGATCGCGCGCAGCCCAGTGTCCTGACCGACCGGAGACGCCTCCTGCTTGCACAATTTGATGCCGTTGTACTGAGCCGGGTTGTGGCTGGCGGTGAACATGGCACCGGGAAGGTTCAGGCGGCCTGAGGCGAAGTACAGACCATCAGTGCTCGCCAAGCCGATCAGCACCACATCGCAGCCCTGATCCTGGACTCCATCGGCAAAGGCTGCGACCAGCTCTGGACCCGATGGGCGCATGTCATGAGCGATGACGACAGCTCCGGGACCGCCATCGCGAGCCGCAAGCCTCAGCACTTGCACAAAGGCTGCGCCTACGTCGTAGGCAAGGCTTGAATCGAGTTGACCGGGGTAGATGCCACGGATGTCATAGGCCTTGATGACCTGCTCAAGGCTGCCCTGTTGAGAATTGCGCACTGTCGAAGGCTATCGGTCGGTCTGGTCAGGCTTGCGGACTAGAAATCGCCACCGGAATTTGGCTCGATGTAGGACTCGTCGTGGGTCAGCATTCGAAGATGACCACGCCGCGCCACTTCAACTGCTCCGTTGGGAACCGGTGGGTGATCGATGTCGCCACCAGGCACATAGCGCGGGCGGGCAGCCTCGCGCACCGCATTGGCCAATGCCTCAAGATCATCAGAGGTTGGCTTCAGGGCATCCGGATCTGGAGTGATCCGGACAATCTCCCAGCCCCGTGGCGCAGTCAGGCGCTCACTGTGCATCTGGCAGAGGTCGTAGCAATGTGGCTCTGCATAGGTGGCCAGGGGTCCGAGCACTGCAGTGGAATCGGCATAGACATACGTCAGCGTCGCGGCCGCAGGGGCCTGACATGAGGGCTTGGAACAGCGACGACGAGCCACACCGGCACGCTAGCGGCCTCGGCAGCGATCAATGGGCAGGACGCGCCGAACCTAGTTCTGGACAGGGAGCGCAGCATCCTCGTTGGCAGTCGGCACCAGGACTTGAGTCCTCAGTGCCTGCCATGGATAGCCCGTCACCAAATCGCCGAAGCTGGAGTTCTCGAGCACTTCATGCGCAGCCAGGAATGGTGCCGAGTTCAGTGGGGTGACCACTGCCGTGAACCAGTCCCCACCCTGATTGAGGTTGAGCCGGATCCACTTCACCGAGCCTGCGGGGATCGTGACTTCTCGTTCCTGCACGGCAGTGGACACCACGTCGCGACCCAAGTACGGGTACAGGGAGATCTTCACCTTGGCTTCAGCCTTGGGCGCAGTCAGCGCAAGGCGGACTCGCGTTGCGCCTTGGATTGGCAGGCCGCTCACTGCAGCCGTGGTCATCAATGACTGCGCACCCGCCGCATAGGCAGTGTCATTCTGCTGACTTCTCGAGCCAAAGAACTGGCGCATACCAGCGACGATTGGCTGATCAGAAGTCAGCTCCAGCGTTGCCGGTTGCCCTTGGGTGACCGTTGACATATCCATGCTGACCACGCTGTTGCTGGGCACAATGATCTGATCACGCTCAGCTGGCTGAAAGGTGCCATCGCTTGTCATGATGTTGATCGAGACCTGGGCATCTTGATCTCCCGGTGCAGCGATCGCGAGCACTCGCGCGCCACTGCCCGGGAACACCCCGGGGACATACACATGCTTGGCAGGGTCAGCAGCACGAGGCACCCACTCGGTGCCAACCGAACGAAGTCCAGACATCTGATCGTCGTCCACGGATGCGCCGATGCGCCCGGTGCGCGCAATCACGTGGATTGCAGAAGTGGCAACGCCGGGAGCCAGCGCATCGATGCGCACGTACATGCGCTGCAGAGGATTCACCACGAGTCCACGCCCACCAGGTGCATCCACAATGCCTTCGGGTCCGTAGATCACCAGATCAACGACGGCTGCAAATGAATCCGGGTTGACCAGTACGACTCGCGTTTGTCGCCCGGCTACTGCGCCACCGCCCACAAACCAGAAATCCGAACCAGCTGAGTCACAGGGAGTACTGGCCATGCCTCGGCCTTGTCCGCGCGGCGAGCGACTCCATTGATTGGCGATCAGCCCAGGAGCAAGCGAACCGGTGCCCACGACTCTGATCGGTGGCAGCTTGCGACCTGCTGCAGAGATTTCTGTCTGAGCTCCGGGAGCCGTCAGTCGAGCCCTTGCCGATTCCTTGCCCGCCAGAGTTGTGAGGCTGACCTCACCTGCGCCATCGTCTTGACCTGGCTGCCCCGGCACGACCGCAGCCGTCACTCTCGAACCGGCTTGAACTCCAACGCCGGGTTCGGGGCACAAGAGCACCGACGACTGGATCGGCTCCACTGCAACAGCGAGGTTGTCGTCGGTATTCAGACCGAACTGCCCGATCAGCCCAAGCCCAAGGATCAGCGCAACGCTGATCAAGGCAATGCGCAAGAAGAAGGTTGATTGCGAAGGTGCGCTCATGAACTCTTCAAGCTCCACTGCTGGTTCGGCGTCGGGCAGATCAGCGCTCACGGCTCACCCCATCTGCGTCAAAGCCGAAGCCGTCCAGATCAGGGTCGCTTTCCTCCATGCGTCGAGAAGGCAGCGCCAAGATGACCAGTGCGATGAAGACGATCACCTGCATCCACATCCACAGGGAGCGACCCCAGGCGTCATAGCGAACCTGCACCTGCGTCGCATCGCCTGGCACGGCGAAGGCAGCCGACCAAGCAAGCGAGTCGGCAGAAGTCACCGGCTCCAGCGCCGTTTCTTCGCCAGTCTCAGGATTGATGGCCACTGCCTGCCAGCCACCGTTGGCCAAGGCCCCGATCACCAGTTGGCGACCGGCAGCTGACGCCTCCAGGGTCTGATCCAGATATGGGTCAGTGTCGACACCAACCGCGGCAACGCGAACGGGATCTCCACCCACAACATTGACTTCAGCTGCCTTGCCATCGCTGAGCACTCGCGCGCGCGAGGTCACGCCATCGATACCCCACAGCACTTCTCCCGCTGCACTGGACAAACGACGCAGGCCTGGCTCGCCATCCAGGATCGGAATCAGATCCCTGGAGGTGCCCTTGGCCAGCAGCACGAATCTGACTCCATAGCCGCTGAGCACTTCGATCTCGTTCCCGCCACGTCCGGAGGCCAGAGCCGCGACCTCGGCGTCAATGGGCTCCCAGACCTCGCTCGGTGGTGCCATGTCGGCGTCACCAAGAACCGGGCCAGGTCCATTGAGCATCGTGTAGAGCACCCGGCCAGCCCGATCTGCACGCAGCAGCAGGGTGCGAGGGGCGGCCTGGCTCAGCGAGTCTGCCGCAACGAAGGCGGGCACGGCGCTCGGAGATGACTTGTGCAGCTCATCGGCAGCCTTTGGAAACCACATCAGCGCGCAAGCCAATGGGGTGAGCACAGCAACGACAGTGACCACCACGGCAATCGGCTGATCAAAGCTGAAGCTGGCACCACCGATGTGGTCACGCAGGCCATCAGCGGCAAGTGCTGCAGCAAGCACCAGGCTGGCGCCCCAGATCAAGGTTGCCGGGCCGGGCCACGGACGTGCGGCATCTGTTGCTCCAGGTGGGGTCACCATGACGATGGTCTGCAGCATGGCAAAGGCCAGGCCGACAAGCCCCAGCCCCACAGCCATCACGATGGGCAAGAGTCGATCACGACGCAGGAGTGCGAGCAGTCCGGCGACCACCAGTCCGGCGGTGATCCAGACCGGTGTCATCCCGGGTCCGCCAGGGTGGATCAGCAGGACTGACACTGGCGACAAATCCTGATCGCTCAATTTGTGCTCGCCCGTGACTGACAGGAAACGAGCTGGCTGAAGGAACCACTGCAGGCTCCACGGCGCCATCAGCACCACTGGGGCCAGGAGGGCAATGGCAAGTCGCTGGATCAGCGGCTTGGCAGCGATGCGATCCTGTCGCCAACGCACCACGCCCAAGGCGATGGCGAAGATGGCAGCGATCAGCCAGAAGAAGGGAACAGCCGCAGCCAGGACCGCCAGCAGCAGAGCCGTGCCGGCAGCTCGTCGCAAGGTTGCCTGCCCGGTGGCCAAACGCACACATGAGCGCAGTGCGAAGGGAAAGGCGATGGCGGCAATGACGGTGCCGAGGCGCCCTGCGGTCATGGCCCCAGTGACGGGCGGGAGGACGGCGTACATCACGGCGGCCCAGATGCGAACGGGTCGGCTGCTGATGACTCCGCGCAGGCAGAAATACGCGGCCCAAGCTGCGAAGGCCATGGCCAGCAGCATCACAATCTGCACCGCCAGAGCACTCTTGCCCAGCAGCAATGCGCCCGCAGCAACGACCATCAGCAGATATGGAGGCGCTGCGGCATTGGATCCCGGCCCGATGTCATGCCAACCCTGCGTATAGATCGCCCACAGATCACTTGCGCCATCAGGCGTCGGCAGCAGGGCGCCTCCTTGCAGCACGCCATCGCCCAACCAGAGTCCTCGAGTGGCGACTGCAGAGAACACCGCGAGCGCGAGCACCAGCAGCACACTGGGTCGCACGAGCAGTCGCTTGACGATTCCGGAGCTGGACACATCCAGGAAGTCCGAAGCCTCATCACCTGGACCCGTTTCCACGATGCTCGCCGTCGCACCCGACGAGGCACCGCTGGTGGAGGCAATGCCAAGGAGCGCTTCCCAAGCCTGACGCGCCTGCCAGGCCAATCGCGGTCGTAGTCGATTGACCACCGACACCGGCTCAATCGAGGTCTGGTGAATGCGCCTGCGCGAATCAGCCAGGTGCCTTGGATGGCGAACGATGTGCAACACGGCCTGCACTTCATCGCCGGCCGCCGAGAAGTCCTTGCCAATCAGGAACACCAGCGCGCGAACCGCACTGTTGACCAGCAGCCGAAGAGCGATGAAGGGGCTGGCCCAGGTGCGACTTTGAGCCAGCAGGACATGCACGGCCGCCTCTCGATCGGCACGGTGATGGTGCGGGGCCAGATCGGCGATCCGGCGGCCATGGGCCGCGGCCTCGCGGTGATGCAGCACTGCGTCGGTGGCCACGATCACGCGTTCTCCGGCGCGATGCACTCGCCAGCAGAAGTCCAAATCGTCGCGGAACAGCGGCAACTGCGGGTCAAAGCCGTCAAGGCGCTCCCACACATCTCGACGGATCAGCATGCCTGCCGAACTCACAGCCAGCACATCATGCACACCGTCATGCTGTCCCTGATCATGTTCGCGGCGTTCCAGACCAGTGAATCGGCGGCCGGCACCGGTCACGCTGAAGCCAGCCTCAAGCAGCAGCCGCTGATCATGCCAACCCAGAATCTTTGGTCCAAGCACGGCGACATCGGGTTGATCATCTGCTGCGTCCAGCAGGGCGCCAAGGCAGGAGACATCAGGTGCGCTGTCATCGTGCAGCAGCCAGATCCAGGTGATCAGCTCTCCAGCATCGGGTGAGATTTCCACGCGAACCTGCCCGACATGCTCCAGGCCAGCGCGCACTGCTTGGCCGAATCCGGCGTTGCGGTCAACGGTGATGACTCGGTCTGCTCCCAGCGAGTTGCGCAGGAGCTCTGGGCCGTGATCGTGAGAGTCAGTGTCGACACCGACGAAGGCGTTGGGCTGACGCGTCTGGTTGGCCAGGGTGGTCAGCACGGCCGGCAGCCAGGTGCCTCCGTCGTGACTGACCAGGACTGCCGTCACGTGGTGATGCCTGCGGGGCAGACCCGGAGTGAAGTCCTCCTCGCCCTCGCTGAACCAGTCAGACCACGCCTGATCCTCAATCGCCGTCTGGGCGCTGACAGCCAGCGCGTCAGGAGTCTGAAACTCGCCCGAAGACTGTTCTACGAACGAAGGGCTGGAATCGAGGTCTGGCTCTTCGAATTCCGACGGCATTCGACCACTCTAGATGGCACGCTTCTTCAAGCGGCGGCGCTCCCGCTCGGACAGACCGCCCCAAATGCCGAATCGCTCGTCCTGCTCAAGGGCGTACTCAAGGCACTCAACGCGTACCTCGCACGAAAGGCAGACACGCTTGGCTTCGCGCGTGCTTCCGCCTTTTTCAGGGAAGAATGCCTCAGGATCGGTCTGCGCGCAGAGCGCCTGCTCCTGCCAGCCGAGTTCTTCAACCTCGGTCAGCGGAATCAGCGTGAGCCCGGCTGGAATGCTGTCGGTCACGAATCGGACCTCCTCGACCCTTACTAGAACATTGCAATTGTCTTGAGGCCGTATTACATCGGTGTGATTTGCTCGCGTCAACCTGAAGTCCGACATATCAGACATGGTTTTCCCAGAATTAACACGACACGCCGAAAAAACGCCCATATGTCCTCTCTAGAGGGGACGTACACACCGTCGGGCTGAGTTGGCAGGATGCACTCATGAGCCCAGTCCCCTCTCGCATCACTGTCCTGTCTGGAGGCATCGGGGGAGCTCGATTTCTCGTCGGACTGCTCGCCCATCTGCGCACCGCCAATCCCGACGGCAAGGGCGGCAGCGCCAGCGAGGTGACCGTCATCTCAAACACTGGGGACGACATCTGGGTGCATGGAGTGCGAGTCTGCCCAGACCTGGACACTGTGATGTATACCCTTGGGGGCGGCATCAGCGCCGAGCGCGGCTGGGGCCGTGAGGATGAGCACTTCACCGTCAAGGACGAGTTGGCCGCATACGGAGTTGAACCCAGCTGGTTTGGGCTGGGCGATCGCGACCTTGCCACGCACCTGATCCGCACACAGTCCCTGCAGTCAGGATTCACCCTCTCTGAGGTCACTGCTGCCCTGAGTGATCGCTGGAAGCCCGGCGTCACCTTGCTTCCGATGAGCGATGATCGTGCCGAAACCCACGTGGTGGTCATGGATCCCGAGCAGGGCCGAATTGCCATCCACTTCCAGGAGTGGTGGATCCGCCATCGCGCCGCGCTGAAAGCCGAGGCCTTTGTCATGGTTGGCATCGATGACGCCAAGCCCGCACCCGGGGTGATTGAGGCGATCATGGATGCCGATCTGGTGATCCTGCCGCCCAGCAATCCGGTGGTCTCCATCGGCGCGATCCTGCAGGTGGCCGGACTGGCTGACGCAATCCGCACGACCAAGGCGCCGGTCGTGGGGGTCTCCCCCATCATCAGCGGCGCGCCCGTGCGCGGCATGGCAGATGCCTGCCTGGAGACGATTGGGGTGGCCACCTCTGCCGCCGGCGTCGCACTGCACTACGGCTCACGCAGCGCAGGTGGCTATCTGGACGCCTGGCTGATCGCTGACGAAGACGCCGCGAGTATCGCCGCCATCTCGTCTGCCGACATCCGCGTCGCCGCCGTACCGCTGCTGATGTCAGATCTGGAAACATCCGCTGCCATTGCTGCTGCCACTCTTGCCCTGGCTGGCAGCTAGCCATGTCACCCATCACGCTTGTGCCAGTGGCCGGGCTTGCAGACATCGCGCCCGGTGACGACCTTGCCGGCATGCTGATTCCACTCCTTGCATCTGTGCAGTGGCCAGATGGCTCAACTGGTCTGGCAAGCGGAGACGTCGTGGTGGTCACAAGCAAGGTGGTGGCCAAGGCCGAGGGTCGCATCGTTGCGTCTCCATCGCGCGACCAGGCCATCAGTGATGAAACGGTTCGCATCGTTGCGACCAAACGTCACCCTGGCGGCCTTACCCAGATCGTTCAGACCAGACAGGGTCTGGTGCTGGCGGCCGCCGGTGTGGATGCCAGCAATGTGCAGGCAGAGCACATCGTGTTGCTTCCTGAATTTCCTGACCAATCCGCACAAGATTTGATGCATGCCCTGAATCACGGACTGAGCCGCGAGTTGGGAGTGATCATCACCGACACCATGGGTCGCCCGTGGCGGATGGGGGTGACCGACTCCGCGATCGGCGCGGCCGGCATCACTGTCCTTGATGATCACACGGGCCGAATCGACAAGTTCGGTCGCACCTTGGAGATGACCGTCATCGCCATCGCTGATGAAATCGCGGCTGCTGCTGACCTCGTCAAAGGGAAACTCAGCGATTGTCCCGTTGCCGTCGTGCGCGGCCTGGGCTCCTATGTCTCAGCGCAATCTCCGGCCAGTGCACGCGATCTGATCCGTCCACTTGATGAGGACATGTTCACCCTTGGCACGGCGGAGGCGATCGTCCAGGGGCGACGCTCAGCAGCCGCACATCGGCGGACCATTCGCTCGTTCACTGATCAGGCAGTGCCTGATGCAACCCTGCTTGCGGCAGTCGGGAGTGCGATCACAGCACCCGCTCCTCACCACACCACGCCTTGGCAATTCCTGATTCTGCGTGACGAGCCGGTCCGCGCCAATCTGCTGCAGGCCATGACGCACAAGTGGGTGGAAGATCTTCGAGCCACTCCTGGCATCGATGAGGCGGCTGTCGCAGCCCGAATTGCACGCGGCGACATCTTGCGCACTGCGCCTGTGCTCATTCTCGGATTTCTTGATCTTGATGGTGCTGCGCACGTGTATCCGGATGCTCGACGCAATGCGGCCGAGCGCGACTTGTTCATGGTGGCTGGTGGTGCGGCCATGCAGAATCTGATGGTCTCCCTCGCTGCAGATGACCTCGGCTCTGCGTGGATCTCTTCCACCATCTTCTGCCCTGAAGTCGTGCAGCAGGCTCTGCAGTTGCCGTCTTCATATCAACCACTCGGGGCAATTGCTGTGGGCTATCCATCGGGCAGTCCAAGCAATCGAGCGCCGCGCAATCCGATGGATCACATTCTCAATTACCCAAGCTCGAGTTGAACTCACGAAATCTCTTGCACACGGGCGGCGCCTCGACATTGCGCTTTGCACTCTCGAAGGGCACGGTCTGCTGAGTCAATCAACTCGTCAACATCAAACGACCTCCCCCTTCGAGTGATAGCCGCTCCCAAGGAAATACTCGTGTTGATGCGCATACCGTGGATTTCGAAGGGACGCGCGAAGGCGTCGATGATGCGATGGCACAGCACATCCACATCCGATTTGTCATGCATGTTCGGGACGGCAATGACGAATTCGTCGCCGCCGA
>JAUSQD010000028.1 GCA_030652695.1 Actinomycetota bacterium
TTCCGGCTTCCAAACTTGGCAGCATCTCGCTGAGTTCAGAGACTTCGATCTGGCTGATGATTGACTCGCGATCGGGCCAATCCGCATACAGGCCTTCAACATCGGTAAGCACCACGAACTTGGATGCATGCAATGACTCAGCCAGCGCAGCTGCTGCTGAATCAGCATTGACGTTGTAGATGACGCCATCGACGTCACGCGCAACAGTGGACACCACGGGTATGAATCCGTCATCGAGGAGCTTCACTACGAAATCAGGCCGGACTTCAACGACATCGCCGACTTGCCCAATATCGGTTGGGACTCCGTCGATGCTTGCGGTGTGTCGCTCGGCAATGAAGGTGTGCGCGTCCTCACCAGACATGCCTACGGCAAAAGGGCCGTGGTCATTGATGAGCCCGACGAGCTCCCGCTGCACTTGCCCAACCAGCACCATGCCTACAACGTCCATGACCTCTGGAGTCGTCACACGCAAGCCAGCCTTGAACTCCGATTGCACTCCAAGCTTTTCAAGCATCGCGTTGATCTGCGGGCCGCCGCCGTGCACCACAACAGGACGAAGTCCCGCCAAGCGCATGAAGACAATGTCTTCAGCGAAGCTGGCTTTCAGCGCATCGTCGGTCATGGCATGGCCGCCGTACTTCACGACGACTGTTGCACCATGAAAGCGCTCGAGCCACGGCAGTGCTTCTGCGAGCACCGCCGCCTTGGCCGAAGCCTGGTTCAGATCAGTCATTGCTGCCTCGGGTTTCAGTGGGCCGGAATCAGGTGGAGTACGCGGAGTTTTCATGGACATAGTCGGCCGTGAGGTCATTGGTCCAAATGGTGGCACCGGCCGTACCTGCACTCAGCACGACCTTGATTTCAATCTCGCGCGCGGCAAGGCTGACAAGTGCGCGATCCTCGCCCAGGCCGCCACCCCGACAGATCCAGACTCCGTTCATGGCAACATCGACCAGATCCGGATCAAATGCAGCCGAGGTAGTTCCGGCTGCAGCCAGCACTCGGCCCCAGTTCGGGTCCTCACCATGAAGGGCACACTTCAACAGATTGCTGCGAGCAATTGCCCGGCCAACTTCGAGTGCGTCATCGACGGTCAGCGCCTGCTCCACAACGATCTTGATGTCCTTGGAGGCACCTTCTGCGTCGTGGATGAGCTGCAATGCAAGGCTGCAACACACCGCGGTCAAAGTCTCGGTGAACTCCTCCGCCGATGGTCGAACTTCACTGGCTCCACTGGCGAGCAGCAAGACGGTGTCATTCGTCGACATGCAGCCATCGGAGTCAATGCGATCGAAGCTGACGCTGGTCGCATGCCGTAAGGCCACATCTGCAAGTTCGGCATCGACAATCGCGTCGGTTGTGATGACCACCAGCATGGTTGCCAGGCCAGGCGCAAGCATCCCAGCACCCTTGGCCATTCCGCCGACGATGAATCCACCCCCAGCCACCACACTCTTCTTGGGCACACTGTCGGTGGTCATGATCGCCAGCGCAGCATTGTCACCGCCAGTGCCGGACAACTCAGCCACTGATGCATCAATGCCAGCACAGATCTTGTCCATTGGCAGACGCTCACCGATCAATCCTGTGGAGCAGACAGCTATCTCACCAGCGCCGAACTCAGTTCCGCGCGAGGCGAGAACGGTTGCGAGGTACTCAGCTGTGTGATGGGTGTCAGCAAATCCGTCAGGCCCTGTGCAGGCATTGGCGCCACCAGAGTTCAGCACCACTGCCTTGAGTTCACGATCGGCGAGCACCTGAAGGGACCACAGCACAGGCGCCGCTTTGAATCGGTTGCTCGTGAAAACCCCTGCAGCGGTGAACTCCGGTCCTTCGTTCAGCACCACCGCAACATCGTGGTTGCCAGACGCCTTCAATCCCGCTTTGACTCCAGCTGCGCTGAAACCTTTGGCAGCAGTGACGCTCATGGTGCGACTCCGTTACTTGTCAGGCCGAGTGATTCCGGAAATCCGAGCATGAGGTTGGCATTCTGAAGTGCCTGCCCTGCAGCGCCCTTGCCCAGGTTGTCCAAGGCACAGAGGGCAATGACCCGACCAGCTCGGTCGTCCAGCACGACCTGGACTTGGGCGGCATTGGTGCCATAGACAGAGGATGTCTGCGGAAGGAATCCCTCAGGCAGCAGCTGAACAAATGGCTCGGCCGCATACGCATGCTCCAAAGCGTCGCGGAGTTGGTTCACGTTGACCCCTTGCTTTGGATACGCCGAGCAGGTCGACAACATGCCACGCGACATGGGCGCCAGCAACGGCGTGAAGGACACCGTCACCCTCTGGCCAGCTGCACGTGAGAGTGACTGCTCGATTTCCGGCGTGTGCCGATGCACTCCGCCAAGCCCGTAGGCTGACATTGAGCCCATCACTTGCGAGGCCAACTGCGCATCGGTCGGCTTGCGCCCGGCACCGGATGTGCCCGATGCCGCCACAATCGAGATGCCCTCGTGCTCAATCAAGTTCTCGCTCAACAACGGTGCCAGAGCCAGCGCGACTGAAGTGGGGTAACAGCCGGGATTGGCCACCCGTGTTGATCCGGCGATCTTGAGTCGATTGGCGCCCAGCTCTGGAAGTCCGTAGGTCCAGGTTCCGGCGTGCGGCAGTTGGTAGAAGTGCTCCCACGCTGCTGCATCAGCGAGGCGGAAATCGGCCCCGAGATCCACAATGGATATCGCTGACGGCAGCTGTTGAGCCAAGGCCGCCGACTCACCATGGGGTAGCGCAAGGAACACCAGATCGGCATCGCTCAATGTCTCAGCACTGGTGACATCGAAGTGTCGGTCCGCCAATTGCGAAAGGTTGGGGTGCAAGGCCACAACGGGCTCCCCCGCATTGGAGCCTGCGGCAATCGCGGTGATGTCCACTTCTGGGTGCGACAAGAGCAAGCGCAGGAGTTCTCCCCCTGCGTATCCCGAGCCACCCGCAACACTGATCCGAACCATGCAAGAATTATACGCATACGCGCATATAGATGTGAGAGCGGGCTTGGCTAACGCAGGGTGGCCCCATGGCGTTGTGCTGCCAAGTCAATCGCCGCTTGCCGTGCCAGGGCGATCTCCGCCGCCTCCAGGGTGCGATCCGGAGCGCGGAATCTCAGAGCAAAGGCCAAGGATCGCGAACCCTCGGCAACTTGCTGGCCGCGATACACATCAAAGAGCTGGACTGACTCCAGCAACTCCCCTGCGCCCTCGGCGATGGCTGCCTGAATCTGGGCGGCCGGAACCTCATCACGCACGACCAGTGCCAGATCCTCTTTGGCGACTGGCTGCGTTGACACGGCAGGTGCGGGCCTTGAGTCCACGGCAGCAAGCACCAACAAGTCAAAGTCAAGCTCAAAGGCACAACTGCGAGCTGGCAGACCCACATCTTCCAGAACCCGAGGATGCAGTTCGCCTGCAACTCCCACGATCGCATCACCAACGCGCAACTGGGCGCTGCGCCCCGGATGGAATGTGGAATCCGCGGCCCGCGACACTTCGAAGTGCAGCCCCAGCACATCGGCCACAGCTTGCGCGCTGGCAACAGCATCTGCCCACTCGTAGGCGCGATCTGCTGAGGACCACGAACGCGCACGTTCATTGCCAATGAGCAGACCTGCAAGTGAAGTCACCTGCGCTGGAAGCATCATGTTCAAGGAAAGCCATTGCTCAGTGTCTGGGCGCTGCTCAACGCTCGGCCTGGGCGCTTGTGCGCCGACACTGCCACGAACGACCGCGCCGAGTTCAAACAGGAAGAGATCATCAAAGCCGCGACCGATGTTGCGGCGCGCGGCGGCGACCAGCCCCGGCAGCAGCGATCCCCGCATGAATGGCTGCTCTTCAGACATGGGATTTGCCAGGCGCACCTTTGAGTAGCGTGCATCTGCGGGCAGGATTCGCAATGCTGCCAATTCCGCCTCACCCACGAACGGGTAATTGAGAATCTCCAAGGCGCCTCGCGAAGCCAGAGTCAGACCCACACGGCGACGAAGTCTCTGTGCCTTGGACAAGCCATGCCCCACTGCGGCCTTGGGAAGGGTTGACGGCACCGCATCAAAGCCAACAAGGCGCACCACTTCTTCAACAAGGTTTGCCGGGTCGGTGATGTCTGTTCGCCAGCTGGGAACCGTGACGTGCAAATTGCTGCCGCTGGCTGCAATCTCACATCCAACAGACTGCAAGAGCTCGATGACGGTGTCTGAGGCAATGGGCATCCCTGCCAGCAGTGAGGGCTCATCGACTGACATCGCGATGACGCCCGGCTCGTAGGGGGCCTCAACTGCCGTCATCCCCACATAGCTGCCGCCCCCAAATTCAAGCAGCAGCGCAGCGGCTCTGGCCGAGGCATACGGCGCAAGCACTCGATCAACGCCACGCTCGAAGCGACGTGAGGCCTCAGACGACAACTTGTGTCGACGCGCCATCCGCGCAACGGATCCTGGCGAGAAGTGCGCCGCTTCCAGTGCAATCGCGGTGGTGCTGTCGTCGATCTCTGTTGCAAATCCACCCATAGTCCCGGCCAGACCAATGGCGCCACGATCATCCAGGATTACCAGGTCATCGGCACTGAGAGAGCGGTCAATGTGATCCAGGGTTTCCAGCTTTGAGCCGGCCGCCACATGCCCCGCGCGCAAGGAGCCCTGCAACTTTGCGGCATCAAATGCGTGCAGCGGCTGACCGAGTTCGAGCATCACATAGTTCGTCACATCAACCGCAAGGGAAACCGGCCGCATTCCGCAATCAAGCAGGCGCCGTTGCATCCACAGCGGCGAACTGGCCTGCGCGTCGAAGCCCTGAATCGTGCGCACCGTGAACAGCGCGCAGGCGTCCTCGTCCTCTGATGCGCATTCGATGGGCTTGCCACCTGCGATGGGGGCTGGCAGTTCGGCTAGCGCCAATCCCGGGTCAGCGAACTCGAGGTCATAGGCGATGGCCAACTCTCGTGCAAGCCCACGGATTGAAAGGGCATAGCCGCGATCAGGAGTCACGGCGATATCCAAGATCTCCTCGCCAAGCCCCAGGATCGCCTTGGCATCAGCGCCGACTGCAGTGCCCGCCTCCAGCACGATGATGCCATCGTGATCATCGCCGAGCCCGAGCTCGCGAGCCGAGCAGATCATGCCGTCAGAGACCTTGCCGTAGGTCTCCCGCTGGGCGATTGCAAAGCCACCAGGAAGCACCGTGCCGGGCAAGGCCACCACCACGTGATCGCCGTCGCTGAAATTGCGAGCACCGCAGATCACCCCGCGCACGCCGCCATTGGCGACACCCACATCAACCTGACACCACCGAATTGGCTTCTTGAATTCTGTGAGTTCTTCAATGCTCACCACTTGACCCACGACCACGGGTCCGTCAACACCAAGCCCAACAACATCGACTGTTTCCACTTCAAGACCAGCGCTGATCAGTCGTTCGGCTATGTCGCGTCCGCTCTGCTCGGGCGGAATCGCGACAAACTCTCGCAGCCACGAAACTGGGGCGCGCATCAGGCCTCCAGCCCGAATGCCCGCGTGAATCGAACATCGCCTTCGACCATGTCGCGCATGTCTGTCACTCCATTGCGGAACATGAGTGTCCGCTCGATGCCCATCCCAAAGGCAAATCCTCGGTAGATCTCAGGATCGATTCCCACGGCTCTGAGGACTCGAGGGTTCACCATTCCGCAACCACCCCACTCGATCCAGCCTTCACTGCCACAGGTGCGGCACGGACGCTCTGGGTTGCCGATGGACTGTCCTCTGCACACAAAGCACTGCAGATCGACTTCGGCACTGGGCTCAGTGAATGGGAAGTAGGAGGGGCGCAAGCGCGTGCGGATGCCCGCGCCGAACATCTCCTGCGCGAAGTGATCCAAAGTCCCCTTGAGGTCTGCCATCGTGATGCCGATGTCGACCGCCAGACCCTCAACCTGATGGAAGACCGGCGTGTGCGTGGCATCCAATTCATCTGTGCGGAAAACCCGACCAGGTGCGACAACGTAGATCGGGACTTCGCGATCAAGCATCGCCCGA
Source organism: Actinomycetota bacterium (assembly GCA_030652695.1). GTDB lineage: Bacteria > Actinomycetota > Actinomycetes > S36-B12 > S36-B12 > UBA11398. The sequence goes on from JAUSQD010000028.1 coordinate 6,007, forward strand.
ATCTGAATAGGAGATGTTTGAGTGCGCAGCACCACCCCGCTGTCAGCTGACTCAATATAGAAGGTGTCCTGCATGGTTCGCGCCGGGTGATCTGGTGGCAGATTGAGTGCATCGAAGTTGATCCACTCTGCCTCAACTTCCGGACCCTCCGCAATGTCATAGCCCATGGCAATGAAGACATCACAGATGCGCTCCATCAGCGTGGTCAGCGGATGACGCCCACCCACTGGTCTTTCGTAAGTCGGCAATGTGACGTCAACGGCCTCTTCCGTGAGCACCTGCGCGTCGCGCGCCTCCAACAGGAGTGCTTCGCGCGCATCCAGGGCAGCTTTGATCTCCTGTCGGGCCAGGCCCATCCTTTTGCCAGCCTCGGCTTTTGCCGCAGGCGGCAGGGCGCCGATTTCGCGGTTTGCCAGTGCCAACGGGGAACGATCGCCGGCATGGGCCAGGCGAGCATCCTTCAGCGCCGCTAGATCAGCACAGTTCGCAATCGCTGCGAGCGCCTCGGAAACGACGGCCTGCACAGACTCCGCGTTGAGTGCGGAGACCTGCTTGGGGTCAAAGGACGTATTCGGACCAGACATGAGGCGCCGAGTATGTCACTCGCCGAGGATTGCGCGGGCGACCTGTTCGGCCGCGGCGTCGAGATCTCCCTCGCCACGCAGCACCAGATCAGGGTGCTCAGGAATCTCATACGCCTGACCAGCGCCCGTCATGTTCGGCAGGTTGCCAGCAGCGGCCTTTGCATACAAGCCCTTGGGATCGCGCTGGGCGCAGATCTCCATAGGAGTGTCGACATACACCTCAATGAAGTCTCCGGCATCGAAGATGTCGCGCGCGGACCGACGATCAGATCGGTACGGAGACACCAAGGCCACGAGTACCACGACGCCGGCATCCATCATCAGCTTGGCGACCTCAGCGACCCTGCGGACATTCTCGGCGCGGTCCTCGGGTGTGAAGCCGAGATCCTTGTTCAATCCTGTGCGCACGTTGTCGCCGTCGAGCACGTAGGTATGCACACCGAGCGCGTGCAATTTGCGAACAGCCGCATCAGCAATGGTCGACTTGCCCGAGCCTGGCAGGCCGGTGAGCCAAAGCACCTTGCCTGGATGTCCATTGAGCAGTTGCCGCGCATTGCGATCAACGTCATAGGTGTGCGGAACCACGTTGAAGGCACGGCGCATTGCATGTCTGGTGAGTCCCGCAGCGACGGTGTCTGCAGTGACGCGGTCAACGAGCAGGAAGCCGCCCGTGTCGCGGGAAACGCTGTACGGATCCATCGGGATCGGTCGGTCGGTCGCAATTTCAACACGACCGATGGCATTCATCTCGAGCACGCGAGCAGCATCCTCGTGACCTGTCACGACGTCGATGCGGCTGCGCACATTGGTCACAGTGGCGGGCACTGATCGTGAACCCGAGACAAGAAGATACGAGCGGCCATGCGCAAGTGGCTCCTCGCTCAACCAGACCATGTCCGCGGCAAATCGGTCAGCGGGCTGCAACTGATCATCACCGGCGAGCACATCGCCACGGGTGACATCGACTTCGTGATCAAGAGTGAGCGTGACAGCCTGACCGGCGACGGCGACCTGAAGATCGCCGTCGTAGGTCACGATGCGATCAACCTTGGCCGTGCGGCCAGAATCAGCAACAAAGATCTCGTCGCCTGGAGTCACCGAGCCCGAGACGACTGTGCCGGCATATCCGCGGAAGTTGCCCTCGGCGCGCACGACGTATTGGACGGGGAACCGGAAGGGGCCTTCCACGGGATCAATGCCTGGTTGCCACTGAGCCAGAGTTTCAAGCAACGTGAGCCCGTGGTACCACGCCATCGAATCGCCGCGCTTGGTGACGTTGTCGCCAGAGAAGGCACTCATCGGAATGGCGAGCACTTCCTCCAAGCCCAGGCGCGCTGCGGTGACGCGGACAGTGCCAACGATCTCTTCGAATGTTGCGTGGTCGTAGTCGACAAGATCCATCTTGTTCACAGCGATGATGACGGTCTTCACGCCCATGAGCGCGCACACAGTGAGGTGGCGATGGGTTTGCGGCCGAACACCGCGAGCGGCATCAACCAGCAGTACCGCAACATCGCCATTGGAGGCAGCCACGGCCATGTTGCGCGTGTACTGC
>JAUSQD010000150.1 GCA_030652695.1 Actinomycetota bacterium
AGGTAGCCGCGGTCGAACTGCATGCCCTCGACGACGTCGAGCTCGTTATCCAGACCCGAGCTGTCTTCAACCGTGATCACGCCTTCCTTGCCGACCTTGTCCATTGCCTCGGCAATGAGATTGCCAACCTCAGCATCGCCACCAGCAGAGATCGCGGCAGTGGAAGCGATCTGCTCCTTGGTCTCAACATCCTTGGCCATCAGCAGCAGCTCGTCGCAGATCACAGCGACGGTCTTGTCGATGCCTCGCTTGAGGCCCATGGGATTGGAGCCGGCCGCGACGTTGCGCAGGCCTTCACGAACCAGTGCCTGTGCCAGGACTGTTGCGGTGGTGGTGCCGTCGCCTGCGACGTCGTCAGTCTTCTTGGCGACCTCCTTGACGAGCTCAGCGCCGATCTTCTCGTAGGGATCCTCGAGATCGATTTCCTTGGCGATGGAGACACCGTCGTTGGTAATCGTGGGTGCGCCCCACTTCTTCTCCAGAACAACATTGCGACCCTTGGGGCCGAGTGTGACCTTGACTGCGTCTGCGAGCACGTTCATGCCGCGCTCAAGCGAGCGACGCGCCTCTTCATCAAATGCGATGATCTTTGCCATTGACCTGTTCCTCCGGGAACGTCCGTGCGGGAGTTCTCACTCCGTGGATTGTCACTCACAGGTGTCGAGTGCTAAGTCATTTTTAGCACTCTGCCTAGGAGAGTGCAAATGGAAAATGTGGCTCACGCCACCGGCGAACAGTGGTCTACGAGCGCGAAGCGATGGCCGCGACCACCTTTGCCTGGGCTTCAGTGAAGGCTGGAACTGGGGCAGTGGCCCCTGTTCCCTTGGTCGAAAGCTGCCAAGCGGCACCCAGTGGGCCCCAGACGTCCTGCATCTGCGGAACATTGGGGATCGCCACGCCGGACGCTCCAGCAGTACCAAATGCGCGAAGGCGAAGGTCAGTGACCCCCGAGGCAGCCTTGCGATTGGCCGGCATCCGTCGGGCAGCAGTGGCAAAGGCCGCCTGCACCCCAGCACGAGCGATGCCTTCGTTCAGAAATCGATCGGCGACCTTGCGCATCTGATGACCTTGCGCAAACACCGTGACCATGAAGCCCTTCATCCCGAGCAACGGCGACGTGGCCTTGGTCTGCACCATGCTGGGCACCGCAGTGATGCGGTACCCAAAGGGCAGGGCCACGATTGCATTCAGATCCCAGGGTCCGGTGATCCAAAAGGGCGCCTTGCCTGCAGCGAACGCATCCTTGGCTGCTGCCGTCGTCAGTGACGAGGCAATCACTCGATCGCTGTTCCACTGCCTGATCTGGGAGGCGTTGCCCAGAAATGCAGGATTCGCGACTCCCACGTCACTTGGATTCACATTGCCCTTGGCGTCCACGCCCAGGGCATAGCCACCAAGTCCGCTGAAGAAGGGATACATGTTGTAGGCGTTGCCTGCCTCGCCCTGACCCACGGCTACCCCGGATGTTGCCTTGCCACTGGCCAGCAGCTTCTTGGATACCGCAACCACTCTGGCAAAGGTCTTTGGCTGCTTCTTCACAAGTGTGGTGTTGGTGACCATCGCCAGATTCTCAAATTGAATCGGGATTCCATACGTGCGCGAGTTATAGCGAAACCCTCTGAGCACATTGGCGGGAAACAGACTTGCCACGGCTTTGCCCGGTGTGAGCCGGCGCACCAACTTGGCTTGCACAAGCGCGCCCGTTGAACTGTGCTCGGCTGCGATGACGTCAGGGCCATCCTCGGCTTTCACGGTCTTGAGCTGTTCCTCGATTGCCGCCAGGCTCTCCTTGACGACCACGGTCAACTTGGTGCCTTTAAAGCCATCCGGGAACTGCTGCTTGATGACATCCGCGCGCAGTTGATCTGCCCAGATGACCAGCGGATCCCCCGCGGCATTGGCAGGAGCAATAGGCAGTGCAATGCACAGGCTGAAGAGGAAACTGCCTGCCATTACTGCAGTGGTCAACCGACGCATGGCAACACTCGCGATCAGCGAGATTCAAGCTCCAGGCCAAGTCGGCGCGCGGAACGAGCCTTCTGACGAGAAGCACGCATCCGGCGCAGTCGCTTGACGAGCATTGGATCCAGTTCAAGAGCCGCGGGAACGTCGATGAGACCGTTGAGAATTTGGTAGTAGCGAGTGGCACTCATATCGAAGAGCTCGCGGATCGCCTGCTCCTTTGCGCCCGCAAACTTCCACCATTGACGCTCAAATTCCAAGATGGCACGGTCGCGATCGGACAGCGCAGTGACCACAGGCTGACCATAAGCCTGCCGAGCTGAATCCATGCCAGGTCCCTTCAATTGCGATCGAGGCCACCATCGTAGATGGTAAATCCCATTGGTGTCATTTAGGTGCTGATTAGCTCAGCCAGAAGGCAACTGACCGGTATTTCCACGATCTCGGAGCCGGATGAGCACCCAGCTGAAGGCATAGCCCAGACCGTTGGTGCCCCAATGCAGCCCCATCGGCGCCAGGACACTGCCTGACACCAGTCGCAGGGCAATGAAGACGATCGCTGAGACTCCTGTGCTCACCACGCTCAAGATGACAGCGAGCACATTGCCTCGTCGACCTTCCCCCACGACTGAGCCAAGTGCGGGATTGTTCTCATGAGTGCCGATCGACGGCAGGATGTGCCACAGCCCAAAGGCGATGCACGACAGCACAATCGCCCAAGTCAGGCCAAATCGTCGGGCGAGCATCGCGAAGAGCACTGATCGAAAGGCAATCTCTTCCAGCAGAACAGTGCCCAGAGGCACTTCAACAAGCGCTTGAAACAGCACTCCCGATGCACTGAGGCCAGACATGCGCTCGTCATGGAATGCCTTGCGCGTTCTGCGGATGAGCGAGCCAATGAAGTAGACCAGAGCGATCAGGAAGATGCAGAGTCCACCCCAGAGCACCCCGCTGAGCAGATACATGCGGCCAAGACCCATGTCGGTCCAGGAACATCCATCGAGCAGGCCGATGGCAATGAGCACAACGGAACAGCCAAAGGCCCACAGCAGGTAGTGGGTCTGCGGAGCAACTCGATTGTTCACGATGTTGATGGCAACCAACATCAGCAGCACGACGACCAAGGGCCACACAGCCAAGCCCGAAACCTGTTCGGGCACGACCCAATTGATCATCAAGTCTCCAGTGAGTGCGCGGGCAAACCCGCCTTACCGGAGTCTAGGTTCAGCGAGTCTTGCGCTGCGCTGTAGGAGCGCCACCACGCTTGCCGGGGGCGCTGGCCTTGTGCGGACGACCAGCAGTTGCGGTCGGACGCGAGGAGTGTCGAGGCTTGTCGGTGCGACGATCTGAGCGAGGTGCGGCAGTCTGCTGAGGTGCGCGGTCGTCGCGGTAGCGATCCGTGCGAGGCGCACGATCATCACGAGCGGGACGATCATCACGGTAACGATCTGAACGAGGAGCAGCCGACTGAGCCGGACGCTCATACCGATCACTACGCGACGCACGATCATCACGAGCAGGACGATCATCACGGTAACGATCCGAACGAGGAGCAGCCGACTGAGCCGGACGCTCATACCGATCACTACGCGGCGCACGATCGTCGAAGCGGCGAGGCTTGTCGCTGTAGCGAGGCTTGTCTGAACGACCGCCCTGAGCGCCCCAGCGTGAGCCTGACTTTGAGCGTGCAGGTGCTTCGCGCGGTGGGAACCATGGAGTGCCCGACGGTTCGCGAGCGCCAGTGATTTCAACCAGGTGCGCATCGAGGGGACGTACACGCTTCACCACGGGATCGACACCAGCGCGACTGGTCAATGACGAAATCGTGCGCTGCTGCTTGGGAGCAGCCAGAGTGACGACAGTGCCCGACTCGCCTGCGCGAGCAGTGCGACCTGCACGGTGGAGGTAGTCCTTCGGGTCGCGTGGCGCATCGACATGAACGACGAGCGAGATGCCGTCAACGTGAATGCCGCGCGCCGCAACATCGGTGGCAACCAGCGCTGGGGTGATGCCGTTGCGGAAAGCCTCAAGAGTGCGCGTACGCACGGCCTGAGTCTTGCCGCCGTGCAGAGCACCTGTGGCGATGCCCTGCGAGGTCATATGTGCAGCAAGGCGATCAACGCCTGCCTGGGTGCGCACGAAGAAGATGGTGCGGCCTTCGCGCGCACCAATCTGCGCGGCAATGAGTTCCTTGTCCATTGGGTGGACGAGCATCACGTGGTGATCCATCGTCTCAACTGAGGCCGATGCCGGCGCGAGCGAATGTGTCACTGGATTGTTCATGTACGCCTTGCGAATGACATCAACATCGCCATCCAGGGTCGCACTGAACAGCAGGCGCTGGCTGCCGGGCTTGGTGAGGTCGAGGATTTCGCGAACGATTGGCATGAAGCCCATGTCCGACATCTGGTCTGCTTCATCGAGCACCGTGATCTCGACACAGCTGAGATCAACGGAGCCGCGCTCGGCCAGGTCCATCAAACGACCTGGTGTGGCGATCAGCATGTGCACGCCGCGATCAAGTGCCTCCAGCTGCTTGTTGTACGGCATGCCGCCGGCGATCAGGCGCTGGCGCAGACCGGCTGCTTCAGCAATCGGACGAAGGGTGTCGCTGACCTGCATGGCCAGTTCACGAGTCGGGACGAGAATCAGGCTCAGCGGTTGACGCGGCTTGGCAGTGGTGCCAAGCAGACGAGTCAGTGCCGCAAGGCCAAAGGCAAGGGTCTTGCCCGAACCGGTC
>JAUSQD010000152.1 GCA_030652695.1 Actinomycetota bacterium
GCATAAGCCAAGACTAGAGAGGCCTAGGTCAGACGAACGACTGCCTGCGCTCGTCCCAAGACGGTTTGATCTTGAAACTTGCATGTGATCGCAATCTTGACGCAGCGTTCCTCGAGCAGTTCGGTGATCTTTGCCGAAACTGAAAGCACCACGCCCTCTTCGTCATTTGGCACCACCACAGGGCGAGTGAAGCGCACGCCATAGTCGATGACTGCTCCTGGATCGCCGACCCAGTCAGTGACGACACGAACGGCTTCAGCCATCGTGAGCATCCCGTGAGCGATCACATTTGGCAGCCCCACTTCGACCGCGATGCGCTCATTCCAGTGAATGGTGTTGAAGTCGCCCGAAGCTCCGGCGTACTTCACGAGCGTCAGGCGATTCAAGGTGTACTCCGCAGGCGGAAGCTCGGCACCGACAGCGATCTCGTCGAAGTTCACGCTCATGAGTCTTCACCGCGCGAAACCAGCATCGAGGTTGCCGTTGCCACCGGCTCACCGGCAACAGTGGTGATGATGCCCTTGGTGGTGATCATGTCGTTGCCTGCCATCGAGCGAATGTTCTCGATAACAGTTGTGACGATCAGTTCGTCGCCGGCGCAAATTGGGCGGGTGTAGGAGAAGGACTGTTCGCCGTGCACCACCCGTGAGTAGTCCAAGCCAAGTTCTGGGTCAAATAGGGCGGCGTTTGCCGCGTCCAGGGAAAGCACGATCGCAAAGGTTGGCGGAGCAATGACATCTGCGTACCCCAAAGCTCGCGCTGCCTCTGGGTCCAGATAGGCGGGGTTGGTATCGCCAACTGCCCGCGCAAACTCTCGAATCTTCTCGCGCCCCACCAGATATGAAGGGCCTGCTGGGTAGGTCCGCCCGATGAACTCGGGATTCAGCGCCATGAGTTGAACGCAGTCCGGCTAGCGGGTTTCCTTGTGGACGGTGTGCTTGTTGCAGTTCATGCAGTGCTTCTTCATCTCCATGCGATCAGGATCGTTACGACGATTCTTCTTGGTGATGTAGTTGCGGTGCTTGCAGTCTTCACACGCCAAGGTGATCTTGGGGCGAACGTCGGAAGCCTTAGCCATGGTCGTGCCTTTCTGAGGGTCGTGCCTTGTCGAACCTGAATCGTACGGTGCAATGAGCGTGGGGCTCACCAGTAGCGAGGGCCGGACTTGAACCGGCGACACAGCGATTATGAGCCGCTTGCTCTACCA
>JAUSQD010000169.1 GCA_030652695.1 Actinomycetota bacterium
GCTGGGGGAAGCACCGGACGCATTCACGGAGCCGACTACTCGCTCGTGGACTACAACCGCGCTGGTATTCCTCTGATTGAAATCGTCACCAAGACAGTCATTGGCACTGGCAAGCTGGCACCTGAAGTGGCGCGTGCCTACGTCACCGAGCTCCGCGATGTCATGCGCGCTCTGGAGGTGTCCGATGTCCGCATGGAAGAAGGATCCATGCGTTGCGATGTGAATCTCTCCCTGAACAAGCCGGGTGACGGGTGGGGGACCCGCAGCGAGACCAAGAACGTCAACTCCCTGCGTTCAGTTGAGCGAGCTGTGCGCAGTGAAATCGAACGTCAGGCATCTGTGCTGGATTCGGGTGGTCGCGTAATCCAGGAAACTCGCCACTTCAACGAGGACACAGGTCGCTCGACGAGCGGACGATCCAAGGAACAGGCAGAGGACTATCGGTACTTCCCCGAGCCGGATCTGCTGCCCATTGCCCCCAGCCGCGACTGGGTAGAAGAGCTCCGTGCAGGTCTTCCCGAAATGCCATCGGTGAAGCGCGCGCGCCTGATGCTTGAATGGCAGATAAGCGAGTTCGAACTGCAGACCCTGGCCAATTCCGGCGCGATTGAGTTGGTCGAATCCACGATTGCCATCGGAGTGGATGCCAGCGCTGCACGGAAGTGGTGGACTGGCGAACTTCTGCGCGTGGCAAATGAGCAGGGGCTGGAACTTGAGCAGCTCAGCGTCACCCCACAGGACATCAAACAAGTCGAAGGTCTCATCTCCAGTGGCGCCCTCAATGACAAGCTTGCCCGTCAGGTTTTTGAGGGGCTCATCGCCGGTGAGGGCTCGGTTGAGGAGATTGTCGCCAGCCGAGGCTTGGCCGTGGTCAGCGACGACGGCGCCCTGCTCTCCGCGATCGATGAAGCGCTGGCAGCACAACCAGATGTGGCCGAGAAGATCAAGAGCGGCAAGATCCAAGCCGCCGGAGCAATCGTTGGCGCCGTGATGAAGTCAACGCGCGGTCAGGCCGACGCCGCCAAGGTGCGTGCACTGTTGCTGGAAAGGCTTGGCGTAAGCGAATAACTGCTCTTCGCAAACCCAGTGTTGCGTGCGGCGTAGTCTTGGCTCAGATTGCCCAACAGTTCTGTGAGGTCTGCCATGCCGATGTATCGCTCCCGAACGTCCACCCACGGTCGCAATATGGCCGGTGCGCGTGCGCTTTGGCGTGCCACCGGTATGAAAGACGGCGACTTCGGGAAGCCGATTATCGCGGTGGTCAATTCCTTCACGCAGTTTGTCCCCGGCCATGTGCATCTGAAGGATCTCGGGCAGCTCGTGGCTCGCGAAATCGAAGCGGCCGGCGGAGTGGCCAAGGAGTTCAACACCATCGCTATCGATGATGGCATCGCCATGGGTCACGCCGGCATGCTCTATTCACTTCCGAGCCGCGATCTGATCGCCGACTCAGTTGAGTACATGGTCAATGGCCACACGGCAGATGCCATGGTCTGCATCTCCAA
>JAUSQD010000171.1 GCA_030652695.1 Actinomycetota bacterium
AGCCGTGGATCGCACGCCGTCTCATAGCGATCACCCAGCGCAGTCTCAAGCACACCGCCTGTACCACCGACACATTCGGTCACATCGTCGCCGGTCAGTTCAATGTGGATGCCACCGGGATGGGAGCCAAGTGCCCGGTGGACCTCAAAGAAGCCCTTGACTTCATCAATGATGTCGTTGAACGAACGAGTCTTGTGCCCAGAAGCCGCTTCGCGAGTATTGCCATGCATCGGGTCGCAGATCCAGACCACGGGAATGCCCGAGTCCTGGACCGCCTTCACAATTGGTGGCAACGCCTCACGCACTTTGGACGCACCCATGCGGGTGATCAGAGTCAAGCGCCCAGGTCGCCGATCAGGGTTGAGGCGCTGCACGATCGCCAACACCTCTTCAGGAGTGGCCTTGGGACCGACCTTGACCCCGACGGGGTTCTGAATGCTCTCCGCGAACTGCACATGCGCGCCATCGAGTTGACGCGTGCGTTCACCGATCCACAGAAAGTGACCTGAGACGTCGTACGGCAAGCCAGTTCGCGAATCGATGCGTGTCAGCGCACGCTCGTAGTCAATGGAGAGCGCCTCATGTGCGGCGTAGAACTCCACCCTCTGGAACTCATCTGGATTGGCGCCACAGGCCTTCATGAACGCAAGCGCGCGATCAATGCCCGCAGCCATGTCCTCGTAGCGCTCGCCAGCTTGTGAGTCCCGGACGAAATCCTGATTCCAGGAATGCACCTGCCGCAGATCGGCATAGCCACCCTGGGTGAATGCGCGCACCAGATTGAGCGCTGAACTTGAAGCGTTGTACGCCCGCACCAGACGCTGCGGATCAGGACGGCGAAGCTCAGCATCAAACTCGATGGAGTTCACTGCATCACCGAAGTACGAGGTCAGCTCTACGCCTTCGCGAATCTCAGTGGGATTGCTTCGCGGCTTGAAGTACTGCCCCGCGAGCCTTCCCATCTTCACCACAGGCATCGAAGCTGCGTAGGTCAGGACGACTGCCATCTGCAGCACTGTCTGCAATCGAGCTCGGATCGAATCTGCGGTATTGGCCTCAAAGGTTTCGGCGCAATCCCCACCCATGAGCACAAAGGCATTGCCCTGGGCTGCAGCAGCGAGTCGATTCAGCAGCTGATCGCATTCACCTGCAAATACCAATGGCGGCAGCAGTCGAAGCTCTGCGACTGCTGCTTCCAATTCGGCTTGATCTGGCCATGGTGGCTGCTGATACGCGGGCAGATCCGGCCACGGGAATACCGGCGGATGTGTGCGTTCCAGTGAAGCCGTCATATGTCCAAGGGTATTGCAGAGTCGCAAGTTGACTTGCCGGGGATTGCGGGAGTGGATTTATCCGAAGAAGGCGGATGCCTCCACGTAGCGCTCCAGCGGCACCGTCTTGAGCACTCCGGTGGCCTCCTGCAGCGGAATGCGCACGATGTCGGTTCCGCGCAGAGCCACCATGGTGCCCCAGGCCTCATCCTTGACCGCGGCAATGGCATTGAGCCCAAAGCGGGTGGCCAGCACGCGATCAAATGCTGTGGGTGAGCCACCGCGCTGAATGTGACCAAGCACGGTCGTGCGCGCTTCATGACCTGTGCGCTGCTCAATCTGGGCAGCCAGCCACTCGCCTATGCCCGAGAGTTTGACGTGTCCAAAGGCATCAAGGGTCGTGTCCTTGGTGACCAGGTCGCCACCAATCGGCAGGGCGCCCTCCGAGACGCACAGGATTGGCGCGTAGCTCGCGCGGAAGCGTGATTCGACCCAGCCGACGACCTCATCCAGATCAAATGGGATCTCGGGAATCAGGATGCCGTTGGCTCCGCCGCCCATCCCTGAGTGCAGAGCGATCCAGCCAGCATGGCGGCCCATGACCTCGCAGATGAGGATTCGGTGATGGGACTCAGCGGTCGTGTGCAGACGATCGATGGCCTCAGTGGCGATCATCACCGCCGTGTCGAATCCGAAGGTGAAGTCTGTGCCGCTGAGGTCGTTGTCGATGGTCTTGGGCACGCCGACCACGTGAAAGCCATGCTCGGTCAGTACGGTCGCCACGCCAAGGGTGTCTTCACCACCGATCGCAATCAGCGCATCGATGCCCTGATCTTGAAGATTGCGCTCGATTCTCTCGATGCCGCCTTCAACCTTGATCGGGTTGGTGCGCGAGGAGCCCAGAATCGTGCCACCACGCGGCAAGATGCCTCGCACTGCTGGGATGTCCAGGGGCATCGTGACGTTCTCCAGCGGGCCTCGCCAGCCATCACGAAAGCCAACAAAGTCATAGCCGTAATCCGCTACTCCACGGCGCACGATCCCACGAATCACTGCATTGAGTCCGGGGCAATCCCCGCCACCCGTGAGCACTCCTACGCGCATTGCTCCACCTTCCACCAGCATGTCTGCCCAGCGTGCAGCGGTCGGACAAAGCGTGTAACCGCTGTCACTCAGAAAGGTACACGATGCAGACTGGTGACCTCACCCGTCAGTCTTCGCGCGAAGTGTCGTTGGCATCAACTGGGAGACCGCGAGCGATCAGTTCCTTTGCCTTGGTGGCATAGATGTCGACGTACTCCTGATGAGACAAGGTCATCAGCTCATGCATGATTTCGTCGGTCACCGATCGCAGGATGAAGCGATCCTCTTCCTGACCGGCATATTGCGTGAAGTCCATCGGAGAGCCGATGCGCACACCGACGCGGCTCAAGCGCGGCCAGATCGTTCCCGGCGGTTGAATTTCAAAGGTGTTGATCATCGCCACGGGAATCACTGCCACCTTGGACTCCAAAGCCATCCGTGCCACTCCCGTACGACCTCGAAACAAGGTGCCATCTGGTGAGCGGGTGCCTTCGGGATAGATCCCCAGCAGATCCCCCTGCTTCAGAATCCTGGCGCCCGTGAGCAGTGCTGCCTGGCTCGCCCGACCTCCGGATCGATCGATGGGCACCTGGCCGATGCCTTTGAAGAACTTCTTGGTCAACCAGCCCTTGATCCCACGACCGGTGAAGTAGTCGCTCTTGGCCAGGAAGGTGATGTGACGCGGAGTCACCAGGATGATGAACACCGAATCCGAAAACGACAGGTGATTGCTGGCAAGGATCGCCGGCCGGTCCTTGGGGATGTTTGAAAGACCCTCAACCCATGGGCGAAAGAGCACACGAAGCCATGGCCCGATCACCACGTACTTCAAGACCCAATACAACACCCGAAAGTCTCCTTCAGAACTGACGCTCGCAGCGCCGGTGGCACACTACCTGCATGCTTGCAACAAGCGGAGATCAACGGTGAGCACCAATCCTGGAGCTCCCCATGAGGATGACGTCTGGAAGGCCATCGTGGCCGACCTGTCGTCAGATCCGAAACTGTCCCGCCACATTTTTCCCCCGGCGCAAGTCGTGCAGCCGCCCATCGACCCGCAGAGCCAGGCAGCCGACGACCCTGACCAGGTCAATCTGGACGATGTGCCCGAGCATTTCGTCCCGCCCGACCCCGGTCCCATTCACCTGGCAAGTGATGCCATCACTCGTTTCGCCTGGGCCGGCGCCTTGGGTGGCCCAGTCCTGCTGATGCTGGCCAACATCTTCAACTGGGGCGGCTTCATCTCCGGTATTGGCGTGCTCGCCGGTGTCGGTGGCTTTGTGACCCTGATCGCCCGTCATCGCGATGATCGCGATGACGACTTCACTGATGGCGCAGTGGTCTAGGAGCCCTCGCTAGTCCCTTGGTGGATCCAGATTGATCCACTCAAATTCCTCTTCCTCGGTTTCCACCGGAGCTCCCGCTGCCGGATGCAGCAATTGCACAGCACGACACATGAAGCACTGGGGGTAATCCGCTGGGTTCACATGACCTTGATGCGTGGTGATCAATGACTCGCGAGCCCACTCAAGGACTTGTTGAGCTCCCGATGCAATGCCACCAAGGTCAAAGCCCCTGGCTCCAGGCAATCCCCTGCTCTCGGATTCACCTTCAGAAAGCCACCACGGCGATTGTCCGCTCATTCCTGCTCCCGCCACACGCGTGGGTTTGGAACAAAGTTCAAGATCAAATCACCAGCGCGCATGCCTCCGCCTTCAAGCAGACATCGCTTGAGGACCGGAGGCAGTTCAAAATGGCGTGCGTAGCCGTCGCAGACGAGCAAGAGGGAGTCACCTCGGCGTCCCACGCGCACGTGAGCTCCTGATCGCAATGGCAGGGTGAGCCGATAACCACGACCTCGCTTGGCCAAGGTCCAGCCCGGAGAGCTGATCGGCGGCAGCCGATCGAGCAACTTCACCACGCCGTTGAGACGTGGAGCGCTCCACGAGGATTTAGGGCTGCCCTTCTCCCGCTCAGTGACCACAGTCGTGGGCAGATCCACGAGCCAATTCTCGGGCGCGGCCTTGCCGGGCGTGGGTGATTTGGACACGCGGTTGAACACGACTGCAGCCGGGCTTGAACCATAGAGCCTGAAAATCCCGATGCCCGCCGACAATGCCTCGTGGTCTGCGGCTCTGCCGACCAGCACAGCCCTGGAACGGCTGAGCACTTCGCGGGCCTGCCCAATATGGGTTACCAGGCGATACCAGGCGGAGACTGACGCCGCCGGATCCGGCGCAGACAACTGATCGGCTACCGATCCTGTCAGCAGTCGATCCAGCAGCATCGGCACAGAGTCCAAGACCTGCATGGTGCGCCCGGCCTCGCGAATGCTGCCCAGATCCCAGAGCACCGCGTCAATGCCTGGGTCATGCAGCGCCGAGGCCACCATGGCTCCCGTGGCCAACTCATTGATTCCTGGCAGACCGTTGACTTCATCGGCGGCCAATCCCGCTGTGCCCAAGGTCTTCAGCCACACCCCGAACGTGGCCGCGGACTCTGCCCAGACTGAGGAGCTGGCCAAGTGCGCCGCAACTGACGAGTTGAACTCCGCTGTCACATAGCCCTTCTCGCGCAGTCCCTGTGCAAGTCCGGTGGCAACTGTGCTCACTCCGGAGCCGCCAACACCACTAACGAGTATGAGATCCATTGCTCTCCACCCGTTTCTTCAATCCCGCCAGTGCGGTGTCCACGATGACCTGCTCGGCTTTGCGCTTGAGCATCCCGAGCATCGGAATTCGCAGATCCACAGTCAGCTGGTAGCTCAGATGCGCTGATCCATCTGGGGCGATGGTGCATTCATAGGCGCCATCCATCGCAGTCAGCACCTCGGCCTTCACCAGACTCCATGAAACCGAGTCAAGCCCATTCCAGGTATAGGCCAATTCGTAGACGTCCTTGATGATGCCGGCATCCAGGGTAAATCGCGCACGGACAGGGCGGCCGTCTGCGGATTCAAGGACTTCCACCTCGCTGATGCCCTGGCTCCATTGCGGATAGGCCGGCAGGTCGGCGATGACGTCAAAGATCGTTGCAGCATCAGCCAGAATGCGGATGCTTGACTCGGTGCGCTCAGCCACGGCCAGTCCCCTGATCGACGGTGAGCACGAATGGAGTCCTGCGCGCATTGAAGTGGCCAACGTTGATGCACTCAGTCTTGCCGATTCTGGCTCGCTGGTGCAGCGGTTGATGCACATGGCCAAAGAGGTGGTACTTGGGTTGCACACGTTCGATGTACGCATTGATTGCTGAGCTGCCCGTTTCGAACCTGCGGGCAATCACGTCGTAATTCAGCACAGCCGATTTGGGCGGGATGTGCGTGAACAGGATGTCGACCGGCTCCAGTTGCTCCAAGGTGGCGGCATAGGCCTGCGGATCCAGCTCATATGGCGTGCGCATCGGGCTAGTCAGGCCCCCACCGACAAAGCCAAGACGCAAACCGGCAAATTCCACCACTGCGCCATCGACCACCTGGTGTCCGGGCTTCAAGAAATCTGCCCACATCGGTGGCAGATCCACATTGCCGTAGGTCAGCAATGCCGGCTCAGGCATCGCGCTGAACATCTCTGCGTACTGCCGCCGGATGTGGGTCTCCATCGCCGCTCTGCGATCCAATGGATCCACAATGCCCAGCCCAGCCCAAGCCGCTGTGCTGAGTGCTCTCGCCTGCTCATACTGACCTGCAGTGCGAGCCTGAATGTACTCGCGCGAATGCTGCTCACCAAAGAGCTCGGCGTAAATACCCTGCGAGGGATCCTCGTAGTCCAAGTACAAGATGAGATCGCCAAGGCAGACAAACAGATCCGCACCGACATCAGCACCCACAAGTGCCTGAGCCGCGCCATGGACGTCGGATACGACGTGGATCTGCACCACAGGAGCAGGATGCCACGCGATGCTCTCCCGCTTGCCGCCTGTATCGCGTACCGTGATGGCCAAGGATCACGCATTGGGCGTGCACAGGACTCCTAGGAGAGCGCGTGCTTCACGAATTCACCTCTCCGGCGCCGGCAGGCTCGCCGAGCGCGCCCAATCTGAGCACTCACGTCATTGAGAATGCGCGCAGCCATCCCGACCGAGTCGTCTTCCATGTTCGACGCAACGACCAGATGATGGAAATCACGGCAGCACAGTTTCATCAGGAAGTGCGAGAGGTCGCCAAGGGACTGATGGCCCAAGGCATCGAGCTCGGCCAACGCATCGGCCTGATGTCGCGCACGCGATATGAGTGGACCCTGTTCGACTATGCGATCGGCTACGCCGGAGCGGTCAGCGTGCCGATCTACGAGACTTCATCAGCGCAGCAGGTGCAGTGGATTCTGGAGGACTCGCAGGCAGTCGCAGTCATCCTGGAGTCGGACAAGAACAAGCGGCTGTACGCGACGGTGTCGGCAGATCTTCAGACTGTCACCCGGACCTGGGTGCTGGACGACGACTGCGTTGCGCTGCTGAAGGCATCCGCCGATTCCGTGTCTGATGCCCAGGTCGATGCCCGGCAATCCGCGGTGGGTCTCGATGATCCGGCCACCATTATCTATACCTCTGGAACCACTGGCCGGCCCAAGGGCTGCGTCATCACCCAGGGCAACTTCGTGCGCGAAGTCGATGGCGCGATTCAGGTGTTCGGCACGATTCTGACTGATCCGCATGCCTCCACGCTCTTGTTCCTGCCTCTTGCCCATGTCTTTGGCCGAATCATCGAACTGGCAGTCGTTCGGGCGCGTACCTTGATGGCCTTCTGCGCCGATCCAAGCGTCTTGGTTCCTGAACTTCAGGAGTTCAAGCCGACCTTTATTCTGGCGGTTCCTCGCGTGTTCGAGAAGGTCTACAACACCTCGCAGCAAACAGCAGCCACCGACGGCAAGGGCCGGATCTTCGACCTCGCCGCCGCCACTGCCATCAGCTACAGCCAGGCGCAAGAGCACGGCTCGCCCAATCCGATCCTGCGTTTGAAGCACGCGATCTTCGACGCACTGGTGTACAAGAAGATTCGCACCGCGATGGGAGGGCGCGTGCAATACGCCATCTCCGGCGGCGCACCCCTTGGCGCGCGCCTTGGCCATTTCTTCCGGGGCATTGGCATTGAGGTCTTCGAGGGCTACGGACTGACCGAGACGACGTCGGCACTCACCGCAACGCACCCAGGTGCCGTGCGCATCGGCACTGTGGGTCAGCCGATGCCGGGCACCACGATCCTTATTGATGAGGACGGTGAGATCCTGGCCAAGGGCGTTCAGGTCTTCACCGAGTACCTGGGCAACCCCAAGGCCACTGAAGACAGCTTCACCGCCGACGGCTGGTTTCGCACCGGTGACATCGGCGAGCTCGATGATGATGGATATCTGCGCATCACCGGTCGCAAGAAGGAAATCATCGTGACCGCCGGCGGCAAGAACGTGGCACCGGCCGTCTTGGAAGATCGGATCCGGGCCAACTGGCTGGTATCCAACTGTCTCGTGGTCGGTGAGGGCCAGCCCTTCATCGCAGCACTGGTCACCATTGATGCTGATGCATTCCCGGCTTGGCTCAGCCAGATGAAGAAGCCCGCTGGCGGATCTGTTGCGGACTACGTGCATGACCCAGAACTTCGCGCCTCGGTTCAGAAGGCAATCGACGAGGCCAACGCTGCGGTGTCCAACGCAGAGGCCATCAAGAAGTTCACGATTCTGGGCCATGACTGGACTGAGATCGACGGTCACCTGACGCCGTCACTGAAACTCAAGAGGTCGGTGGTGATGCGCTATTGCGCAGCCGATGTCGACGCGCTGTTTGCTGGTCCTGAATCAGCCGCCTAGAGCACGCGCCCCACGCCAGTGAAGTAGGTGCGGTACCAAGGCCCAAGCACTGAGGTGATGATCACACCGTCGCCAGGATTGGCTGCGTGCACCATTTTGCCGCCGCCGATGTACATGCCGACATGGTGGACGCTGCCGCCAAAGTAGAAGACCAGGTCACCGGGCTTGG
Organism: Actinomycetota bacterium; assembly: GCA_030652695.1. Taxonomy (GTDB): domain Bacteria; phylum Actinomycetota; class Actinomycetes; order S36-B12; family S36-B12; genus UBA11398. The sequence goes on from JAUSQD010000171.1 coordinate 8,319, forward strand.
CCTGGCTCAAGGAGATCTTCTTGACCTTGCTGTACTGCGAATAGCTGTAGTGCGGCAACGAGACGCCGGCTTGTCGCCAGGCCGTCATGGTCAGACCTGAACAGTCAAAGGTGCTCGGACCAGCGGTTGCTGCGACATAGCGATTGCCGACCTTGGAGAGCGCGTAGCGCACAGCCTTGGTGGCCCGCGGGTTCACGCCGGGAATAGGTCGATTGGAGATCTGCTTGCGGGCCTTCTGCGCATCAGCCTGTGACTGCTTGTGGGCCTTGGCCTGAATGGCTGCAAGCCGCTTGCGCTCTTGAGACTGGAGTCCGGCCAGCACATTGTTCGCGGCAGCCAGTTGCCGATTGGCCTCGTTCTTTGCTGCGCCCATCTCATTGCGCACGCCCTTGGCGATTGATTCCTTCGCAGCCATCTCAGCCTCAGTCTGCGCCAGGCGAAGACGGGCCGTCTGAGTCCGGCGAATGGACGCCGACTGTGCTTGGGCCACCTGCTCAACTGCTGCGGCCTGCGACAGGAACTGGCTGGGGTCATTGGCCAGCAGCACCTGCAAGGAGGAATCCATCCCCCCACCCATGTAGGTGGCCCGGGCCAAACTGTCAACTGATCCCATCACAGCATTGAGCTCACGCTTTTGGCGGCTTGCTTTGGACTTCAGTACGGCAAGAGTGGATTCGACATCGTTGAGACGACCCTGGGCATGGTTGAAGCGTTCGGTTGCGGCCTCCGCCTTGGCCTGCAGATCCATCACCTGCACACGAACGGCCGCGATGCGACCTGGCTCTGCCTGCGCTGCGGGGGCCGAAACAGTGGTCAGACTCGCAAGGACAATCGCGGCACCTAGGGCCGCGGTGATACCGCGGCGTCGATGTCGAGCCAAGACGATTCCTTCCCGTCAGTGTGCATGGAGCGAAGCATCGTGTGGCACTTCCGGGTAGGACGTGCCATGCATGCAGATCGTTCCATCGGCATCCCCGCCCACGGGTTTCCCCACGTTTAGGACGAGAAGAAGGTAACACGCAGGGCTATCCAGCCCTCCTTTTCACGCCCTTCATAGGGGCAGTTGTGGCCGGTTTCACTAGACGAAGGGGTGGGATCAGGCCTGAATCGGTCAAGGCCGAGATCGCCGCCAAATGCTCATCGGCGATGAGTGACGGCTCCGGCTGGGTCAGGCCCGGCATGCCCAGCAGGACGGACACCACACAGTCGCCACAGGCAAGCGGGGCTGCCGTGCACTGCTCGCAATCAATGATCATGCCCCGACGCTAAGTCGGGGGTCTGACAGCCGTCAGACTCCGCCGTCTCCGGGTCCCTCGCTGGCTGGACCGCCAAATTCGGGCCGGGCCACGATCTCCACACGATCGGTGGCCGAGCACCAACGACAGGCGATCTGCTCAACATCCTCGCCGAGCACGACTCGCTCCTCAATGACCGGGACACCTGCCATGTCCAGATGCCAGAACTCCTCAACCCGGGAAGTGCGCACCACGGTGAAGCGAGTCAGGTTGCCGCAGTGAGCGCAGCGAAAGCGGGACTGATCATCAGGGAGGGTCATTGCCACGGCGGCAACTGTAACGGGGAGCCGGACTCGCTGACTCCAGCCTGCGGTCCTGTGTCACAGTCCGGCCATAGCCTCGCAACCATGCACGTGCAACTGGCCACTGACGACCTTGGCACCGCCCTGTCCGAGGTCACCTTTGTCGTGCTTGACCTGGAAACCACAGGCGGCAGTCCAAAGCAGGCAGCCATCACCGAGATCGGTGCAGTCAAGGTTCGAGGCGGCCAGGTCCTGGGCGAATTCGCAACCCTGATCAATCCCGAAACCTCGATTCCCCCATTCATTGCGGCCCTCACTGGGATCACTGATGCCCTCGTTGCTGGCGCGCCCACCCTGGCCGGGGTGCTGCCCAGCCTGATGGAGTTCATTGGCGACTCGGTGCTGGTGGCGCACAACGCGCCATTTGATGTGGGATTCCTGATGGCTGCCTGCAAGAGCCACAGCGTCCAGTGGCCAAAGCCCAAAGTTGTGGACACCGTTCGCCTTGCCCGAGTGGCACTGCATCGCGATGAAGTGCCCAATTGCAAACTGGCCACCCTCGCGGCATTCATGCACTCGCCAGTCACGCCCAACCACCGCGCTCTTGATGATGCTCGGGCAACGGTTGCGGTGCTGCACGGCCTGCTCGAACGAGTGGCCAATCTCGGCGTTTCCACCTATGAGGACTTGCGCGCGTTCACTTCCCGAGTCACCCCAGAGCAACGGGCAAAGCGGCAATTGGCGCATGGCCTGCCCACGGGCCCTGGCGTCTACATCTTTCGCGATGCTCAAGGCAGCGCCCTGTATGTCGGCACCTCCAAGAACATCCAAGCGCGAGTCCGCACCTATTTCACTGCAGCTGAAACCCGCCGCCGGATGGGCGAGATGGTTGCCATTGCCACCCATGTGGATGCCATCGCCTGCGCCAGCGTTCTGGAGGCTCGCGTTCGCGAGCTTCGGCTGATTGCCAGCGAGCAGCCTCGATACAACGTTCGCTCCAAGCGTCCCGCCTCACAGAGCTGGATCACCCTGACTTGCGAAAAGGCCCCACGTCTGTCCGTGGTGCGCGCACCCAAGAAGGCAGAGCACATCAGTTTCGGGCCCTTCAGCGGTCGTCTTGCAGCGCAGGAGGCAGCCGACACCTTGTCCTGGGTTTACAACCTGCGCACCTGTTCCTCTCGAATCTCCGCCAAGGCCACAAGCGAATCCTCCGGTGGCTGTGCACGACTTGATCTGGGGCGATGCCCTGGGCCTTGTCGCGGCGAATTCGACAGGTATCAGTCAGTCGTAGATCAAGCCACCGCAGCGATGCTGGGTGACCTGCGCCAGATCGTGTCCACCATCACCGCCCATCTTGCGCAGCTCAGTTCACACGACCGCTACGAGGAAGCGGCCATGTGGCGCGATCGGCTCAGCCAATTGATCTCGGCCAGCGTTCGATCGCATCGCCTCAGCTCACTGCGCTCCATCGCTGAACTCGTTGCCGGGGTTCCGACTGAGTCTGGTGGCTGGGAGATTCATGTCATTCGCAACGGAAGACTCGCTGCGGCGAGCCTTGCGCCACCCGGGGCTGATCCCCTGCCGATTGTGCAGTCGGCAATCGCCATGGCCGATCTCGCGCCGGCAGATGACGTCCTCACCGAGGAAAGCGTCGCCATTGCCGACTGGCTTGACCAACCCGGTGTACGACTCGTGCGCGCCAGTGCCTCCCTGGCAATGCCGACCAACTGTGGCGGCCACCTGATCGATCAGTTGAACTCTGCGCGCAAAGCCGCGCAGGCGGCGGTGTTACAGGTCGACGCCGATGGTCGGACGCATCGACCAATCGGCCCATCACATGCAATGGTCACGCGCATTCGCACGGACTGACTCACACACGGTCTAGCGAATGCGTGTATAGCGCCGATTCACCATGCCACTTGGAAATTGCTGGACTTCTTCAAGTGTCCACTTCGATGATGGCTCAATCGGATTGAAGAGCGGCCGACCCTTGCCGAGCAAGACAGGTGCAGTGGTCAACAGCATGTCGTCGATGAGTCCAGCTGCCAGGAAAGCACTGATCAATTGCCCGCCGTCAACGTAGACATGTTGCAGGCCCTGTTCTTCCCAGAGTGTCACTGCCTCAACCGGCGTAAGCTGCACGAACTCCACTCCACCGCGAGGTGCTGGCGGATGTGAGGTGAAGACAAATACTGGTCGATCGCCAAACGGAAGCGGATCGAGGTGCGAGATGAAGTCATAGGTTCCGCGACCCATCGCGAGGGCATCGACATCGCCAATGAAGCTGTCGTAGCCGTAGTCCTCCCCTTCGACAACTGACTCGTCAAGAAAATCGAGCCTGTCGTCGGCGGTGGCGATGTAGCCGTCAATGCTGGATGCGATGAACACTGAAAGTCTGGTCAATGCCTTACTTTCCGGTCGAGGGCACGGCCAGCTCTTGGGTGAAGGCGATCCACCGATTCAGCACCTCGGCAGCCGCACCGGAGGTGAGCACTGCCCGGACTTGCGCCATCTCCCCTGCCATGCGCTCCACCAGCGATGCCGTACTGGTGTCCTGCGACAGAGCCCGATATGCCACGAGGGCAGCAGCGGCATTGATCGCAACCACATCGGTGATCGCCGTGACTCGACTGGTATCCGCGGGAGCAACTGGTTCGGCTCCCAGCACTTGACGCAGCAACTGGGCATTGCGCACTCGGTCCCCACCGACAAGCAACGAGGCATCAACCTGCTCCACGCCGAGCAGGCGAGGATCCAAGGTGAGCTCGCGCACAGCACTACCCGTGACATCCCAGACCGTTGAAGTCGTGGTGGTGGAAATTTCGTCCAGACCATCGTCGCCACGCACGACAAGAGCACGAACCCCTCGCGCCTTCAGCACTTCGGCGATCACCGGCGCTCTGGTGATGTCAGCTACTCCCACGAGCATTGCGGCCGCCCCAGCAGGATTCGACAGAGGTCCCAGGATGTTGAACACCGTGGGGACGCCCAACTCGCGGCGCACTGGTCCGACATGGCGCATCGCCGGATGGTGCCGCGGGGCAAAGGCAAAGCCAATGCCGATCTCGTCCACGCAACGCCGAACCGACTCAGGTGGGAGTTCAATCGCGATGCCCAGTTCTTCCAGGACATCTGCGGTGCCAGTCTGGGAGGACGCCGCTCGATTGCCATGCTTTGCGACTGGGATCTCCAAGGCCGCAACGACCAGGGCCGTCATAGTGGAGATATTCACGGTGTTGGCCTGGTCACCACCCGTGCCAACAATGTCGATCGTCGGCCGGGCTGTGGTGAAGGTATTGGCGTGCGCAGTCATGGTGGCCACCAGGCTTTGGACCTCAGCTGCGGATTCCCCCTTGGCACGCAGGGACACCACAAAGCCGGCGATCTGCGCGTCAGTGGCTTCCCCGGCGAGCATCTGCTGCATCGCCCATGAACTCTGCTCGGCTGTCAGATCCGAACGGGAAATGAGGGTGCGCAGCACCTGAGGCCAGGTGTTCTCCGCCATCAGCGGTTCAGCTTGCTCTGGCAGCAACCCGGCGCTGCAACTGCTCGCCAACCCGCACGGCCAGGTCAATGGCATTGATCGGGTGCGCGGCCACCGCGTCTGCGCGAGACCACGTGGCCAGCCAGGCATCCTGCTGGCGGGCAATCAGCACCAGAATTGGCGGGCACTGGTAAATCTCGTCCTTGAGCTGGCGGGCCATGCCCATGCCGCCAGCGGGGACTGCCTCGCCGTCAAGGATGAACAGGTCAATGCCGCCGGCGTCTGCTGCCGCCACCAGCGCGGGCTCTGTTGCCACCTCAAAGTACGTCACTTCCGGCAATCCGGGCACCGGCTTCTTGCCCAGAGCTAGCATCACATCGCTGCGCACGGTGCGGTCATCGCTGTAGATGAGCACCTTGAGTGGGGCTGCAGATGAGGCTGAAGTCACAGGTGCACTGTAGTCCGAACACGGCCAGGGAACACGTCAGGGCCACCTTGAAAAATGTGACGAATCCCTAAGGGGGGTCAGGGCGCATAACGCGCGCGCATCTGCCAGACTCCCTCCGTGGCAACCGCGACTTCTATCCCCTCTGCTTACGAGCACGCGCCGGCGACCCGGCCCAACATGGTTGCCATCGGCACCATTGTTTGGCTGTCGAGCGAACTCATGTTCTTCGCCGCACTGTTCGCGATGTACTTCACCCTGCGAGCGGTGAATCCAGAGCTCTGGGCCAATGAAACCGCGTTGCTGAACATCCCCTTTGCCAGTGTGAACACCACGGTGCTGGTGCTGTCCTCGGTAACCTGCCAGCTGGGCGTGTTCGCCGCTGAGCGAGGCGACGTGAAGAATCTGCGCCGCTGGTTCATCATCACCTTCCTGATGGGCTCCTTCTTCGTTGCCGGCCAGATCACCGAGTACACCGAGCTGGTGCGTGAAGGCCTCACCTTGTCCTCCAATGCCTACGGAAGCGCCTTCTACCTCACCACCGGCTTCCATGGACTGCATGTGACCGGCGGTCTGATCGCCTTCCTCTTTGTGCTTGCAACGACATATGCCGCCAAGAGATTCACCCATGACCAGGCCACTCGCGCTGTGGTCGTGTCCTATTACTGGCACTTCGTTGACGTCGTCTGGATCGCCTTGTTCTTCATGATCTACATCCTCAAGTAATCCCTCTTTCAGTCCACGAACAAGGAAGGTCCGAACGAGTGAAGTTCTTGGCCGCACGGCGGCGCAACCCACTTGTTGCCATTGGCCTATTGCTCTTTGCGCTGATTGCGCTGGGTGGAGGTTACGCAGCAATTGCACATGTGCAGCCTGCCCAGGCATCGGTTGGCACGCAGACTCAGGTCGAGGAAGGCAAGCGCCTCTACCTGGCTGGCTGCTCGTCCTGCCACGGCATGGCTGCTCAGGGCACCATGACCGCACCAACGCTCATTGGCGTCGGCGCGGCCGGAGTGAACTTCCAGGTCAGCACCGGACGCATGCCACTTGCAGCTCCTGGCGCTCAGGCGATGCCAAAGGAGAACACCTACACCGATGAGCAGGTTGCCGCTCTGGCTGCCTACATCGCATCCTTGGCCCCTGGCCCGGCAATCCCCACGGCTGAAGACCTTGATTTCTCCGATGCTGATGTGGCCCAAGGCGGCGTTCTGTTCCGCACCAACTGTGCTCAGTGCCATCAGGCCGCTGGCCAGGGCGGTGCGCTGACTCAGGGCAAGTACGCACCAAGCCTGATGGGAGCCACCCCACAGGAAATGTGGGAGGCCATGGCCACCGGCCCACAGAGCATGCCGATCTTCAGCACTGCAACTCTGCCGGCTGCCGACAAGCAGGCGATCATGGCCTACATCAACAATCTTCAGACCGCATCCAGCCCCGGAGGTCTTGACCTGGGCCGTCTTGGACCGGTGACTGAGGGACTGTTCCTCTGGACTGCTGTATTCGCTGCGCTCATTGCTGCAGCCGTATGGATCGGAATTAAGGCGCGATGACTGATCTCACCCCGCACAACGGCCATGGATCTGAGCCCACCAAGCTCGGACACTCCCCCGTTGCCGATGTCCCTCATGTGCTTCGCGTTGCAGACACCGACCCCAAAGCTGCTAAGCGGGTAGAGCGTCAGGTCAGTTTCATGTTCCTGCTGTCGATCCTGCTGGTCATCGTGTTCGTGATCGCCTACATCGGCATCGACAAGTCGACCAACATCTACATCCCGGTCTTCGGTGAAGTCGGTGCGAGCACTTTTGTTCTGGGACTCACCTTTGGTGCGTCGGTATTGCTCATCGGCACCGGAGCAATTCAGTGGGCCAAGAAATTGATGCCCGACGTGGAAGTCGTGCAGATGCGACATGAACTCGTCTCTCCTGAAGCCGACACTGCAGAGGCTGCTGCCAATTACGAACGTGGCAAGGAAGAGTCAGGCTTCGCGCGCTACAAGATGATTCGTCGCACCATGATCGGCGCGATGGCCCTGTTCCCAATCCCGCTGGTCATCATGCTGCGCGATCTGTGGTCCTCCCCTGTCAGTGGCACCTTGAGCCCGGCAGAGATCCTGTCCACGACGATCTGGAAAAAGGGCGAGCGCATTGTCACCGATGCCACGTACCTGCCTGTGCGCCCTGAGGACCTGCCCGTTGGCGGACTCGTCAGCGCCGTGCCAGCGAGTCTGCAGGAAGTACAGCACCTGGAAGGCAACTTGAATGCACGTGGCAAGGCCGCCATTATCTTGATTCGCATGGAGCCAGACGAGATCGTCAGCCAACAGGGCGACGGCTGGGACTACCATGGAATCTTGGCCTACTCCAAGATCTGCACTCATGTGGGCTGCCCGATCGCGCTGTACGAACAGCGCACCCACCACCTGTTGTGCCCCTGCCATCAATCCACATTCGATCTTGCCAATTCAGGCAATGTCGTGTTTGGGCCAGCAGCACGTAACATGCCGCAGCTGCCTATCGGAATCGACAGCGAGGGCTACCTGATCGCAATGGATGACTTCTCCGAGCCCGTCGGACCAAGTTTCTGGGAGCGCTCATCATGACCACAACAAGCCCGGTGGAAAAAGCTGGAGGCTCAACGGCGACCTATGTCGACCAGCGCCTTGGCAGCAACAAGTTCCTGTCTCGCAACCTCGGCAAGGTCTTCCCTGATCACTGGTCGTTCATGCTCGGTGAGATCGCGCTCTACTCCTTCATCGTCGTCCTGCTCACTGGCGTCTATCTGACCTTGTTCTTCAAGCCGTCGATGGTTGAAGTGGTGTACAACGGCTCCTACGTGCCGCTCAAGGGCATTGAGATGTCTGAGGCATACGCCTCGACCCTGAACATCTCATTCGATGTTCGCGGCGGGCTGCTGATTCGTCAGATGCACCACTGGGCGGCACTGATTTTTGTGGCGTCGATGACGGTGCACATGTTCCGGGTCTTCTTCACTGGTGCATTCCGCAAGCCACGTGAGTTCAACTGGATCATCGGCGTTGTTCTGGTCACCATGGGCTTGCTCGCGGGATTCTCGGGTTACTCACTTCCTGACGATCTTCTTTCCGGCACCGGCCTGCAGATCGCTCGCGGCATTGTGCAGGCCATTCCCGTGATCGGTACCTGGGCGGCATTCCTGCTGTTTGGCGGTGAATTCCCAGGCACAGACTTCATTTCACGCCTGTATTCCATCCATATTCTGCTGATACCCGGGCTGATTCTGGCGTTGGTGACCCTGCATCTGATGATGGTCTTCACCCAGAAGCACACCCAGTTCCCTGGCCCTGGCCGCACCAACGACAACGTGGTCGGCTACCCCTTGATGCCGGTCTATATGGCAAAGGCCGGTGGCTTCTTCTTCATCGTCTTCGGCATCATCGCCTTGATCGGTGGACTGGTCAGCATCAACCCGATCTGGATCTTCGGGCCCTACACCCCTGATCAAGTCAGCGCGGGCTCCCAGCCTGACTGGTACATCGGCTTCCTCGACGGTGCATTGCGGCTGATGCCCAACTGGGAGACGACCCTTGCGGGCTTCACCCTGTCCTGGAACATCTTGATACCCGCGCTCATCCTGCCCGGCATCTTGTTCACTGCTCTGGGTGCGTACCCGTTCATCGAAGCGTGGATCACCGGAGATAAGCGCGAGCACCATCTGCTTGAACGACCGCGCAATGCTCCGACCCGGACCGCGTTTGGCGCCATGTCGATTGCCTTCTACCTTGTGCTGTTCATCGGCGGCGGAAACGACATGATCGCCACGGCATTCAATGTGTCGATCAACTCGATCATCTGGTTCCTGCGGATAGCCCTGTTCATCATTCCGCCGCTGGTCTTTGTCTTCACTCGGCGCATCTGCCTTGGGCTGCAGCGCCGGGATCGTGACAAGCTGTTGCACGGCTACGAAACCGGCCGGGTGCTGCGTCTGCCACACGGTGAGTTCATCGAGGCTCACGAGCCGATCTCACTCAAGGACATGGCGGTCATCACCAGCAAGATTGACATCGCCCCAGTGCCTGTTCCGCCCAAGACAGATATCGACGGGGTCAAGAACAAGCAGTTCCGCAAGCAGAACCTCCGCTCAAAGGTCAGCCACTTCTTCTACGGCGAGAACATCCCATTGCCAAGCGCAGCTGAGATCGAAGCCGGACAGGCGCATGTGGCGCACGATGCAGCCCTGGAAGCACCGCTGGCCAGCTACGAGGATGCCGACGAGATCCGCAACTTCCACGGTGGCGTGCTGCATCACCCTGGAATGCCGGAGACCAACGCCGAGCAGCTTGCTGAGCGCAAGGAATAGCGAGCAAAGCCTCAATCCAAAATCCCCTGCCGTGGCAGGGGATTTTGGATTGATCAGGCGTCTTAGCCTGGATCCACCATCTCGGCGAGGTAGTTCTCCAGACCGACATTGGCAATGGCCTGGAGTTGAGCCTCAAACCAATCAGCATGGGTCTCTTCATCGCGGGCCATCTCATCGAAGATTGATGCAGTCGCGTGGTCCCCGAGGTCACGGCATTCTTGGGCCGCATCGTTGAATTGCGTGACAACCAGAATTTCCGAAGCAAGGCCAAGATCAAGCATTTCAAGTGCGGATTCACCCACGCGAATCGGCAGCAGCTTCTGCAGATTCGGATGCCCCTCGAACAGCAAGATGCGCTGGATGAGTGCGTCAGCGTCCTTCATCTCGTCGATGGAGCGCTTGTAGAAGGTCTGCCCTAAGCGCGGAAGACCCCAGGCGTCCAGCATCCGCCCGTGCAGAAAGTAGGTATTGGTGATGCTGAGCTCATACGTGAGTGCCTCGTTGAGCAGTTCAACTATGCGCGGGCTGCGGGGTTGCATCTTGGGATACTCCATCCAGTAGGCGTGCTGAACCCACACTACCCAAGGAACGCTCAAGCATTTCCTTGATCGAACGCACACAACTGCCGCAGTCATTGCCTGCTCCAGAAGCGCGGCAGACCTGAGCAAGAGTGGTGCACCCATGATCAATGGCATTGTGCAGACGCCGATCACTGACTCGGCGGCATTGGCACACGATCACGGCGTCTCCTCACTTCCGAATTACTAAGGTAAGGATAGCCTAACGCATCGGGTTTCTGGAAGTCCGTCAGTTCAATTGCTCACGTCTAGTCGGACAGCTGCCCCTTCTGCGGATAGATGGTGCGGCCCTGCTCGAGCATCTCGATGAACTGCGCGACTCGCCTGTGTCGGGTGTCCTCACGCTTGGCTGCATGGATCCCAAGCAAAATCGCATAGCGGTTCTGCTTGGTCAGGATCTCAAACATCGCCTGCGCTTGGGCATTGCCGGAGAGCTCACGCGCAAAGTCAGCAGGCAACTCCATGCTTGCCTGCCCGGCATATGCCTTGTCCCATCGACCATCGGCCTTCGCCTGCTCAACCAACAGCAGTCCCTGCGGCGTCATTCGCCCCTCGGAAATGAGTCGATTCACTATCTCAACATTGCGTTGCGACCAAGTGCTGCGAGCACGTCTGGGTGTGAAGCGCTGCTTGAATGTGGTGGCATCGCGCGAGGCCTTCTGGCCATCGATCCAACCGAAGCACAGAGCCTCGTCAAGAGCTTCTGCATAGGTCAGTGATGTTGGCTGAGTGACGCCCTTCTTGGCCAGCACCAGCCATGCAGAGTCCTCCTTGCTGCCATGGGTCGCAAGCCAACGACGCCAAGCCGCCATGTTCGCCACGTTGAGATCCTCCGCCGGCATCTGGCTATCCCATCACAGATGCAAATGGCGGCGATCCCTGAGGATCACCGCCATTGCTCAATGCTGCAGATGTCAGCTAGTGCGCGAAGTCGCGCCGGTAGTACTCAAAGAGCCATCCGACCAGGGAGATCGCCAGAAGGAAGGCTCCCAATGCGATCAGCCACACGGCGAACACCAGGCCCAATGCCGTGCAGAAGGTTGCAAAGCCCACGACCAGCGGCCACCAAGAGTTCGGGCTGAAGAAGCCATATTCGGGATCGGCCTCATCGATGTTCGCGTCACCACGGTCCTCTGGACGCGGGTACACCCGCTTTGAGGTATAGAGCAGGTAGAAGCCAACCAGAAATGCCAGGCCGCCCGTCATTGTCAGCGCGGTTGTGCCGATCGGGTCATGCGAGAAGTACCAGTAGATGGCGGCGATCAGCAGGAAGATCGCGCAGCCAACAGCAAAGAGCAGTCCCTCGATCTTCACTAGTGATGACCTCCACCAACAGGAGCTGACATCGACGTCGGCGTTTCAGACAACTCCGGGTAGTGCAGGTCAAACGCCGGGCGCTCTGAACGAATGGGGGGCAGCGCGATGAAGTTGTGGCGTGGTGGTGGGCACGACGTGGCCCATTCCAGCGAGCTTCCCCAGCCCCATGGGTCATCAGTGTTGACCTGCGGTGCCGAGCGTGTGGTGGTGATGACATTCCAGATGAAGAAGATCGTGGAGATTCCCAAAATGGCGGCGCCAATGCTGGACACCACGTTCAGAGCCTGGAAGTCATCAGCTGGCAGGTAGTCGCCATATCGACGTGGCATGCCTCGTACGCCTAACCAGTGCTGAACAAGGAACGTCGTCTGAAAGCCGATGAACAGCATCCAGAAGTGAATCTTCCCCAAGGTCTCATTCAGCATCTTTCCAGTCATCTTCGGCCACCAGTAATACAGGCCGGCGAAGAACATGAAGACCACGGTGCCAAAGACGGTGTAGTGGAAGTGTGCCACCACGAAGTAGCTGTCGGATACGTTGAAGTCCAGCGGTGGCGCAGACAAGATGATGCCGGTCAGCCCACCGAACAAGAAGGTGACCAGGAAGCCCATGGTCCACAGCATCGGCGTGTCGAACTGCACCGAGCCCTTCCACATGGTGCCGATCCAGTTGAAGAACTTCACACCGGTGGGCACCGCAATGAGCATCGTCATGATGGCGAAGAACGGCAGATATACGGACCCGGTGACGTACAGGTGGTGAGCCCACACGGCCACTGACAAGGCGCCAATGGCCAGGGTCGCGAACACCAGGCTCTTGTATCCGAAGATCGGCTTGCGCGAGAAGGTCGGAATGATCTCACTGGCGATGCCGAAGAACGGAAGCGCCAGGATGTAGACCTCAGGGTGGCCGAAGAACCAGAACAAGTGCTGCCACAGCATGGCTCCGCCATTTTCCGGAGCAAAGACCTGAGAACCGTACTGACGATCGATGAAGGCCATTGCCAAGGCAGCAGCCAGCACTGGGAAGGCCAGCAGGACGAGCACGCTGGTGACCAGGATTGTCCACACGAAGATCGGCATCCGGAACATCGTCATGCCTGGTGCGCGCATGCAGTAAATGGTCGTGATGAAGTTGACCGCGCCAAGAATCGTGCCAAGGCCACCCATGGCCAGGCCGATGAGCCAAAGGCTTCCGCCGACCTCGGGTGAGAACACTGCGTTGCTCAGCGGGGCATAAGCAAACCAGCCAAATGAGGCTGCACCACCTGGGGTCAGGAAGCCAGCAGCCACGACAAGGCCGCCGAAGAAGAACAGCCAGAATCCCAGCATGTTCAGACGAGGGAAGGCAACGTCTGGCGCTCCGATTTGCAGCGGCATGATGATGTTTCCGTAGGCCACAAACAGCGGGGTGGCGAACAGGAACAGCATGATCGTGCCGTGCATCGTGAACAACTGGTTGTACTGCTCCAGCGAGACGATCTGCAGACCAGGAGACGCAAGTTCTGCGCGCATCACCAGCGCCATGGCACCTGCTGCAAAGAACCAGAAGGTGGACAGAATCAAGTACATGTAGCCGATGACCTTGTGGTCTGTTGAGGTGATCCAGGAGACCGCAACGGCGCCAAGTTGCTTCTTCGGCTTTATGACATTCGCAATCTCAGCTTCGACGGGTCGTTCATTCAGAATCGTCATACCGTCTTCTCCCCTGGCATCTGGCCCTGGTTGCTGAATGGCTCGCTGTTGAAGGTGCCGGTCTGACCCTTGGTCTTCAGTTCGGCAATGTGCGCATCGAAAGTCGGGCGATCAACCACCTTCACTGCGAAGAGCATGCGCGAGTGATCAACACCGCACAGTTCAGCACACTTGCCATCGTAAGTCCCGATCTTGGTTGGCGTGAGCTCAAAGGCATTGGTCTTGCCGGGGATGACATCCATCTTGAATAGGAAGTTGGGGACCCAGAAGGAGTGAATGACATCTGGAGAGTTCAGATTGAAGCGCACCTTCTCATTGACAGGCAGCCACAGAGTTGGAGGTGGAGCGATGGTGCCTTCACCCTGAGGCATGCCGGTCTCCCAGACATTCTCATCGATGTAATTAAAGCCCCAACTCCATCGGTAGGCCACCACGCCCACGGTCTGATCCTGATCGTTCTTCAGGGTCAAGAGCTCGCTTTGGTCCTTGGCGGTGAACCAGAACAGTCCCAGGATCATGACCAGCGGAACAACCGTGTACAGAATCTCGATGGGCATGTTGTATTTGGTCTGCAGCGGCACTGCCTGACGCTTCTTGCGACGGTAGGCCACGGCCGCAAACAGCATCAGGCCCCAGGTGAACAGGCCTACCAGCCAGGCGGCGATCCAGGACCCCTGCCACAGGTTCTGCATGATGAATGCTTCTTCGGTTGCCGGATCGGGCATGTCGAAGAAGAACGCCTCATTGGCGGTACAGCCGGAAAGGACCGTTGCTATCGCAATCGTCCCCATGCCAAGAGCAATTCGCCTTGTCCGGCGAAGCTTCCTTGGCTGGTGCGCAATCGAACCCACAGGTTCCCTTTCGGTCCACACATCGGGCAAGCAGAAACGTTCTGGAGACTAGCGCACGGCCCCCGACCAGTTCTCGTCGGATCGGTGTGATCCGGCGCTCAATTTCTGCGAGTTTTGCCTCGCCAAGTAGCGTGCTGACTATGTCTGGTCTGCCGCCCGCGCCCAAGGGCTTCTTGGACGCCGTAGGCGGACAGCCGATGGCCCGTGCTGTAGCCGACGCCTATGTGCGCGCCACCGAATTGGCCTGGGCGGATCCGATCCGGCTGCACCATCGCGGACGCCAGTCCGCTCTGTTTCTGGATACCGCCAGGGCAAGCCTTGCAACCAGCATTGGCGGTGCCACCGGGGTCGCCCTTGGCGCCGAGCAGGTGTTCTTCGCTCCCAATATGCGCCTGGCAGCGCAGTGGGTTGCCCAGGGTTTTCTGGGAAAGGCCCGCTTTGCGGCTTCGGCGATTGAGAGCCTCGCGCTGATCGATGGGGTCAGCCAGTGTGATCCCGCATTGCTGATGCTGCCAGTGGATGAGCACGGGTTTGCTGACGAGTCAGCTGTTGCCGCACTGGGACCTGCTGAGGCCTTCGTGCTTGCGATGCAGGCAGGCAACATCGAGATCGGCACTCAACAGGATCTGGGCAGCTACGCAGCAGCGGGACATCGCCTGCTCGTGGATGCCAGCCAGTGTCTTGGACGCATGGAAATCCCTCACTGGTCGGTTCTGCTCGCCCCAGCAGCAGATTGGGGCGGCCCGGCCGGACTGGTGGTGATCGCCGTTCAGCCGACCGCCCGCTGGTCGTGTCCGCTCGAAGCGACAAGCGGCTGGATCAGCGGTCGGGTCGATGTGCCTGCGGTCGTGGCCGCCGCCACGGCTGCTGAACTCATGCTCCCCGAAGCCAAGGCTCAAGCCGCGCAACAGTTTGCTTTGACCGAACGACTTCGCACCTCGATACGCGCTGCGATTCCTGATGTGACCTTTGCCGGCGACCAGCACCGGCGGCTCCCCCACATCTTGAACTGCTCGATTCTGTACGTCAGTGGCGAGGCCTTGGTGCTGGGACTGGACCGCCGCGGATTTGCGGTGGCAAGTGGTTCAGCTTGCGTAGCCGACAGCGATCGCGCCAGCCATGTCCTGGCCGCGATCGGCGGATTCACTGGCGGAAATCTCCGACTGTCCCTGCCCCTGGACTGCACCGAGGAAACCGCGGACGACTTCGTCGACGCCTTGGTTGAAGTCGTGAAGGAGCTTCGCGCTGGGACCGGGATGTGATCACCGAGACTTGGCTCGACGAGCGCGGGCGTCGCTGCCCCATACCGGTGATTTCACTTGCTCGAGCCCACGCCAGTTGGAAGAACTCAGAGCTGCGAGTCGATGCGGTGGTCGGGGTGCTGTCAGATGATCCGGCAGCCCAGTACGACATTCCGGCCTGGTGTCGGCTCAAGGGTGCTCAGTTTCTCCAGAGTGTGAGTCCTCCTGACGGCGGACCAGGCACTGGCTACATCGTGCGGTTCAGCGACTCCAAGCACGAAGACTGACGCCGCGCAGCTCGCAGGCGAGTCAGGTATTCAAACCGACTGACTTCACTGGCACCCAGAGTGGCCAGATGTTCGGTGCACCACTGCACATCCAGGAGTCGCTGCCCACCACCTTGTTGCAGGCGTCCAACCAGGGCCACCATGGCGACTTTGGAAGCATCAGTTTGCCGATGAAACATTGATTCACCCGCGAAGAGCCCCCCGACCTCCAGACCGTAGAGCCCGCCGACGAGTTCACCTTCGCGCCAGACTTCAACGGAATGGGCCCATCCCAGTGCGTACAAATGCGTGTAGGCGTCAATGAAGTCTTCGGTGATCCACGAATCCGGGCGACCTTCGTCGCAGGCGCGCATCACCTTCTCGAATGCCGTATCGAAAGTCACGCTGAATCGGGCAGCCGACTTTCGCAATGAGCGAGTGACTCTCAGTTCGTCCAGCACCAGAACCCCGCGCGGATTTGGCGACCACCACGCAAGTTCGCCACTGGCCAAGTGCATCGGAAACAAGCCGCGTCGATAGGCAGCGAGCAAGGTCGCCGGCTCCAGATCAGCGCCGATGGCAATGACTTCTTGATCAGCTTCGGCCAGCAGTGGATCAGGGAATCGCCACGCAGATGGCCCCGGATCGATCGGCACAGCTAGGGCTGCGGGCAGACCACATGAGCAGCAACGTCAGCGGCCGCATCGTCGCCAAAATTTCGGGCCAGTCGATTGAGGAAGGCTGCTCTGGACAAGACGTACTCCTGAGTTCCCACAGTCTCAATCACATAGGCAGCCAGCAGCGAGCCAACCTGAGCTGCGCGCTCATCACTGAGCCCCCAGGCCATTCCGGTGAGGAAGCCAGATCGGAATGCGTCGCCCACCCCTGTGGGATCAGTGCGACGATCTTCCAGCGCGATATCGACCAGCACGGGCTTCTCACCCTGTCGTTCGATGCGTGAGCCGTTCTTTCCCAAGGTGGTGATGCGGGTCTGAACCATCGACGCAATGTCGCGCGAGGTCCATCCGGTCTTCTGCTCGATGAGGGCGCCTTCGTACTCATTGGTGAACAGATACTTCGCGCCTTCGATCAGCGGCTTGATGGCATGACCATCCATCCGGGCCAGTTGCTGACTCGGATCGGCCGCGAAGTCATATCCGCGTTGGCGACATTCCTGAGTGTGGCGAAGCATGGCATCGGGATCATTCGCGCTGATCAGCACCACGTCTGGTTCGCCCGCAATATCCACGACCGGCTTGAGCTCGATATTGCGAGCCTCCGACATTGCACCTGCATAGAACGATGCGATCTGGTTCTGCTCTTCGTCAGTTGTGCAGATGAAGCGAGCAGTGTGTCGCGTTTCTGACACATGCACGCCACTGGTGTCGACTCCATGCCGCTGAAGCCACGACTGATAGTCGGCAAAGTCTGAGCCAACTGCACCGACCAGCACCGGCTTCAGCCCAAGGCACCCCATGCCGAAGGCGATATTGGGGGCCACGCCTCCACGCCTGATCTCAAGGTCGTCAACGAGAAAGGAGAGTGAGACTTTGTGCAGATTCTCTGCAACGAGTGAGTCGGTGAACTTTCCGGGAAAGTTCATCAGATGGTCAGTGGCAATGGACCCAGTTACGAAGATCGGCACGGTGCACGACCCTACTGGGGAGCCCATTTGGAACTCAGCGTCAGCGCGAGCCCTTGGATGTCTGACTTCTGCTTGGGCGGCACGCGCGGACGTCCATCGATATAGACCTCTGTCTGGATGACCGCATCACCAGCTTGGGAGTAGACCGAGAGAGTCACCGTCTTGCCGGCATTCAGCGGATTCTTGCTCTCAAAGACAGTGCTGTCCTGGACCCAGAAATTCTGATATTGCCCGCCCGGGCTGCTGCCATGGGCATAGGTGTCCGTGACCTTGGGGTCCTCGCCAGCTGGGCCTGGGATGGTGCCAGTGCATTTGACCACCTCCTGCGACAACTGCAAATACGCAGCTGCAGCGGCTTCCGGCGAGGAGTACACATAGATGCGTTCACTGACATTGGTGAACACATTCTTCTTCTTTGGCTTCATGATGCTTTGCGCAAAGTACTGGGGAGTCGATGCGGGGATGGACACCATGGGATCGCCCTTGCTGTCACTGCACAAGGTGATGGTCGTGGCGTAATCCTTGGGCTTCTTGCTGAAGACAAAATCCTGGGACTGGCCAAAGGACGCCGGGATATCGCTCACCGCCAGCGATCTGGCCTTGGGCGTTGCGGCCTGGGCGGGCACAACACAAACAACAGATGCGACCAAGATCAGCGCGGCCAACCCGAGGGTCGACGCACGTGTCCTTAGTCGCATCTGCAGAGAACTTCTTGCTGGCGCAGAGAGTTCAGAGACTTAGTTGAACGAGTCTCCGCAGGCGCATGAGCCTGAAGCATTGGGGTTGTCGATCGTGAAGCCCTGCTTCTCGATGGTGTCGACAAAGTCGATCGTGGCACCATTGAGGTACGGGGCACTCATGCGATCAGTGACGACACCGACGCCGCCAAAGTCCTTGGTGACATCACCATCAAGGTTGCGGTCATCAAAGAAGAGCTGGTAGCGAAGGCCTGAGCATCCGCCTGGCTGCACGGCAACGCGCAGGGCGAGGTCATCGCGGCCTTCTGCTTCAAGAAGGGCCTTGACCTTCGAGGCTGCAGTGCTGGTGAGCACAATGCCGTCAGTTGTGGGCACCGTCTGAATCGTGACGTCAGCTGTCATAGCGGTCCTTCCATAGGTAGTTGCATGAAGAGTCTACGACAGTCTCAACTCCTTTTCTTCACCTCCCATTCCCCAAACACCAGATCAATGTGGACAATAGACAGATGACTGACCTGGCGCTTGAACCCAAGCCCACCCCTTTGGCCCTGCTGTTGCTCGGCAGAAACGCCGATCCCGACAGTGAAAAGGGCGTGGAGTGTCCAGGATCACTGCCCCCTGCCTCAGATCCAGACCTCGTGCAGCGCGCTGCCGCCGCCAAAGCCCGACTCGGCGATCGCGTGTTCATTCTGGGTCATCACTACCAGCGCAACGAGGTCATCGAGTTCGCCGATGTGACCGGGGACTCCTTCAAACTCGCTCAGCAGGCAGCAGCGCACCCCGAGGCCGAGTACATCGTCTTCTGCGGAGTCCACTTCATGGCTGAGAGCGCCGACATTCTGACTTCGGACAGCCAGCAGGTGGTGCTTCCCGACATGGCTGCAGGGTGCTCGATGGCGGACATGGCAGAAATCTCACAAGTCGAGGAATGCTGGCGAGTTTTGCAGGAGGCTGGGGTAGCCGAAGTGACGGTGCCAGTCACATACATGAACTCAACCGCCGCGATCAAGGCGTTCACCGGACGCAACGGGGGTTCGGTCTGCACATCGAGCAACGCCAAAGCCAGCCTTGAATGGGCCTTCGCCAAGGGCGAGAAGGTGCTGTTTCTCCCAGATCAGCATCTGGGTCGCAATACCGCTGTGCTTGAGCTTGGCTTGAGCCTGGATGACTGCGTCATCTACAACCCGCGGCTTCCCGGCGGTGGATTGACGACCGATCAGCTTCGCGCGGCGAAGATGATCCTGTGGCGCGGACACTGCTCCGTGCATGCGCGCTTCACCGCCAAGTCCATTCAGGATGTGCGGGAGCAGGTGCCTGGCGTCCAGGTGATCGTGCATCCGGAGTGCACCTACGAAGTTGTTTCCGCTGCTGATGCGATCGGCTCGACCGAGGTCATCATTTCCACCATCACCAATGCCGAGCCGGGTTCGACCTGGGCGATCGGCACGGAGCTCAATCTCGTGCAGAGGCTCGCGCAGGACCACCCCGACAAGCAGATCGTCTTCCTGGAGAAGTCCGTGTGCTTTTGCGCCACGATGAATCGCATCGATCTGCCTCACCTGGTGTGGGCTCTTGAATCGCTGGCCGACGGAAACCTGGTCAACCAGATCACCGTTGACCCCGACACCGCGCATTGGGCGCGGGTTGCCCTGGACCGGATGCTTGCGCTGCCCGGCCCCACTCACCGCGCTGACTGAACGACTACGCTGCACCATCATGTTTGGAAGGCCATCAAAGTCCAGCGAAGAATCGACGTCTGCTGTTGACCAACCCGCGACCGGCAAGGGGCACGCGACTCCCAGTCGACGCGAGGCCGAAGCCGCGCGCAAGCAACGGGTCAAGATCCCAGCCAAGAGCAACACCAAAGACGGCAAGAAGGCTGCCAAGGAACGGGCGCGGGCAGAGCGTGAGCGCTCACGTCGAGGAATGATGGCCGGCGAGGAGCGCTTCATGCCGCCTCGCGATCAGGGACCAGTGCGCGCATTCGCACGGGACTTCGTTGATTCACGCTTCACCATGGCTGAGTACTTCATCCTGATCGCCGTCGGTGTGCTGGTACTCGGATTCATCCCGATTCAGCCATTGCAGTTCTGGGTGACCGTGGTGTTCTTTGCCTTTGCCGCTCTGCTGGTAATCGACACCATCATCATGGTCTTCATGCTCAACCGCATGGCTGCTGAGAAGTTTCCAGAGGCCAAGGACCGCAAGGGATTGACTCTGTACGCAATCCTTCGTGTGATGCAGCTGCGCCGACTGCGCCTGCCCCCACCACGCGTCAAGCGCGGTGGAGTGCCGCGCTAGTTCCTCACTCCCCTGCAGGCAGCAAGCTCATAGGCC
>JAUSQD010000175.1 GCA_030652695.1 Actinomycetota bacterium
CGCAGGCGCGCTTCGACCTCAGCAGGTGATGCGGTGTCGAGCAGTACTTCGTCCATGCCCCAGTCCCATTGGACCGCTGCCAGTCCGCCCTCAGTGGTGACGAGCACGAGAGGAGCTTGAACACCTGTTTGCTGGAGCAGGCGCGTCAGGCCGCGTACTGCTGGGAGATCACGTCGACCATCGACCAGCAATACATCGCACTCGGGAGCGTTCAGCAATGCGGTGGGCTCGGCAGGCAAGGTGCGGACCTGGTGGGTCAGCAGCATGAGGGCGGGAAGGACTTCGGCGGAGGATTCAAGGGCACGCGTGAGCAGCACAATTCGCATCCGCTGCACCTCCTGAGGCCTTCAAGCCGCTGACTAGAGCGACAATGGTCCCATGAGGCCAGTCCGTCAAACCACGCTGGTCGCCGCAGACGGGGTTGAGCTGGCCGCACGACACCTGGATGGGGTGGGCGGCGCGGTGTTCGTGGTGGTCCATGGATTCAATGGCAATGGCCTTGATGGGCAGGTCCAGGTCATCGTCGAGAGGCTTGCAGCCTTCGGTGACGTCATCACCGTGGATCTGCGCGGGCATGGGGCGTCCTCGGGGCAGTCCACCGTCGGAAGGCTGGAGATCCTCGACGTGGACGCCGCGATTCGCTGGGCTCGAGATCTGGGCTACGCCAAGGTCATCACCGTTGGATTCTCACTGGGAGCGGCGGTAGCCATCCGCCAAGCGGGCCTGGCGAGCAGTCCGGCCCAGGGCTCGCAGGCAGACCCGATCGTCAGCAGCCCTCCCGATGTGGTGATTGCCGTGAGCGGGCCGGCCTTTTGGTATTACCGAGGCACCAGGGTGATGCGATTGGTGCACTGGCTCATTGAAACCCAAGCCGGCAGGAGGGTGCTGCACGCCAAGGGCACCCGAGTGGCGCCGGAGAAGTGGCCCGATGCAGGGCCCGTTGAACCGGTGGCGGCAGCGGGAATGCTGGCTGGCACTCCGCTGTTGGTGATTCATGGAACAGCGGATAGGTATTTCCCTCTCGAGCATCCCCAGGCACTGCATCGAGCGGCACTTGAGGGCGGCAATGCCGACACCGAGCTCTGGGTTCTTGACGGCATTGGCCACGCTGAAGCCGCGATGGAATCCAACACGATTGACGAATTGGCGAGATGGGGGTTGGCGCGATGCGCGGACTAGTGCTCGTCCTGCTCGTGCTGCTTGCGGCAACCGCCTTTGGCCTGTGGCGTCGTCAAACCGATGGCCGAATGAAGTCTGTGGCTTCTCGTTTGGATGCGCCGATCCCGGTAGCTGATGATGATCCGGAGGTCGACGTGATCACCGCGTCAGCAGCCGAGCATGGTGGAGAGCAACTCACCGCCGTGGTGCTGGGAGCTGATTTGGGCGTCGAGGCAACGCTCGTGCAGTTCTCCACGGCCTTCTGCCAGCCATGTCGTGCCACTCGTCGCATTCTTGATGAGGTCTCGTCGATGGTGCCAGGCACCGTCCATATTGAGATCGATGCCGAGGCGCATCTGGATCTGGTTCGCAGACTTGACATCCGGCGAACCCCAACAGTGCTCGTGCTGGATTCGCGCGGCCGTATCAGCAAGCGCGCAGTTGGTCTGCCACGCAAGGCTGATGTGATCGCTGCCCTCGGGCAGGTCATCCAGTCATAGCCTGCGAATCTCTCGCAGGCGCTTGATCGTTGCAATGCATGATTGCAACCTTGTTTCTCGAAATAGACGGGATTAGCCTCACACCATGTCTCAGCCTGTTGATTGCGATCCTCGCGTCGAGGTTGACGTACGCGGACCACGCTTTGCCGCCGCCGTCACCACCGTCGTGCTCGCAGCAATCCTGCTCACCCTTGAGTCCCCGATAGGTGCCACCCTGCTTGTGATGCAAGCCGTGGTCTTCGGCTTGGGTGCGTTCGTTGGACTGAGAGCTCAGCCGTATGGGGTCATCTTTCGCACCCTCGTGCAACCTCGAATCGCCCCTCCTTCGGAGTTCGAAGACGCCGCGCCTCCGAGGTTCGCTGCGCTCGTGGGGTTCATCTTCACCGCTGTTGCGCTGCTCGGATTGATCTCCGGAGTGACGGTGATCGCCTATGTGGCGGTAGCGATGGCACTGGGGGCAGCATTCCTGAATGCAGCGTTCGCCTTCTGCCTGGGCTGTGAGATGTATCTGATCGGCAAGAGGCTTTTTGCTCGACCTGTCAGTGCCTGATTCAGTAGACGAGCGCCTGCGCGTCGGTTGTCAGGATCTCCTCAACGAAACTCGCAGCACCAGCAATGCGGATTCCTGCGATCACGTCCTCGGAGGCAATGTCTCTGCGTTGCGCACACTGAGAGCACAGGGTCACTGATCCAGATTCGATGATTGCGGCGAGCAGATCCTCCAGGGGCGCAGCGTGCTCCAGAGTGAACTGCGCTGCTCTGCCAGGAAGGGCCAGCCAAGC
This sequence comes from Actinomycetota bacterium, assembly GCA_030652695.1. Classification (GTDB taxonomy): domain Bacteria; phylum Actinomycetota; class Actinomycetes; order S36-B12; family S36-B12; genus UBA11398. The sequence goes on from JAUSQD010000175.1 coordinate 2,441, forward strand.
GGCCTCTCCTGCGAGCCACAGACTCACCTTTGATCCGGATGCGGCAGCTATGGACGCAACATTGAAGGCCTGGGCGCAGCGCTCAGGCTCATCAATGCCCGCTACAACTTTGACGACCAAAGGTCTCAAGGAATTCGCAGTCATGGAAGGTAGGCTTCCGCACATGCTTGAAATCGTCTACATGGGTCTGGTGGTAGGCGCGCTTGCACTCCTTGGCCTTGCACTCTGGCGTGGCGCATTTCGCCTCTTCATGAGTCAGGGCTGAGCCTCGTGGAGGCACCTGTACTCCCAACCGAGTTGGCTTCGCTGTCGTGGCTGATCGGCCTCTGGGTTGGCGTCGGCACTGGCCAGTACCCCACGATCGACGATTTTCGATTCGGGCAAGAGGTGTCGTTCAGCCATGACGGTCGGCCTTTCCTTTCGTATGCGTCGCGCAGTTGGCTGCTCGATGACGACGGCAATCGCGTCAAGCCCTTGGCGGCAGAATCCGGCTTCCTGCGCCCCGGGCCAGGAAATACGGTGGAGATGCAGCTTGCGCACTCCACGGGCTACGCCGAGATCTGGTACGGGAAGATTGAAGTGACAGGGATCGAGCAGGCCAAAATCACCGGAGCACGTGCCGAACTGCGCACGGATCTGGTGGCTCGCACCGAGAGCGCCAAGGAGTACTCAGAGGGCTATCGCCTCTACGGACTCGTCGATGGGCGCCTACTGTGGACCTTTGACATGTCGGCAATGGGTGAACCGATGAGCAACCACCTTGCGGCCACCTTGCATCCGATGGAGGAGAGTCTGTGAACAGCGACTGGGATCAACGCCTGCGCGAACACGGATTCCGCATCACTCCACAACGCCAACTCGTCCTGGAAGCCGTGGAGCGATTGCGCCACGGCACCCCCGAGGAGATTCTTGTTGAAGTGCAAAGGACTGCTTCAGGAGTCAATCTCTCAACTGTGTACAGAACCCTTGAAGTGCTTGAGGATGTCGGCCTGGTTACCCACGCACACATCGGGCATGGTGCGCCGACGTACCACGCGGTGGACGAAGAACTGCATATCCACCTGGTGTGCGATACCTGCGGACGGGTGTCCAGCGCCCCGGGTGAAATTGCCAAGAGCTTTGTGGACCAACTGCGCTCTGATCACGCCTTCGTCACGGACATCTCTCACATGGCCATTCACGGCGAATGCGAATCCTGCTTTGGTGTCCTTGGCGAAGATCTGATTCGGAGCCACTGATGTCGATCCTGCCCCCAGAAAGCTTCGTTGATCAGGCAGTGCCATGGCATCACGGCGATCCCTTTGGTGAGCAGCGTCTCTTGAAGCAGGGCGTGGGAGTGGTCGACCTCAGCAATCGCGGAGTGTTGACCGTCACTGGTGTCGATCGACTGACGTGGCTCAACGATCTGACTTCGCAATTGGTCAATTCATTGGCAGCTGGCCAGAGTGCTCTCGCCCTGATTCTCAGCCCAAACGGTCATGTCGAGTACGAACTGCACATGGTTGACGACGGTGAGACGACCTGGATCATCACCCAGCCCGGTCAAGCAGAAGGCCTGGTGAAGTACCTGGATTCGATGCGCTTCATGCTGCGCGTTGAGGTCGCAGATGTCAGCGCGAGTCATGCGGTTGTGTACGAGCCGACTCAGGAACTCGATGCCGAATTTCCGGTCTGGTTGGTTCCCGACCACTTTGCCCAGCGCGGGCTCGCAGGTCGCGAAGTCGTGATTCCGCGAGCGGCACTTGCTGGGCGTCTGGCATCGGTCCCACAGGCTGGCACGTGGGCACTTGAAGCGATTCGGGTTGCTGCGGGCATGCCCCGAATGAACTGCGAGACCGACCACCGCACCATCCCCAATGAGGTGGACTGGCTCGGCTCGGCCGTGCACATGAACAAGGGCTGCTATCGCGGGCAGGAAACTGTGGCCAAGGTCTTCAACCTTGGTCAGCCGCCACGTCGTCTGGCGCTCATCCACTTGGACGGATCAACTGAAGAACTGCCGACACATGGGGATGCAATCTCGGTCGCCGGAAAGACCGTCGGCTGGATTGGCACAGCGGCCCGACACTTCGAGGAGGGCAATATTGCGCTCGCCGTGCTCAAGCGAAATGTCGCCTCCGATGCTGCTCTGGTGGTTGACCACCGTGGCGAACTCATTTCGGCAGTTGAGGATCCAGCTCCAGCAGGATGGTGAACGGTCCATCGTTGGTGAGTCGCACCTGCATGTCAGCGCCGAATACTCCGGTGCTCACGTTGGCACCGAAGCCTCGCAATTCCGCAACGCATGCATCGAACAGTGGCGCAGCTACGTCACCTGGCGCGGCGGCGTTCCAGCTGGGTCGCCGCCCTTTGCCAGTGTCGGCGTACAAAGTGAACTGGCTGATCAGCAGGAGCGGCAAGTCCAGTTCTGCCGCGGAGAATTCGCCTGACTGATCCTCTGCGGGGAATATGCGCAGATGAACGATCTTGGCCGCAAGTCTTCGTGCAGTGTCTGCGTCATCTTCGTGCGTGATGCCGACGAACACCACGAGACCGCGCCCTTGAAACTCGCCCACCACTGCGTTGTCGATCCTGACGCTTGCGTCCAGGGCCCGTTGCACTAGCGCGCGCATGCAGTGCACCCTGCCAGTTCGCTGATCCGGTTGCGCGCAAGCGCGACCGCATCAGTTACCTTGAGTCGGTGTTCTATCAAGTGCAGAACCTCGTGCTGTTGGTCTTGTGGGTGCTGTTCTTGCTGATCAAGGTGGTCGCGTTCATCGATTGCATCAGGCGTCCGGCCGATGCATTCCCAGCCGTCAGTCGGCAGAGCAAAATACTGTGGCTTTTGCTCACCGGAATCTCGGCTCTTGCAGGCATCGTCATCCAAGATCCACTTTCAATCTTCGGCATTGCTGGGTTGGTTGCCTCGCTCGTCTATCTGTTTGATGTGCGACCGCGCATCATCGAGCTCTTCGCCAACCGCTGGTAGTTCACTTCTTGCCTTGAGCCGCCACCGCTGCAGCGGCCGTCGCGGCAGCTTCAGGATCCAAGTACTCCCCACCTGCCTTGATCGGCTTGAGGTTCTCGTCAAGTCGATAGACCAGTGGAATGCCTGTCGGAATATTGAGCCCTGCGATGTCAGTATCAGAGATGCCATCCAGGTGCTTGACCAAAGCGCGCAGGGAATTGCCGTGCGCGGCGACGAGCACTGTCTTGCCGGTGCGAAGCCCCTCTTGGACGATCACATCCTGCCAGTACGGAATCAGCCGCACGACTACATCGGCCAGGCATTCGGTTGCGGGCAAGGCCTCTGGGGGCAGGGTCAAATAACGAGTGTCGTAGGTCTGCGCGAACTCGTTGTCAGGATCGATGGCAGGTGGCGGAGTGTCGAATGATCGCCGCCAGAGCATGAACTGCTCCTCGCCGTATTCAGCAAGAGTCTGGGCTTTGTCCTTGCCCTGCAGTGCCCCGTAGTGCCGTTCATTCAGTCGCCAGTTTCGGTACACCGGAATCCAATGCCGATCGCACACGTCCAGTGCAATCTGCGAGGTCTTGATTGCTCGCTTGAGAAGTGACGTGTAGACGAGGTCGGGCAGGATCCCGGCGTCGCGCAGCATCTCGCCTCCGCGAACTGCCTCAGCAAGCCCCTTCTCATTGAGATCCACATCGACCCAGCCGGTGAACAGATTCTTGGCATTCCATTCGCTCTCGCCGTGGCGAAGCAGAATAAGGGTGTACGGATCAGTCGTCATAAGGGCATTTTGCCGGTGACGAGCTCGACTTCACGCATCGGGATGTTCCAGCAGGTGGCGAAAGGCCTCCAAGTTGATGGTGGATTCACCTCGTGAGATGCGCCAGTCCCACTCCCGCTGCATGGCGCCGAGGAAGCCCATTTCAAGCACCGGATTGAAGGACTCGTCTGCGTACTCCAGCACGGATCCAAGAATTCGATCCAGCTCGTCGTCATTGATGGAAGCCAGTGAGACGCGGCCGGTCAGGTAGATGTCGCCCAGGTGGTCAATGGCAAAGGCGACCGCGTACATCCGTCGATTTCTCTCCAGAAGCCAGGCGTGCACACCGGCGTGGTTCTCTTCGGGGCATCGAGCCACGAAGGCACTGATGGTCACAGAGTGCTGACCAATGGTCAGCGCCACATTGGTCTTGAGCTTCTTGACCCCAGGCAGAGTGATGACAAATGTCGGCCCAGCGATCTGCTCGAATTCGATCTCATTGGCAAGCAGATACCGACGAGTGACTTCGGCGACGGACTGAGGCGTGCTCACTGTGCGACGCGCGTTGCCTGAAGCTCGAACTCGTGCATTGCCCGAGTGTAGGAAGCAATGAGTCCGGATGCTGTTGACTCCCAGCCGAATCGTGAGGCGTGGAGTCGACTCCCAGCGCGCAGTTGCTGCATGAGCTGGGCATCGGCCAGAACGTCCGACAGGACTTTGGCGTATTCATCGGTGTTGTGGCCGGTGATGAGCACACCGCTTGAGCCATCGGACACTGAGGTGCGAAGCCCGCCGACTGCTGCTGCGATGACAGGCGTGCCGCAGGCTTGGGATTCAATTGCCACCAGCCCGAAGGACTCCGAGTAGGAGGGCACAACCGTCAGATCTGCGGCGCGATACCAATCGGCGAGGGTGGCGCGATCCGTTGGAGGCTCGAAGCGGACGAGATCAACAATGTTGAGTTCCTCAGCGAGATCCGACAGCGACGTTGGGTGATCAAGACCTGAGCCAGAGGGCCCGCCAGCGATGACGATCAGCAGTCTTGACCGAAGTGAGGGATCGCGCTCAAGCATCTGTGCAGCTGCGCGAAGGAGCACATCTGGAGCCTTCAGCGGCTGAATGCGCCCGACGAACAACAGCAGCTTGGCATCGGCCGCGATGCCAAGTCGCGCACGGGATTGCAGCTGATCACCTGGCGTGAAGAGTGCAAGGTCGACCCCGGGATGCACCACGTCCACGCGCGCAGGATCCGCGCCATACAGGCCAACGAGCTGTCGCGCCTCGTCATTGGTGTTGGCAATCAGCCGGGTCGCCGCGCTGACTACTTGTGCTTCGCCGATCAGTCGCCCCGCAGGCTCGGGCACATCACCATCAGCGAGATCGGCGTTCTTGACCTTGGCCATGGTGTGCATGGAGTGCACAAGTGGCACTCCCCACCGCTCGGATGCCAGCCAGCCCACCTGTCCCGACAACCAGTAATGCGAATGGATGAGGTCAAACCACCCCTCAGGGCGGGCTGCCTCTGCCCTCAGCACTCCTGAAGTGACAGCGCACAGCTGACCTGGGAGGTCTTCCTTGCGCAAGCCTTCAAAGGGGCCGGCAGTGACATGCCGAACGAGGATTCCGGGGGCAAATTCGACCACAGGCTCCAGCTCAGAGGCCGTGGCGCGAGTGAAGATTTCCACCGCCACACCAGATTGGGCCAGTTGTTTGGCTGTCTCCATGACATAGACGTTCATGCCGCCGGCATCACCAGTGCCGGGCTGATCAAGGGGGGAGGTGTGAATCGACAGGAGTGCAACCCTCTTGGGCAAGCGGGTGGACGCCCGCAGTTGCCGCACTGTCATCAATAGCTCCCTGCGTAAGTTCGAAGGGCAGCCTGACACAAACATTGAGGCCAGACAAACGCTTTGACGGACCTGATGGTCTGCCCTACTGGGTGAGGGAGACCCCCACATAGGGCTCACCAGTCACAATGGTGATGAGCCGGCGAGTCACCGAAACAGCGTGATCTGCGTAGCGCTCGTAGTAGCGCGAGAGCAGGGTGATGTCGATGGCAGCCTCCGTCCCGCTGGACCAATTGGGGGACAGCACGACTCTGAAGAGCTCGCGATGAAGTCGATCGACTTCCTCGTCGTGGGCAGCGATGTCTGCTGCCAAGGACAGATCCTTGGTGGCGATGACTTGCCCAGTTTTGGTCACAATCGCCTGGGCCAGAGCGCCCATCTCCTCGAAGGTCCCACGCAGATCCTCGGGAACGACCGGGTTGGGAAATCGCATCCGGGCTTGTTTTGCCACATGCGAGGCAAGATCGCCCATCCGCTCTAGGGAGGCGGCAATGCGCAGCGAGCCGATGAGGATGCGAAGGTCGCGGGCAGTGGGCTGCTGGGCCGAGATGAGATCTACGCATCGCTCTTCGATATCGGCCGTCAGAATGTCGATCCGCTCATCTTGAGCGATGACCGATTGAGCCAGATCATTGTCGGAGTTCAGCAGGGCGCGGGTGGCGCTGACCATGGCCAATCCGACGAGAGTGGCGACCTCAACGAGTTCGGCGTTGACTGCCTCGATGTCGCTTGCATATGCCATGGGCGTGAGTGTCCCCCTTCGAGTTGGAGCATACGCACCCATAGGCGCAGTTTGCCCGGCTTCTGTGGCGAAAGCATGAACGGGACTTGGCTGTCAGATGAACGGCTGCTCCTCAGAGTGAACCCTGGGCAAATGCTTCACGATTAACGCCTGAGAGATTTCTTCAACACCGGAGCCATCCCTATCCTTCGAATGTGGCTCGCCGACTTGTTCGCCCAGTGGATGCAAATGGGCTACCTCTTGACACCCGCGAGATCCCTGATGAAGTCGCCAGAATCCTTGCGGTCCTGCCTTCTGCCTCAATCGTCGTTGACGCCCAAGGGGAAATCTTGCGTGCAAGCGCACGAAGTATTGCCCTGGGCCTGGTCAATCGCAATGCGATCACCATCAGCGACATTGCTCGCCTGGTTGCCAAGGTTGCCGCTGATGGCGAACCGCGTGAACAGGAGATGCGCGTGCGTCGTCCGCCTCTTGGACGCGAACTCCTCGAACTGCGCGTGCGAGTGGCAGATCTGGGCACTGGCGGCATCCTCGTGCTGATCGATGATCTGGCCGAGGAGCGTCGAGTCGATGCTGTGCGACGCGATTTTGTCGCAAACATCAGTCATGAGCTGAAGACCCCAGTTGGTGCTCTTGCGATTCTGGCTGAAGCAGTGCAATCAGCCAGTGAGGATCCAGTTCAGGTACGCCATTTCGCAGAGCGCATGCAACTTGAGGCCACCAGACTGGGACATCTCGTGCAGGACGTCATTGATCTGTCACGGTTGCAAGGCGATGACCCACTCCTGCACTCGGAAGTCGTCGATGTCGATGAGCTCGTCAAGCGCGCGATTGAGGATGTGCGCACCGTCGCCTCAGACCGAGAGATCGATCTGGTCATGGGTCCCGATTCAGATGCCCTGGTCTACGCCGATGTTGGCCAGTTGCAGACTGCAGTGCGCAATCTGCTGGTCAACGCCATCGCCTACTCATCAGATGGCACGAGCGTGGCGATCAGCGCCCGGCAAGTGGATTCCATCGTCGAGATCATGATCAAGGATCAGGGGATAGGAATTCCGGCCAATGACCTGGATCGCATCTTCGAGCGCTTCTATCGTGTTGATCCAGCTCGCTCGCGCGTCACTGGCGGCACTGGTCTTGGCCTTGCCATCGTCAAGCATGTGTGTCAAAACCATGGTGGGGAGTGCACGGTGTGGTCTGAGGTAGGGGTCGGCTCGACCTTCACTCTGCGACTGCCGATATATCGCCTTGAGGCCGAGGCGGAGTTCTACGGCCTGAATATTCTGGAACTTCCAACGGCGGACGGAGCCCTTGACTCATGACCAAAGTCCTGATTGTCGAGGATGAGGAGTCCTTCTCCGAAGCGCTGTCCTTCATGCTCAAACGTGAGGGATATGAAGTCGAGGTGGCAGGCGATGGTCACAAGGCGCTGGAACTCTTTGATCGCAACGGGGCAGATCTGCTGTTGCTTGATCTGATGCTTCCAGGGTTGTCAGGTACCGAGGTCTGCAAGCACATCCGACAGAAGTCCGCGGTCCCGATCATCATGCTGACTGCCAAGGATGGTGAGGTCGACAAGGTGGTCGGCCTTGAACTCGGCGCTGATGACTACATCACCAAGCCCTTCTCATCCCGCGAGTTGCTGGCACGAGTGCGGGCAGTGCTCCGTCGTCACGGTGATGTTGATGACCTGCTGCCATCGGTGATTGAGGAAGGCCCGATCCGCATCGATGTAGATCGACACATCGTCACGGTCCGCGGCACACTGGTCTCAATGCCTTTGAAAGAGTTCGACTTGCTGGAGTTTCTCATTCGAAATGCCGGCCGGGTACTCACACGCACGCAGCTGATCGACCGGATTTGGGGCGCGGACTACGTAGGCGACACCAAAACTCTTGATGTCCATGTGAAGCGCCTGCGTTCAAAGATCGAAGTGGATCCCGCGCATCCGATGCACCTACTGACCGTCCGCGGACTTGGGTACAAGTACGAGGGCTAGTTCGGCGTCAGTGGCCCTCGGTCGATTCTTCTGCACCTGAGTCCATCACTGGAGCAGGCTCAGGAGTGGCAGTGATCGGCACGATCCCTGCGTACTGGCCAACGGCCGGCACGGTCAGCACCTGGATTGAAGTATCGCCAGCATTTTGGAACTTGAAGTTCACGGGAACATAGGTGCTCGGGGCGGCAGTCAGGCCGATGACAGGGATCTTGATTTCAGCATCCACGTAGCCAAAGGACACGCTGGTGCCGGCGGTCAACTCGCTGAATGGGGGTTCGGGCGTGACGGGCTTGCCTGCGACATCGATGCTGTTGACGGCATCAGGGGTGATGCCGACATTGACGATCGTGCCGATCAGCATGGCATCGGCTCCGGGATCGCCCATGACCAACGTGGCGTTCAGAATCTTGATATCGCCAATTTGAGTCTGGGTGCCGTCACCGGTGTTCATGGTGGCCTGCATCGTGGTGGTGGCTTCGATCCCGCTGAAGCAGCCACTCAGGGCAGGCGCCGCTGCAATCGCCAAAAGGCTGAGTGCAATGGTGCTGCGGCGGACTAGGGGGCGGTGGCGCATGGCGGTGTTCGTCACAGGATGCAGGGTAGCGACCAGAAATCCGCCTGTCTTCGCGTGGTAGTCTTAGTGGTCTCGAAAGGGGTTTAACTCAATGGCTTTCAATGTCGGCGACACTGTCGTCTACCCACATCATGGGGCTGCAGTAATCGAAGCCATGGAGATTCGAACCGTCAAAGGTGAGAATCGCGAGTATCTGGTTCTGCGTGTGGCACAAGGTGATCTCACGGTCCGCGTGCCCTCAGACAACGTTGATCTCGTTGGTGTGCGTGACGTGGTGAATCAAGAAGGTCTGGACCGCGTCTTCAATGTCCTGCGTCAGCCATACACCGAGGAGCCAACCAACTGGTCTCGCCGGTACAAGGCGAATCTTGAGAAGCTCGCCTCTGGCGATGTCATCAAGGTGGCAGAGGTGGTGCGCGATCTTTGGCGCCGTGAGCGTGAGCGCGGGCTTTCAGCCGGTGAGAAGCGCATGCTTGCCAAGGCACGCCAGATTTTGGTCAGTGAGCTCGCTCTAGCGGAGAAGACCAACGAGGTTAAGGCTGAAGCCATCCTCGATGAGGTCCTCGCCTCCTAGACGTGGGTGTCCTGGGTCGCACTGCGGCCTTGGTGCCAGCTGCCGGTCGCGGTGAGCGTCTGGGCGCCGGGGTCCCCAAGGCTTTGCGCCTGATCGGTGGCACTCCCATGCTTGTGCATGCGGTGCATGCACTGTCTGCTTCCCGAGCCGTCGATCTGGTGATCGTCGCCGCACCCGAAACTGAAGTCGATGAAGTCCGTGCCCTGCTTGCCGAGCAAGCGGGCACTGCAGAAGTCATTGTGGTGACCGGCGGCGCTACTCGGCAGGATTCAGTCGCACGCGCCCTCATCAACTTGCCTCATGACGTCGACGTGGTACTCGTGCACGACGCCGCACGCCCTCTTGTGCCCAGCGAGATGGTGAGTGCAGTTGTCGCTGCGGTGCGTCGCGGTCACGATGCGGTGATCCCCGCCCTTGCCGTGACCGACACGATCAAATCTGTGAACGCCGATGAAGATGTCATTGGCACACCCGATCGAAGCTCGCTTCGCGCGGTTCAGACTCCGCAGGGCTTCGTTCGCTCAGTTCTGCAGTCAGCACATGCATCAGCAAATGATGATTCCGCCACCGACGATGCCTCCCTGGTTGAACGACAGGGAGTGAAGGTTCACGTGATCCCAGGACACGAAGAGGCGTTCAAAGTTACCCGACCCATCGATCTGGTGCTGGCTGAAGCAGTGCTGGCCAAACGACGGGCGACCCGTGCCATCGGATAGCGCACCCATGCAGCTGCCTCGCGTCGGCATGGGCGTGGACGTGCATGCATTTGAAGTGGGACGACCCTTGTGGATTGCCGGCCTGCTGTGGCCTGGCGAAACCGGCCTGGCTGGCCATTCAGACGCTGATGTTGCCTCCCACGCCTTGTGTGATGCGCTGCTTTCGGCTGCGGGCCTCGGCGATCTGG
>JAUSQD010000035.1 GCA_030652695.1 Actinomycetota bacterium
GTTTTGGCCGTGACTTCAGATGATCCACGAGCCAGGCGATGACGTCGACGTCAAGATGGTTGGTGGGCTCGTCGAGCAGCAGCAGATCGCATTCAGTGATCAGCGCTCGGGCCAGCTGAACTCGGCGGCGCTCACCACCAGACATGGTGGCAATGCGTGCTTGGAGGAGTTCATCACTGAAGCCGCCCAAGAGACCGTTGAGGACTTCGCGCACTCGAGCATCCGATGCCCACTCATGAACAGGCCGACCTGGAACTACCACGCTGGCCACTGTCGCGTCGGGGTCAGGTGAGTCGACTTGCAACACCATCTCAACGTGCACATCTGACCCAACAGTCACGCGTCCTGAGTCGACAGACTCAAGGCCTGTCAGCACATGCAACAGCGTGCTTTTGCCTGCACCATTGCGTCCGACAACAGCGATTCGTTCCCCGGCGCCAACGCCCAAAGACACGCCATTAAGTAGAGGGCGTTCTCCGAATGATTTGGCTACCGCTTCAATATTGACAAGATTGCGAGTGGCCACACAAGACATTCTCGCAAAGGTGAGTTTTTCTCATCACATCGCACATCTTTGGACTACCGTTCCGGCGTGCGCTGGCCGCGAACTCGAGCAAATCATGAGTCTTCAGCATCGAATCACACTTCGATTGCAGAGGTCATGCTCGGCAACGGACTGCATGTTCCGATTCGTCCAGAATGGGTAGTCCCGATCCTGCAGAAGTTACGCGCCATCGACAAACCAGGACATGAGCAGGACTTCCGAGTCGACTGGGCGGGCATACGCACTCGCATCCCGATGCTGCCGTGGGCACCATCAGATCTCGCGGGAACCACCAGCGATCGGTTGCCGGTGCCTACCGACGGATACCGCTCAGAAGCTGAGGAGTACGTCGGACTAGCGCTGTCACTGACCAATGAACGGTCCGACTACCGCATCGTTGAAGTCGGTGCCGGCTGGGCGCCATGGGCAGTCATGGGCGTTGCCCTTGCCAAGCGCCTGGGCAAACCCGCGGTTGGCATTGCGGTCGAAGCCGATGCCACACGTGCCGGGTGGGCGATGCAGCATGCATTGGACAACGAGCTCGGTGCCACGCGAATCCACGGCACCAGCGCTCAGATCGCTGAGCGCTTGAAGTTGAGCGAGGCGGATCTCAGTGTCGTGCAAGCCGCCTGCTGGTTTGAAGAGACGACCCTGCGATTTCCGGTGCTGACTGAAGACGACATGGGCGGCGCCGTCAGCACCGACGAGCAGGCGAACATGGACTATCGCGGCGCCTTCTTTGACCATGTCGACGTGCCAACCGTGACCCTGAAGACTCTCATCGGAGGCGACGAGCCGACCGATCTTCTGCACATCGATCTTCAAGGTCGCGAACTCGATGTGATCCTGCCGAATCTGGAACTCATCGCCCAGAAGGTTCGCTTCCTGGCAGTCGGCACTCACAACCGCTATGTCGAGGGCATGCTGCAAGACCAACTGCTCAAGCGCGAATGGGCCCTGCTTCTGGAATCGCCCTGCTCGACCTACTTTGATGGCGTCAAGCCAAGTTTGACTGGCTTCACCACTCAAGACGGCAATCAGCTGTATGCCAACTCACGCTTTCGGGATGCCGACCCAATCATCATTCGCGCGCGCTAGTTCTCCTTTGACTGCACAGACTCGATCGCACTGAGACAATGTGCTCAGCAAGCCGCTTTCGATCGCACTGCGCAAAGGAGTTCTCATGAAACTCATCACCGCCATCATCAAGCCCTTCCGACTTGAAGAGGTCAAGCAGGACCTCAACAAGGTCGGTGTCAATGGCATGACGGTCTCTGAAGCCAGCGGTCACGGGCGGCAACGCGGACACGTCGAGGTCTATCGCGGAGCTGAGTACCAGGTTGACCTGATCCCCAAGGTGCGCATCGAGGTCATCGTTGATGATGCCGAGGCCGATCGCGTGGTCGATGTGATCGTCAAGGCCGCCCGCACCGACAACATCGGTGACGGGAAGGTCTGGGTCTCGCATCTGGACACCGTCGTGCGCGTGCGCACCGGCGAGCGCGGAACAGATGCCGTCTGAAGCGCGGATCAGCGCGGATCAGCAAGCCCGGTAGCGGCCTGATTCCTCAGACCGCTACCGGATTCACCACTACTTCTTGGTAGGAATGACGGTGATCGGCGCCGAACCGGCAGCGCTCGCACGCTTGTCGGCCCGCTTTTCCTTGATCGACTTGCCAGCTGGCTTCTGCTTCTCAGCCTTCTGGCGGGATTTGTCTCCCTTGGGGATTCCCTTATTTGCAAAGTCTGAACGACTCCGGTGTTTGGACCCTACTCCCGCATTCATGCTCATGAGACAGGGAACAGCCCGGAAAATGAATGAACCCCGGTCCGCAGCAGACCGGGGTTCATTCATTCATTGATGGGGGTTCAGGCGCAGAACCCCCTGGAGGAAGCACTACCGCGTTGCAGTCGACTCGGCAGTATGGAAAGTCGGTGGGTTGGTGCCGGCGTCATGTGCATTATCGCCTCGGCTTCTCTGTCTTACTGCTATCGGACTTCGTTGCCTTCTCAAGAGCCGTGATGGCATTTTGTCTGGCGGCAATCGCTGAAGAGACGGAGAATCGGCGGGCCGCGAGCGCATTGGCCTTGGCCTCTGCCGTGACGGCCAACTTCATTGCGGCGTCGAACTCGGTCTTTGCCTTCAGCACGGCAGTCTGGAAGGTCTGATTGATGAGGAGGCGGGCCGCGTCGGCGGCCGCCTCAGCCTTGCTGGCAACTGAGGCACTGGAACTTGAGCCCGAATCGGCTGCAAAAGCTCCTGCAGCACCACTGAAGATCAGGGCAGAACTGAGGGCCGCGGCGGCGATGGCGGAAGCGCGCTTCATGCGATTGCCTCCCAATGCCGAGGTATTTCAACGACTTCCAACAGCATCAGCCACCTTTCTGTGAATTTCCTGTGAGAACAGTGAATTTTCTGCAAGTTCGTTCGCCAGGACGGCAGGCAGAACGCTGCCTTGACCTGAAAGGAGAAAATACGGCCAAGGAGATAGGTTCGCGCTGGAGGTATCTGTGACCCAACCAACGATCTTGATTGTGGACGACGAGGCCGGAGTGCGTGAACTCTTGGCCGATGCCCTTGGCATGTCCGGCTACACCACGATCCAAGCTGCTGATGGCATCGAGGCCCTGACTGTATTGCACCGCCAGACGGTCGATCTGCTGCTCATCGACATCAATATGCCCAAGATGGACGGCTTCCAACTGCTGGAGAAGCACCGCCATGACGGCCATCAGACTCCAGCGATCCTGCTGAGCGCCCGCGGAGATCGGTCTGACATCACCACCGGTCTCAAGCTCGGCGCCGATGACTACGTAACCAAGCCATTTGGACTCGAAGAACTCGTGCTGCGGATTGCCGCAGTCCTGCGTCGCACCATGCCCACTCAGCAAACCGAGAGAGTCCTGCAGTGTGGGCCAGTCTCACTGGATCAAGCGCGACATGTCGTGCGGGTTGAAGACGATGTTGTGGAACTCACGCAGACCGAGTTCCGGCTGCTCGAAGAGCTGATGCTGCGTGCAGGCTTTGTCGTGACGAAGGAAACACTGTTGCGCGCAGTCTGGGAAATCGAGTTCGACAGCAACACCACTGTCGTTGACACCTATATTTCCTACTTGCGCAAGAAGCTGCACAGAGAAGGCTACGCCGGGATCAAAACCATTCGCGGAGCTGGCTTTCAACTTCTGGCGAAGTAGTGAAGCTTCGCACTCGGCTCACTATTGCCGTAACGCTCATCATTGCGTTCGTTGCGCTTGCGATCGGTGGATTCGCCATCGTCCGAGCTGAATCCGTGGAGCTCGATCGCATCGACGCTGTTCTGAACGATGACGCGCGTCAGCTTTCGACAACCGATGACGATCCGCTCATGCTGTCGCAATTCCTGGCGGAGGAAAGTTCGATCCCAGTCACCATCACCTACGTCGATGCAGATGGTGGAGTCAGCCAACTCACGGAGAGTCCGGGAGGTCTAGTCGACATTCCGCCGGCAGATGTACTGCAGGAATCGCTCACCGCTTCGATTTCCATTGACGCACCAGACCCTGTTCGACTGCGGACTGTTGCGCTGCCTGATGACGACTACCTGCTGATATCCACGTCACTGAGCCCCGTCATCAATGCGCGTGGGGATCAGATCAGACTGCTGTCAGCCTTCACTCTCATCACGATGTTTCTTGGCTTCCTGGTCACCTACGTCTTCTTTCGACGCGATACCGAGTTGAGCAACCTGGTCTCTTCCCTTGAGCAGCGACAGCAGTTGATGCAGGAGTTTCTCGGCGATGCGTCGCACGAATTGCGCACGCCACTGACGGTGATCAAGGGCTACGTCGAACTCGTCACGCAACGTCGCAGCCTTGAGCCTGAACAACTCGATCGCTACTACGCGCGACTTGCCACCGAGATCGAGCGCATGGAGTCGCTCATCAACGATCTTCTGCTGATTGCCGAGCTCTCTGAAAACACCCCTCGCGAGCGAGTCGATGTCGACATGACAAGCGCAGTGCGCCGGTATGCAAGTGACCTCGTGCAACTGCAGCCGCTCAGAACGGTGACCACTGACATCCCCGACCACATCGCAGTGATCTGCGTGCCGGAGCACCTCGATCAACTGCTGGCAAACATCTTCTCCAACATTCAGCGTCACACCCCTGATGACTCTCCAGTCTCAGTTCGACTCCGGAGCAAGGGCGAAGCGGTCATCCTGGAGATTGCTGACGCCGGGCCAGGCATTCCCGACAGTGCCTTGCGCGAGGGCATCCAGTTCTTCAAGCGCTTTGACCCCTCGCGATCACGCACCTCCGGTGGGTCGGGTTTGGGGATGAGCATCATGCAGGGGATCGTCGACAACTCAGGCGGAAGCATCGCTTTGCGCAAGAGTCCGCTGAATGGGCTCGAAATGGTGATCACCTTGCCGCGCGGAAAATTCAAAGCCGAAGATTCATAGCGGCTGCCTTGACATGAGATGTCACACAAGACGATCGATGTCTGCGCTGGCGATCGCTGTGCTTCTGGCCTCGCAGGTCGGCACTGCTTCTGCATTGACCGACCGAATCGATGAGCGATTCACGACCTACGGCATCGGCATCGGCATCGGCCTGGGTGATGCCGCCAAGTTTGGACACTGGAGAGTCGTATTCGACGGCGTCACCAACGGTCATGGTGTGCGCATCAGCAAATCCGGCTTGCTGCTCACACCTCAGGCAGTGGCTGAGGCCACTGCCACGAGTTCAACGCTCGTGGTGTCACGCAGGAAGTTCTCCAGCGCTCCCTTGCATCTCAGCGCAACATGGACAAGCCAGCGCAGTACTCGCATCGGCCCGCCAAATCCCTGGGAGACCGGCTGGCTGATCTGGGACTACGTCGACGCGGCTCATTTCACCTACTTGATCCTCAAGCCGAACGGCTGGGAAGTAGGCCGACGCGACCCATCTCAGCCAGGCGGTCAGCGATTCATCGTTGACGGGTCAACGCCGGCAACACCTCTGGGCATGCCCCGCACCGCGACTGTAGATCGAGTCAATGACCAGACCACCATCAGAGTGGACGGTGTTGACCTTGCGAGCTTCACCTTGCCAAGCAACGAGAACCGCGGCTCGATTGGCATGTACTCCGAGGATGCGGTTGTGCTGTGGAATCGAATCCTCGTCGCGACCAGCTAGCGCATCTGTTACTTACAAGACAATCAGCGTCGATCAGTTGCGAGCAACTCCTTGAAGGTTCAAAGCGCTCGGAATCAGTCAAAGGGAATGGTCAACTGCTGGTCAGCCGGGGCAAAGTCGTCACGCAGCGGCTCGGCCTCGCCCGCAAAGCTCACCACCTGGTCACGATCCAGGATGATTTCGCCAAATTCTCCCGAACCAACTGGCGGCGGCAATGCACGGTCAGAGGCGAGCAGGATCCCGTTGCCCCCTGCCGGATTCAGCTCCCCGTCGGGCATGGTGACCAGCCGCACATCGTCAAAGACCTCCAGCAGAGTCGCCGCTTCTGCGCGCAGCAGTTCAAGGGGAGGGAAATCGATCACATTAAGCGCGTACAGCCCACCTGGTCGCAGGACCCGCTTGACCTCCTCGGCCCATTCCGTCGTGGCCAAATGCCACGGAACCGCGTAGGTGCCAAAGGCATCACCAACGATGACATCGGCCGAGTCGGTAGGCAGATCTCGCAGGGTCGTGCGCGCGTCACCAACGGCCACAGTCAAGCCCGCATTTTCACGCAGTCCGAGCTTCTCGCGGACGACCTCGACGAGATCCCCATCCACCTCGAGAACCTTTGCTGTGGAGCCTGGGCGCGTGGCCTGAAGCCATCTGGGCAAGGTGAATCCGCCGCCACCAACGAACACCACATCGAGCGGCTCGGAGTCTGCGTTTGAGCCATCGATGCCGTCGGCAATCCACTGTGTGTACGCGTACTCCAGATGTGCTGGGTCATCGAGATCAACATAGGAATGCAGGACATCGTCGAGCAGCAGCGTGCGCCCACTTGCCACCATCGGATCGACTTCAACGTTCACGCAGTGGTAGTCGGTTTCACGGTCGCACGGGGTTTGGATTGTGGCTGTCAGCGCCCCGAGGGCGAGTGTCCCCACCACGACAACCACGCCGGTGGTGGGCCCAAGTTTTGCGGTGCGCACTGCGAGCAAAGCACCGATGAGCGCGAGCACGACACCGATCCCGAGCACTGATGCAGAGATCGGCACCAGCGGGACCAATACAAAGCCCGTGCCAAAAGTGCCAACAAGCGCACCGGCAGTTGCCCAGGCTGAAATCCCGCCGACGATCGATCCTGTATTGCCGAGGTTGTGCAAGCGAAGTCGGGCAACCGTTGGCGTCACCGCACTCAGCACAGCAGCAGGTGGCACGAGAGTGATCAACGTGACGCCAAGAGCAGCAATATCGCCGCCGTCACGAGCTCCAGGACCGAGCATTCGAACGAGAGGCACGATCAACAGTGCTAGCAGTCCGGCCACGATGAACAGGACAGCCAAGAGCTTCCGTTCGTCAACGCGATCGGCCAGCCAACCTCCAGCTGCAGCACCCACAGCGATACCTGCGAGTGCGGCACCGATGATTGAAGTGGTCGTCTCCAGAGTCAGTCCGACATATGGAGCCAGCAGTCGCACGGCCAGGATTTCAAGCACCAGCACCGCGCCGGAGGCAACGAACACCAGCGTTGCAGCGAGAGCCGCCGAAAGAGTGTGTGTTGTCGCAGTTGGGCCGCCAGTCGGCTCCGTCGATGCAGAAGACGAATCTGACTTCTTGCGGAACAACTTGGCGACCATGTCGCTTACCGTAAATGAACAACTGACTTGCGTGGTGCGCCCGAAGGGATTCGAACCCCTAACCTTCTGATCCGTAGTCAGATGCTCTATCCGTTGAGCTACGGGCGCGATCGAAGAACAGCGGCGAAGTCTAGCCTGCTTTCCCTTGGTGACCACACAGGGTTGTTTGCCCGCAAATGCGAATCGGCCCCAACCGAAGTCAGGGCCGATTGTGGCGGAGGCGGGGGGATTTGAACCCCCGATGGGTGTTAAGACCCAAACCGCATTAGCAGTGCGGCGCCATAGACCGGACTAGGCGACGCCTCCATGCCAGGTAAGCCGGGAAATCGTATCGGGCAGACTTCGACCTTGTGACCACCACATTGGCTATTGACTGCGGGGGCGGTGGAATCAAGGCCTGCGTCATTGATGATGCCGGGACGATGCGAGCGCAGCCAGTGCGGGTTCCCACGCCATATCCCTTGAGCACCGCGCTGTTCGTCGACACCTTGAGTGTCCTGGCGCGGGGACTGCCCAAGGCCGATCGAGCAACTGTGGGCTTGCCGGGGATGATCCGGCACGGCGTGGTGATGAACACCCCCCACTACGTGACGAAATCAGGACCGCGAAGTCGGGCGCTTCCTGAGTTGGTCACGCAGTGGACCGGATTTGATGCCCAGGCTTCATTGGCGATGGCATTGGGTCTTCCAGTGAAGGTGCTCAACGATGCTGAGGTTCATGGCGCAGGCGTGGTGACGGGCCAAGGTCTTGAAGTCATACTGACCTTGGGAACCGGCTTGGGCTGCGCGGTATTCGATGGCGGCAAGCTGGCACCGCACATCGAGCTCTCGCAGATGCCGGTGAAGACCGACGTGGTCTATGACAACTACATCGGCGAACCCGAACGCCGCCGCTTGGGCGATGCCCTGTGGTCGCGCAGAGTCGTGCGCATGGTCGAGGGCTTTCGGCCGGTGTTTCATTGGGACCGGCTATATATAGGTGGAGGCAATTCGCGCCATCTCACTCCTGTCTCGGCCAAGCGATTGGGAGATGACAGCGTGATCGTGCCCAACGATGCCGCGCTCATTGGCGGTTCACGGATTTGGCTGCTGGAATCGCAGTAATCTCGCTGCGGCGAGAGGTGTTCGATATGAGTACAACCAGGCTTGATGGCCGGCGCATCATCATCACGGGCGGCGCAAGCGGCATGGGCGAGGGTCTGGTGCGGGCTTTTCCTGGACTTGGGGCCAAGGTGGTGGCGATGGACCTGAACCCTGAATCGGGAAAGGCAATTGCTCAAGCTGCAGGAGCGCAGTTCGTTGCCGTTGATGTCTCGAGCAAGGATTCCGTGGATTCCGCCTTTGCTGAGGCAGTGGCGCTGCTTGGCGGGCTCGACGTGCTCATTCATGCAGCGGGCATCGCCCCAGCATCTCCAGCCGAACAGAGCACCGTTGAGTTGTGGAACACAGTGATGGGCGTCAATGCACTGGGCACGATGCTGACCAATCAGGCCGCCTACACCCACATGGTCGGCACGGGCGGCGGGCAGATCCTGAACTTCGGCTCTGCGGCCGGAATCCTGGGCCAGCCAAACAAGCCTGTGTACGCCGCCAGCAAGGGCGCAGTCACCGCCTGGAGTCGCACGGCGGCCAAGGAATGGGCCGGGAAGAACATCACCATCAACATCGTCGCCCCGGCGATCTGGACCCCGATGTATGACAAGACGCGCTCTGAGATGGCTCCCGAGGTCCTCGCAGCCCATGACGAGATGATGAAGCTGAATGTGCCCATAGGCGGCAAGCTGGGAGATGTCGAGAAGCATTTCGTGCCGGTGTTGGCCTTCTATTCCTCTCCCGGAGCCGGATTCATCACAGGTCAGATCATCTCCATCGACGGCGGCACCTTGATGGTGCGCTGACGCATTGCGCTGTCAGCACACCCGGTAAGTAGGCACTGCAAACATTGGCTAGGGTTTGCCCACCGCTGAGCAAAGGAAAAGTCATGGACGTCCGCGCATGGGCAGCACCAGCCGCCAACGCACCACTTGCACCGACCACAATCACTCGTCGCGATCTCGGGCCCGATGACATCACCATCGACATCAAGTTCGCCGGCATCTGCCACTCCGACATCCATCAGGGTCGCGAAGAGTGGGGTCAGGGCATCTTCCCCATGGTCCCTGGTCATGAAATTGCCGGCGTTGTCTCAGCGATCGGCTCCAACGTCACCAAGTTCAAGATCGGGGATCACGCAGGCGTCGGCTGCTTTGTCGACTCCTGCCGCGAATGCGCGAACTGCAAGTCAGGCAACGATCACTACTGCCTTGGCCACAGCACCGCGACCTACAACGGCATGGAGAAGGACCTCACCACCCCGACATACGGTGGCTACTCAACGCACATCGTGATCGATGAGAACTACGCATTGCACATTCCCAAGAACTTGAGCCTTGCCGAAGCTGCACCTCTGCTGTGCGCGGGCATCACGACCTACTCGCCACTGAAGCGTTGGAATGTTGGACCCGGCACTCGCGTGGGCATCGTGGGTCTGGGTGGACTGGGACACATGGGAGTGAAGCTCGCGCACGCCATGGGCGCTGAAGTCACACTCATCAGTCACTCCCCTGGCAAAGAGCAGGACGCTCTTCGCCTCGGTGCCGACCACTTCCTGCTCTCCACAGACAAGGAAGCCTGGAAGAAGGCGCGCTACTCCTTCGACTTCATCCTCAACACCGTTTCCGTGAACCTGAACGTCGATCGCTACCTGAGCCTGCTTGGGCTCTACGGAACTCTCTGCATGGTGGGTGTTCCGACGGAGCCACTCTCGGTGAGCTCGAACTCATTGCTCGGCAGTCAAAAGAGCCTTGCCGGATCTGGTATCGGCAGCATCCGTGAGACTCAGGAGATGCTCGACTTCTGCGGTGAGCACAACTTCGGTGCCGACATCGAGGTGATTGCGATTCAAGACGTCAACGAAGCGTGGGACAGAGTGGTTGCCAGTGACATTCGCTACCGCTTCGTCATCGACATCGAATCGCTGAACGCCTAGTCCACTCGAAATCGAGCCTGCAAGCCCAGCAGGCGAATGCGGTTGTAGCGCAGGATGATGATGAATCCTGCGTTGACTGCAATTGTGGCAAGCAGAAACAGCAGCGCCTGCCACAGTGGATTGAAGAAGAACAGTGGGATCGCCGCCAAGCAGGAAATCTGGTGCACCCATTCGCCTCGGCGCACTTCCATCAGGTAGCGATCAAGGCTGGTGGAATCTGAGCCGAACAGCTGCTTCTTGGAATGCCCGCCGAAAGTATTGCCTGCTTCTGGGAGGCGCCGCGCAAGAGTGGTGACCCACAAGCCCCGATAGAACGTGGCGCTTTCCCATGCGTACAGACGCAGGGGAAATGGGTCGCGTTGCAGCCATGAGTCTGGCCAGTAGGTCGCCCACAACCCTGCAGCAACAGAAATGAAGAACAGCAGCCAGACGTTGATGGCGATGAGCAGTAATTCACTCATCGCCATCTCCGTCTCTCTGCGGCGAGGGAGGGATTTGAACCCCCGGTGAGTTTCCCCACGGGCGCTTTCAAGGCGCCTGCAATCGGCCGCTCTGCCACCTCGCCATGCATCCGAAGCGAATGCGAAGACGAAGGCTACAGCGACCTACAGCACCGCGCTTCTCAAGGGACCGCGATGGACGGCTTTGCTACATCTGCAGCCGGAACCATGTCTCGCACATCGATGAATGCATTGGTGACCGAGACCAGCGACCACCTGCGGTCATCGTCAGTGGTGATGACATACGAGGGCAGGATCAGCAGGCTGC
Source organism: Actinomycetota bacterium (assembly GCA_030652695.1). Lineage (GTDB taxonomy): Bacteria > Actinomycetota > Actinomycetes > S36-B12 > S36-B12 > UBA11398. Next base: position 11,116 of record JAUSQD010000035.1, read on the forward strand.
CATCTGGTTGCCAGAACTGGGCAAGGCTGAGCTCCGCGCGTTCGGCCACCAACACCTCTACTCCCGCTACCAGCGCTGGCCTGCCCTTGACGGTCCGCACAGGTCCCGGCACTGCCATCTCAGGACTTGCGCCGATGCCGGCCCACGGCGTTGGACCGGCAAACTGCCAGCCTGGTTTGAGCGCGCGATTCAAAGCATCCCTGGCTCCAAGCACGGGGTAGCCCGGCACGGGCACCAAGGTGGCGGCGAAGCCGTCAGCCCACACCACCGCGCCATCCGGCGCCACCACCACTGTCCACCCCAGCTCAGTGCGCAAGCCCTTGAGCACCAGCCATGCATGCACCACAACCCTGTTCTGATCGCGCAGGACTTCCCACTCGACCTCTTCAACGGGAACGCCCAGAGGGGCGAGCAGCGTGGTGGCGATCTCCTGTGCTCGATCCACATCAACAGGCTGTCCGGGCGTCAGCTGCTCATCGGAGAAGACCCAGCGCACCAAGGGGTCGTTGTAAACCGTCACCACGGGTGCTTCGTCGCTTGCGCCGCCGACGGTGAAGCCACCTTCATCTGTACTCGATGGACTGCCCAGCACTCCGAACTGCTGGGCGATCACACCTGCGAGCTGCTCGGGCTTCAGGTTGCCGGCAGCCACTCGGTAGCCCATGGCTACCGATGCAGCATTGGGCAGGTCTTCGGCAGCTTCAAAGGTAGTCGAGCTCACCTGGCCGAGGCGGATCGCAGAGACATCAGGCGAGAGTGACGTGGGTATGCCGGCAGTTGCCGCGGGTGCTGGAGCGGCAGATGCATTCGCCTCGTCTCCCCCTGCGATTGCAGTGGTCGTCGATGTTGCAGTCGCGCGAGCGAGTAGGAAGCCAGCAGCGCCGACGGCGAGCACCAGCACGACAAGTAGGGCCTTTCGCACAGCCGAGGTCAACCTCAGCGTGGGCTTGCGCATGGACTGCCTCCTGATCTCCAAGCCTCACGTTAGCGTGACGCTCATGCGACTGCATCGAGCCATTTCAAGCGACCTTCCGCTCCTGGTTGTGGCACTGGAAGAGGAGGCTGTGCATCTGCATGTGAGCCAATTGCCTGTGCTGGTGACCGGCGCTGGCAAGGTCAACGCCGCTGTCGCAGTGGCGACCATCCTTGGCCAGAGTTCACCAAGTGAGGTGATCAATCTCGGCACCGCAGGCGCGCTGCGTCCCGATCTCGTCGGCACCATGTGATCAGCCGGCTCACCCAGCACGACCTTGACGACGAGGCGCTGTTCGATCTTGTGGGTCTGCACTTCGGCGCGCCCATTGATCTTGGTGGCGCCGGACTGACGCTGACCACGGGGGACGCATTCATCGCAGATCCCACAGCTCGCGCGCGTCTTGCTCAGCATGCGGATCTGGTCGACATGGAGGCCTACGCAGTGGCTCGTGCAGCCGCAGCAGCAGACATTCCTGTGCGTGTGGTCAAGAGGATCAGCGACGAAGCTGGGGCGGGCGCAGCAAAGAACTGGAAGGACTCAGTAGATGAGTGCGCCGAGCATTTGGGCGCATGGGTCAGACAGTTTCTGCTCTGACTACTCAGCGGCCTCGATCGGAACGAGCGCAGTTCCCCTGGGCGATGATCGCCGGTCAAGCAGCAGCCCGACCGCGGTCAGCACGAGCGATACGACCACCACTGTCGTGACGATCTGCTCCACAGAACTGTGGAACCAGAGCGAAACACTCAGCACCAGCACGACGAGCCCTGCCCACACCAACAGCACAGCGCGTCGATCCTGTGCAGCGAGTCGCGCATAGAGCAGCACCTGAACGAGGGCGAAAGCCGAGCCTTCAAGGGCAAAGCGCCAAGCGCTTTCGCCCAGTCCGAGGTCGATGTACTGGGCGCCACCCAGCACTCGTATGACAAAGGATCCGAACAGGAAGCTGAACAAGGTGATGCAAGCACCGAGAATGGCGGTCAAGCCGGTGGCGATGAACACCGCGCGGCGGTTGTCGCCGGAAGTCATCTTCGGGAAGAGCACGATGATGATCGCGTTCGGCAGGAAGAAGGCGATCTTTGCCAGCAGGACGCCAACGGAATATTCGCCCGACTCCGATTCGGTCAGGAATACGCGCGCGAGCAGAACGTCGACATTGGTCAAGGTGAACAGCACGACAAGGGCATGTGCAACATGGCCGAACTCCGGCAGTGAGCCCCGGGAGATCGACGAGCCCCAGGTGCCCGGGCAGATGATCCGGTAGCTGATGAAGGCTCCGAGCGCGCAGCCAAGAAGGATGCCAAGCGCGGCAGCCTCAAGGCTGCCAAAGATGAGCAGGAAGGCGATGCCTCCGAAGGCTCTGCCCATGCCATTGACGATGAAGCCCGAGCTGAATCGCAAGTGCTCTTCGCGTCCCTGCGCGATGCCCAGGGACGCGGTTCCCAGAACGACAAACGCGAGCGAGGCCAAGCCCAGCACCATCGCGGTGTACGGAATAGCCAACACCTCGCCAATGGGCCATGCCGCGAAGATGCCCACGACAAGAATCACTGAGGCGATGTAGAAGGCCAGGCGAACCGATTGGCCCTCAACCTCTGCGCGGTCAGCACCAGCGACGGCGACGCGGCGCGCCGTGAGCGTCTGCAATGCGATGGCAAATGTCGACACGATGATGAGCACGCCCATCAGGGCACCGAAGGCACCGAACTGAGCGGGATCAAGAATGCGGGCGGCGAACATCGACAGCCCATAGGCAGCGCCATTGCCGACCAATGTGGCAATACCCACGAAGACCAGGCCCTTGGCGAGCGCTGAGCGCGGCTGATCCACTGGGCAAGAGTACGGGGCGATCCGCTCGCTGCATCGCTGCGCAGGTCCCCGGACTGCGTGGATTTGTCCCCCAAGCGGGGTGAACCCTTGTTGTCCGATTTGCGCAAGTGACTAATGAGACTCACGGGATTATTGAGAATACGAATCCTGTGATCCATCCCACATGACTCCAAGGGATCGTCCGAAATGCGGGCATGGGGGCTGCGCACTCCTTGGTTCTGCACCTAGCGTCACCGGCTCGTGCAACGGTCAGGGCCGCAAAAAGCTCAAGGCTCACCTGCTGGACCGCATGACCGAAGGAACCCGGCTTCCCGCCGCCAGACCAAAGGGGTACGACTAGTGCGAGTCCGCTTCACGCAACCGACTCGTGCCGTGACAGGCGCCTTCACCGGCGCCCTGCTCATGGCCACCATGGGATTCGGCAACAGCACAGCCTCGGCAGTCCCCGGCGAACTGACCCCCACAAGTGGCGCAGGTTCGGTCACCACTGGCATGGGCGTGCTGAAGATGAGCTTGCGCACAGGGATGCTCTCTGCGAAGTCCTCGGCCACTGTCCTGGCTCGCGCGCGCATGATGCTGACGCGCAATCGGATCGTGAAGATCGCTCGAGCACAGATCGGCGACAAGTACTCCGCGGGAAGCACCGGGCCAAATGCGTTCGACTGCTCTGGCTTCACCAGCTACGTCTACCGCTCGGCCACCGGCAAGACCATTGCTCGCACCTCCTGGACCCAGTACGACGCGGTGACGAAGGTCCCACGTACCAAGGTGATGCCCGGCGACCTCGTCTTCTTCTTTAAGCGGGGCGTCCATCATGTGGGCCTGTACGTCGGGCGCGGCAAGATGGTGCACGCAGCCCGCCCCCAGGACGGCGTGGAAATCGTCAACCTTAGCGGGGACTGGTACAAGCAGCATCTGTCTGGATACGGGCGCTTCCTCCCAGCTGTCTAGCGCGCGAGGGGCAGTGGCGCATCTTGGTCATCTGCTCAATCCAAGCCAAAAGTCTCATATGAGACGCTTGGGCTGGCAGCAGCAACGAGCCGACACGATTCTCAGGAGGAGCGAACATGGCATCAGTACGCCCGCTTCGCCTGACCTCCGATCTTGCAGTTGAAGAACTGGTTGCGGGCAAGGCAGATCGCCGTGTGAGTGTCTGCATCCCGGCCCGCAATGAAGCAGCCACGATCGCGCCGATCCTCTTGCGCATCAAGCGCGAGCTCATGGATGCCCATCCCTTGGTCGACGAGTTGATCGTGATGGATCACGACTCCACCGATCAAACTGCCGAGGTGTCAATTGAATGCGGCGCCACCGTCATCAATGCCAGTTCTGTCCTGCGCGAATTTGGTTCGGCGCTGGGCAAGGGTGACGTCCTGTGGCGCTCAGTGCAGGCGTCCACTGGTGACTTCATCGTGTGGCTTGATGCCGACCTGGGCTCGTTCACTCCCGAATATGTGACAGCGCTCCTTGAGCCGCTCCTGCTCGACGAGAAGGTCGCTCTCGTGCGTTCGACCTATCGACGAACATTCCATGGCGAGGGCGGCGAAGGCGGTCGCGTCACTGAGCTGACGGCACGACCTCTGTTGAAGTTGCTCTTCCCCGAATTGGCGCACATCCGCCAGCCTCTCGGCGGTGAATATGCGATTCGTCGCGAGGTGGCACTGGCAACAGCTTTCGAGATTGACTATGGCGTGGAGATGGGTCTGCTGATTGACATCTCGCGCGCCTTCGGAGTCGACAGCATCGTGCAGGTTGACCTCGGCGCACGCACACATCGCAATCGCCCGCTGTCAGAGCTGCATGACCAGGCGATTCAGGTGATGCGTGCTGCGCTTTCGCGCACCCCCGCGCTGTCAGTGTCCGCAGATGAGTTCACTCGCCCATCGATCAATGACGTTGCAGATGGACTGGCTCAGCCCATCACTGCATCGATGACGTAACCGGCGAACGCAAGGGAACTGGTCCAGCCAGGCGAGACCGCATTGAGAATATGCGTCGACGCCTCGCCTTGTTCCACCACGAAATCCATCTCAAGCTTCTTGCTCGGCAGATGGAACAACTGCGCGCGCACTCCGACGCGGCCCTTCTCCGTGAAGTCTTCCACCCGCACCGACGGCACGAGCGAAGCCGCCTGGCGCACCAGATGCTTGCGGGAGTACTTCGGCAACTCCGATCGCATCAAGCCAGCCACATCGTGGTCCTTGCTTGTGAAGAAGCGCGGGTACGTGCGAGCGATGTCCAGAGTCTCTGCCGCCGAGATGCCATGGATGCCGCCATAGTCCTCACGCCAAAGAGCCGGGATCGCTGTCGGGCCGATCTTTGCCCGCCCGTGGACAGTGACAGTCAGATGGACGCCCAGAAAGGGATTGCGCGCATCAGGCACCGGATAGACATGGCGCGTCAGTCGTCCTGGTTCCCATGAGCCGTACCAGTACAAGCCCTTGAAGGGCAGCATCCGGTAGTCAGTGCCGACGCCGAACCAGTGCGCGACCACGTCGGCATACAGCCCAGCAGCGTTGATGATGTGCCCGGCACTGATCTCGCCGTACTTGGCCGTTCGCACCCAACCAGGCCCAGCTCCCAGCACCTCGGTGCCCTTGAGCAGCAAACCACCTCGAGCCAGCACACGCGCTGCAAGTGCTTCCACGACTGCCGTGGGGTCTGCAACTGCGGTGGTGGGCGACCACAGGGCACTTCCGTGCGTGCGAGCCAATGGTTCAAGTGCACGCAGTTGCTGCTCGTCAATGAGTTCCACTTCAACGCCATTGGCTACCGCACGCTTGTGCAACTCACGCAGGGCAGGCAGCTCGTCCTCAGACTGCGCGACCACAACCTTGCCTGTCGCACGAACCGCGATGCCTGCCTCGGCGCAGAAATCACGCAATTGAGCATTGCCTTGTCGGGTGAGTCGAGCTTTGAGCGAATCAGGCGCGTAATAGAAGCCAGCGTGCAGCACTCCGCTGTTACGACCTGAAGCGTGCGCGGCGAGCTGCGGCTCCTTCTCGATGACGATGACCGAACCCTGCGGATTGCGGTGAAGCCAGGCATCTGCAGCAGCAAGCCCCACGATGCCCCCACCGATCACCACCAGATCGGCTCGCATTCGCATGGGCACAGACTATTTGCCTGCACTTGCCTGAGCCTCAGAGCACAGCGAGCCCAAAGCTCGTGGCTGCCCTCGGCCCGTACTGTTTCTCGTATATGAGCACCTACGGACTTGAAGGCGTGCTTGCGTGGTCTCAAGCCATGCATGTTGCGATGACGGCTGGGCGTGCGCTGCCAGTGGTGACGGCCCGTCTTGATGAAGCAGGCGGCAACATCTTGGGACGCGATCTGACTCTGCTGTTCGACGATCCGCCCGCGGACTCGGCGCAGTTCGACGGATACGCCATTTGCGGCGAGGGCCCTTGGCTGGCCGTGGATGAGGATCGACTTCGTCCAGGTGAATGCCAGATCGTGCGACGCGGGCAGTCGATTGCGCTGCACACCGACGCTGTATTGCGCTCGGCTTCAGCCGATGTGCGGCGCGCAGCTGATGGCACGCTTGTGGTGATTGCGCTGGATGAACTCACGGGAGTGGTTGACGAGCAGGCACGTCCCGCGCTGGGCCTGGGCATCATCAGGCAGGCCGCGCGCGCCAAGGTGGGTGCGTCGTTGGTGCCAGCGGGTCGCGTCGTCAACTCCCCCGTCCTGGCCTTGGCCGCCGCAGCAGGTCACGACAATCTCGACATCATTCGACCGCCGGTCGTGGGAACCCTGGTGCTCGGGCGCAGTTTGCTCTCACATGGGCTGCCACGCGATGGACGCATCCGCGACGCGCTTGGTGACGCCGTGGCTGACTTCGCTGGGCGTCAAGGCGCCCGAGCGCACCCACCGGTTCGGGCTCCTGACACTGCCGCCCTCCTTCGCGAGCACATCGCCGACGCCGATGTCGACGTGCTGATCACCACCGGATCCACCGCCCCTGGACCTGACAACCATGTGCGCGAAGTCATGCGCGACCTGGGAGCGCGGTGGCTGGTCGATGGCGTCGCAGTCTGGCCCGGTGCGCAGATGCTGCTTGCGCGCCTGCCTGATGGTCGGCTGCTGGTCGGCCTCCCTGGAGATCCGGCTGCCGCACTCGCAGGTCTGGTCACCATCGTGCGACCCTTGCTGCGGGCTCTGCGGGGCGCCGAACAGGAATCCCTGCTGCAGGCGGTGATGATCGACGACGTCGAACCAGGCGATTTTGCCGACGACACGCATCTGGTGCCCGTGCTTGTTGACCGATCCGGACCCCACTCAGTAGCTCGCGCACTGCCGGGTGGATTTGGCGGGCTGGAGCACTGGGCCAATGCCGACGGTGTGGCCGTCATCGCACCGCACCAGGCAGTACGCGGGCAGGCAGTGCAGATCCTGCCCCTGTAGCTGCGATCTGGGCACTTGGCAGTTTTCCTATCCCGCTACTAGGGATAGGCTCCCCCAGTGACGTTCGCCGACATCGATTTCGCCCTGTCCTTTGGCGGCCTCCTTGCCGGAATCATCGTGGGACTCACCGGCATGGGTGGCGCAGCTCTGGTCACTCCAATGCTCGTGATCGTTTTCGGCGTCAATCCCGCAACAGCGGTGTCCAGTGACGTGGTGGCGGCAGCAATCATGAAGCCGGTTGGCTCGTGGGTTCACATTCGAAACAAGACCGTGCACTGGGGTCTGGTCGCCTGGCTTTCCGCCGGCTCCATCCCGGGTGTCTTGATCGGCAGCTTCATCTTCAATGCGGTGCTGCAAACCTCTGAGGCCAGTGAGACCATCAAGACTTGGCTTGGCGCGGTGCTCCTGGTTGCCGTCGCGGCGATGATCGCCAAGACCTTCATCTCGGCCCGAGCATTCCGCAAATACGGCGCTCAAGAGCAACAGGGCATCAAGATGCCGGTGAAGCCCATCCCCACGGTGATCCTGGGTGCTGCGGTCGGTCTCATCGTGGGCATGACCAGTGTGGGCTCTGGATCACTTGTGGTCACTGTCCTGCTGTTGCTGTACCCATTGCTTCGTCCGAGTGTGCTCGTCGGCACCGACCTGACACAGGCCGTGCCGATGCTGATCGCAGGCGCAATCGCGCACGCAGGGCTGGGCGAGATCGACATCGCCATCGTTGTCTCGCTGCTCATCGGCCAGATTCCCGGTGTGCTGATCGGCTCGCGCATGTCGACCCGATATGACGGCCATTTGCTGCGGTACCTGTTGATTGTCATCTTGGCGGTCACCGCCTTGAAACTGCTGGGAGTGGCCAGCAGTTTGTTCGCTGGCACCGTTGCGATCATCGCCACGATTGTCGTCGGCACAATGATGTTGCGCGAACATCGCCAGAAGCGAGCGATGCCGAAGGTGGATGAGCCAACCGAAGTGAGATAGTCAGGACATGCTCGCGATTGCTCAACCGAGTGGTCCGGGCGGACCAGACACTCTTGAGTGGACTCATGCCCCCGACCCAGAGCTTGGACCTGGTGAGGTGCGCATTGCGGTCACCGCAGCAGGCGTGAACCGCGCAGACCTGCTTCAACGCCAAGGGCTCTACCCTCCGCCACCAGATGCAAGCAGCACTATCGGCTTGGAGTGCTCTGGCATCGTCGCCGAAGTGGGCCAGGGGGTGACGAGTCTGAGCGTTGGTGATGCAGTCGTCGCACTGCTGGCCGGCGGCGGATATGCCGAACAGGCATGCGTCCCCGTGGGCCAAGTAATGCCACTGCCTCCTGGGGTGAGTCTGGTTGAGGCTGCCGGTTTGCCCGAGGTCGCTTGTACCGTCTGGAGCAATGTCTTCATGACCTCCAAGCTGCAGCAGGGCGAGTGGCTGCTCATCCACGGTGGTGGATCTGGCATTGGCACCATGGCAATCCAGCTGGCCAAGGCCATGGGTGCGCGGATTGCCGTCACCGCAGGCAGCCAAGAGAAACTCGCAGCGTGCGAAGCACTCGGAGCTGAAATTCTCATCAACTACAAGGAGCAGGACTTCCTTGAAGTCATACGCGATGAACTTGGCGGCGTCGATGTCATCTTGGACGTGATGGGGGCCAAGTACCTCGAATCGAACATCAAGGCATTGCATCGCAATGGCCGGCTTTCGATCATCGGTCTGCAAGGGGGCATCAAAGCTGAGATCGACTTGAATGCGATCCTGCGCAAGAACGCCACCATCCACGCCGCCAGCCTGCGAGGTCGCCCCATCGGAGAGAAGGCGGCCATCTGCGAGCAAGTCCGATCAGTGATCTGGCCGTGGATTCACGCCGGTCTGGTGAAGCCGATCATTGGCGCTCAGCTGCCGATTGGCCAGGCAAGCCAGGCACATCGCATGCTCGAGGCTGGCGCAGTCACCGGCAAGATCGTGCTGACGATTGACGGTCCGGCCAAGGGATGAAAAGGACCACGACTTCGGCCTTGATCTTGGCGTGCCTGCTGCCGATCGCGATCACACCCATGAGCTGGGCGGAGACTGCTTCACCCACGGCCTCCAGCAGCCCAAGCCCTACAGCCTCGCCAAGTGCGACGAGGAACCCCGGACCCAGCAATGGCACAAGCGTGGCCTGTCCGGTTCTTGCCACCGAGTTGACTCCAACGCAAGCAGAAGTCGCCTACTCACTCGCCGGCAGAAAACTCACCGCAGCTGCTGAGGCTTCACAGCGCTATCCGTTCGGAGCTCTGACCGACCAGACTCGCTACGTTCGCACGGGTCCAACTGCCTGGACCAGTGGCTTCTTTCCCGCCGAACTATGGTCGATGTACCAGTGGACTGGTGATGCGCAATGGCTGCGCCGTGCACGGGCCTTCACTGCACCATTGATTCGCGTTGCCAATGATCGTGGCACACATGATCTCGGCTTCATGATCGGTGTGCCCATGCAGATGGCGATGGATCTTGATCCGAGCGCTGCACGACAGCGCGCCTATCTCAACGCAGAGATCACTGCAGCAAAATCGCTGGCTCGTCGATGGAATGGGCAAGTCAAGGCGGTCAAGTCCTCGGACTACAACGGCAAGTGGGGTGTGATCGTGGACTCTGCGATGAATGCCCCGCTGATGATCAAGGTCGGACAACTGCTCGGCCCCGAGGGAGAAGCGCTGGTGTACTTCGGCGAGCAGCACATGCTCACCTTGGCGCGACACTTCATCCGCGACAACGGCTCAACTTTTCATCGCATTGCCTTCAATCCCAAGACAGGTGCGGTCGTCGGCCCCATTGCTGGCCAGGGTTTGGCCAGCACTTCAAGCACGTGGTCGCGCGGTCAGGCCTGGGCACTCAACGGATTCGCCAGGTCCTACGAGCTGACCGGCAATCCTGAGTTTCTCAAGGCCGCTGAAGCCACGGCGAACTACTGGATGAGCAGAGTGCCTCCCGGCTGCATACCGGCCTGGGATCTGGATGTCAGCGGTAATCGGGCGCCCAGAGACTCATCAGCAGCCGCGATCGCGGCGAGCGGAATGCTCATCCTGGCCGCCAACGAGCCAAATCCGCAGAGTGCGCGCACCTACGCCGAATACGCCAAACTGACCGTCGGAACTCTGGCCAGCCCGGGTTGGCTCAATACTACCTCGAGAAATCCAGGGATCCTGCTGAGGCAGAGTCTCAGCGTTCCCGCAGATCCTCGTGAAGGAACGTATGTGTGGGGCGACTACTACTTCCTGACTGCGATCAAGCAAATCCTTGATGCCCAGTCCTTAGGCCTGCCTCAGCCATCCACCTCACCAACGCCCAGCATGAGCAACAGCGCCTCAGCTTCAGCATCACCAACTGCTGCTGCAGGCCCGGCTTGAGAATGCAAGAATCCTTGAATGACGATCTCCCCCGAGCAGCCCCTGCAGCCTGAGCCGGCCATTCAAGAGGTCACCATCATCGGTCCCGACGGCCTTCCGATCAGCACTGATGAGTCAGGCGATGCCGAGGAGACTGAGGTTGAGTCGCTCGTGCAGTCACCAGCCAAGGTGATGCGCATCGGTTCGATGATCAAGCAGCTCTTGGATGAAGTGAAGAGCGCTCCGCTGGATGAATCAGCGCGAGTTCGACTCCGGGAAATCCATCTGCAGTCGATCAAGGAACTTGAGGACGCTCTGGCACCCGAACTGGTCGACGAGCTTGAGCGTTTGAGCCAGCCCTTCAACGACCCGGCCCCCAGCGAAGCCGAATTGCGGATCGCCCAAGCCCAACTCGTGGGTTGGCTGGAAGGCCTCTTCCATGGCATTCAGGCAGCGCTGTACGCGCAGCAGATGACAGCCAAGGCCCAGTTCGAAGAGATGCGACGGCAGGCAACAGCACAGGGACAGCTGCCCCCTGGAGCCGGCGGGAGTTCGAGCACAGGTCAATATCTCTAGACCCTTGCCTGCGACTAGGGTCTTGCCGTGATTGATCCGACCATTCTGCGCACCGATCCTGATCGCATTCGCGAGTCACAGCGGCGCCGCGGTGAAGATGTCGCGATCGTGGATCGTTTGATCACAGCCGACTCTGCGCAGCGCACTGCGCAGCAGCGTTTCGATGATCTGCGCAACAAGCAGAAGACACTGGGCAAGCAGATCGGGCCGCTCCAAGGAGCATTGAAGAAGGCGGATGAAGGTCAGCGCGCTTCCCTGCAGAGCGAAGTCGACGCACTCATGGTGCAGGCCTCAGCCTTGGCTGACGAGGTGAAGTCAGCAGACGCTGAAGCCAATGCCGCCGGACTGCTCGCTGATGAGCTGTGGCTGCAGATCAGCAACCTGGTCAACCTGGATTCCCCCGTTGGTGGCGAAGCGGACTTCAAGGTTCTGGAACTTGTGGGGCAGCCGCGCGATTTCGCAAGCGAGGGCTTCGAGCCCAAGGATCATCTTGACCTCGGCGAAAGCCTGGATGCCATTGACACGGTTCGCGGGGCCAAGGTTGCCGGCTCGCGCTTCTTCTACCTCAAGGGCCAAGGGGCCCTGCTGGAATTTGCCCTGCTGAACCTTGCCATGCAGCAGGCCGTCAGCCATGGCTTCATTCCGATGATCACCCCAGCAATCGTGTTGCCCGAGGCAATGGAGGGCACCGGATTCCTTGGCCAGGCAGCCGAGAATGTCTACCGGCTGGAACAGGACGATCTCTACCTCGTCGGCACAAGCGAAGTCCCTCTCGCGGCCTACCACGCTGACGAGATCCTTGATCAGGACCAACTGCCGCTGCGCTATGCCGGGTGGAGCAGTTGCTTTCGACGCGAAGCCGGCTCCTACGGCAAGGACACACGCGGAATCATCCGCGTGCATCAATTCGACAAGGTCGAGATGTTCGTCTTCACCACTCCCGAGGCGGCAGAGGCCGAACATGGTCGGCTCCTGCAATGGGAGCGCGACTTCATCGACGCTCTGGAGATCCCGTATCGCATCATCGATGTGGCCACGGGAGATCTCGGCTCCAGTGCCAGCCGAAAATTCGACATCGAGGCCTGGATACCCACCCAAGGCACCTATCGCGAGGTCACAAGCACTTCGAACACCACAGAGTTCCAGTCACGTCGATTGAAGATCCGCATGCGCGATGGCAAGCATCAACGACCCGTGGCCACCCTCAACGGAACCCTTTGCGCAATGCCACGAATCATCGTTGCGCTGCTCGAGAATCACCAGCAGGTCGACGGAAGTGTTCGTATTCCTCAAGCCTTGCAGGCTTTCCTTGGTGGCAAGACCTCGTTCACCCCATCCGCGTAATATCGCTGGATCATGTCGATCACTTCAGCTGCAGGCCACTTCGATCCTGCTGCACTTGAGAGCATCGACTTTCCGCAACTCATCGGCATTGATGTCGACGGCACCCTCGTGCCAGGTGATGGAGTAGTCCGCGATCGCGTCATTCGAGCCATCGCTGCCTGCGAGGACGCCGGGGTGCGCATCGTGCTGGCCACCGGCCGATCGCTGTCGACCACCACTCCTATTGCCCGTGCGGCCCGGATGGATGGCTGGATGGTGTGCTCCAACGGCTCGATTCTGGCCACGTCCACTCCAGAGACCATCGTCGAAGCGGTCACCTTCGATGCCGCACCCTTTCTTGATCGCATGATTCCGCTGCTGCCTGGCGCGATCTTCACTGTTGAGGACGCCTGGGGAGTGATGAACACCAACGTGGCATTCCATGGTGGAGCGCTCGGCATGGCTGTGCGAGAGATGCCCTTGGAGCAGATTCGTGAGATTGAAGCTGTGCGCTTGGTCATTCGCAGCGAGGAGCACATGGAGGAGGGCCTAGGTCACCTCGTAGCCGAACTGGATCTGCATGAAGTGCAGTTCGGCATCGCCAAAGTTGCCTGGCTTGACGTGGGTCCCAGGGAAGTCAGCAAGGCATCGATGCTTGAGTCCCTGTGCAAGCGCCTGGATTTGGATCCGGCACGCACCATCACGATCGGGGATGGCGGCAACGACATCCGGATGTTGGAGTGGGCAGGTCTTGGAGTAGTCATGGGATCGGCCACCGACGAAGTCAAGTCGTACGCGAATGCCATCACAAGCCAAGAGGCTGGCGATGGTGTTGCGGAAGTACTCGAGGCGGTCGTCGCAACTAGGCGCTGAGCCCATCGTCGAATGCCGCGCTCAAGGCTTCTCGCCAATCGCGCATGGGAGCCAGCCCCGCGCTGTCCCAGGCTTCATGGCCCAGCACTGAATACGCCGGACGCGGCGCAGGTCGGATGAATGCAGCTGAGTCGGTCGGCAGCACGCGCGAAGGGTCAGCCCCGGCACCTTCGAACACTGCCCGCGCGAACTCATACCAACTGTCTGCACCTGCATTGGTGCCGTGGAAGGTCCCAGCGTTTGGATGTGCGTCAATCAAGGCAATCAGCTGATGCGCCAGATCGCGGGCGTAGGTCGGCTGGCCAATCTGGTCGGTGACCACCGCAACGGTGTCGCGCTCCTTCTCAAGCTTCAACATGGTGCGCGCGAAGTTGTTGCCATGGAGTCCGTACAGCCAGGCTGTTCGCACGATCCAGTGCGAGTTCGGCAGCACTTGCTTGACTGCATGCTCGCCGGCAAGTTTCGTGCGCCCATATGCAGTGAGCGGGTACGTCGGGGCCCACTCCGCATAAGGGGAGTTGGCATCACCGGCAAAGACATAGTCAGTGGAGACCTGCAGCATCCAGGCACCAGATGTCGCGCAGGCCTGCGCGAGGAGTTCAGCACCAAGGCCGTTGACCTGCATGGCAGCCTCTTCATTGGCCTCAGCATCATCAACCGCGGTCCACGCTGCGCAGTTGATGACTACCGTCGGCTCGAAGAGCCCGAATGCCGTGGCAATCGAGCCGGCTTTGGTGATGTCGATGCCAGGCCGATCAACACCCATGACGATCGTGCCTCGTTCTCCGAGGATGCGAACGAGTTCAGAGCCCAACTGGCCAAGAGAGCCCGTGACAAGAACGCGCATTACTTGATGGCCGCTTTCGACTTCAGCGGGCGCCACCAGGACTCGTGCTCCCGATACCAGGCAACAGTCTCAGCCAGTCCATCGGCGAATGTGTGTTGCGGTGCATAGCCCAGAGCGCGGATGCGTGAATCGTCTACGGAGTAGCGCCGATCATGCCCCTTGCGGTCCTCTACTGCCTCCACACTTGACCAGTCGGCACCCAGAGCCGCGAGTACCTGCTCGGTCAACTCACGATTGTTGAGTTCGAGACCGCCTCCGATGTTGTAGCTCTGGCCTGGCTCTCCCTTGGCAATCGCAATGGCGATTCCGCGACAGTGGTCATCAACATGCAGCCAATCGCGCACATTGAGTCCGTCGCCGTACAGCGGAACCTTGCCACCATCAATCAAGTTGGTCACGAACAGGGGAATGACCTTCTCAGGGAACTGGAAGGGACCGTAGTTGTTCGAGCAGCGGGTCGAGGAGATGTTCAAGCCATAGGTCACGTGATAGGCCCGAACCAGCATTTCGGCTGCGGCCTTGGCGGCTGAGTACGGCGAATTCGGTAGCAAGGGCTCGTCTTCAGTCCAGGAACCTGTGTCGATGGACCCATAGACCTCATCAGTTCCGATGTGCACAGTGCGGGCAATCTCGTGTCGAAGACATGCATCGAACAGCGTCTGTGCTCCTACGACATTGGTTACCAGGAAGGCCTGGGGTCCGTGGATGGACCTGTCAACGTGAGTCTCCGCTGCAAAGTTCACGACCACGTCATGCCCTGGCAGTACCGAATCGAGCAACTCGCCATCGCAGATGTCGCCTTGAACAAAGGTGTAGCGCGGATCGTCAGCAACAGAGGCCAAGTTCTCAAGATTGCCCGCGTAGGTGAGCTTGTCGTACACGGTGACTGACGTGACATCGGTTCCGTAACTGCCCTTCAGCAGTTCACGAACAAAATGTGAGCCGATGAATCCAGCAGCTCCAGTTACGAAATAGCGCACGTCAGTTCCCCTTCAAGTTCTTCAGCCAATCCTGTGCCTCGGCGAAGTCTGCGTCGGTGACGCCAGCTCGGAGAACCGGCTCACGTCCGTCATGCCTTGGATATGAGCCGAGGTAGCGGACATCAAGGCAGACCCGATGCAAACCCATGAGTGCTTCAGCCACGCGTGCATCTGAAACATGACCTTCGATGTCAACGCTGAAGTAATAGTCGCCAAGCACCTTGCGCGTGGGACGAGATTCGATGCGAGTCATATTGACGCCACGCACCGCGAATTCGTTGAGGATCGCCAACAAGGCTCCCGGCTGATCCTGATGGATGTAGAGGGCAAGGGTGGTCTTGTCGGCACCCGTGCGCTCCGGTACGAAACCCGGGCCCCGCACCAGCACGAAGCGAGTGTGGGCATCTTCAGTGTCCCCGATGTTCTCGGCAAGAATCGTGAGGCCATAGATCTCTGCCGTGATTGCCGGAGCGATCGCCGCGTCATACATCCGCGGCAAGTCGTGCAAACCCGCAGCTGCACCGGCAGTTGAGAGCGCGGGCAACACGACAACCCCCGGCAGATTGGCATCCAGCCAGCCACGCACCTGAGCATGGGCATGTGGATGAGTGGCGATGCGCGAAACATCTGCCATGGCAACTCCTGCTGGCGCCACCAAAGTCATCGTCACCGGAAGTACGACCTCATCAATGATGACCAGCCCGGTGCCTGATGAGGAGAGTTCATCCAGGGTCAGAGGGACAGAACCCTCAACTGAGTTCTCCATCGGCACAAGCGCCATATCGACTTCGCCCGTGCGGGCAAGATCCAGCGCAGCATGAACAGAAGCGGCGGGAACGAGCTCGGCATCGTCAGCCGCGTCGAGTCGGCGCAGAGCAGCCTCGGCAAAGGTTCCGCGCGGTCCCAAGAATGCGATGCGCGTCATGAACCACTCCTCCTTGCCAACTTCAATGCTTCATTCTCCTCAGGTGAAAGTTCGATGTCAGCGATGCCGCCGCTGAGACCTTTGAGGTACGTACGCGTTTCAGAGCGACCATGAATGGACGTCAGCACAAGTCCATCTCCGGAGTCATCAAGCATCGCTGCAGAGAATGAGAACCGCCCACCGAGATCGCCGAAGGCGTCGTACCGCACTACTGAGACATGCCGCAATGCTTGAGACAGCTCACGGCGGGTCTGGGCCAGACTCAAATCGAGATCGCCGACTTCATCGCGCAGGGCATGGAACTCCTCGATGGTCCGGGCCACGACATCGACGAAATTCTCCCGGCCCTCGGAGGCTTCCAGCAGCGCATATGAACGGTGGAGGTGGGCCAGCCGCACCGTCGCATAGACCCCTACAGCCACACCACCGATCCCAATGATCAGCGAAATAATCACCAGAACACTGAGCGCACTCGTGTCGATGATCACCGCAAGAGCCTAAGGCCTGAGCGCGCTTCCAAGTCCGGCAGTAGGCAGCGGCTTCGCCCTAGACTCACAATCGTGCTCACCGTCCTCGCCGCCGAGCCAGCGGCCTTCGCGGACATCGCCTCGCGCACCGGAATCTTCATCATTGGTCTGTTCATTGTGATCATCACGATGGTCAGCCTGCTGCGAACCGTCATCGTTCCCCGCCCTCTTCGATCCTCGCTGAGCGGCTTTGTGATGTGGGTGGTCTGGTGGATCACGCGAGGGATTTCAGCTCTGCGCCGCACCTACCGGGGACGCGACCAGGTGCTCGCCTGGACCGGCCCGGTGATGATCCTGATGATGCTGCTCGCCTGGCTCATTGGATTTCTCTTCGGGTACGCGATGCTGATCTATGGGGTCAGCGGGATGAATTTCGCCGACGCCGTTCGTCAGTCGGGCTCCAGCCTGCTGACTCTGGGATTTGCCGGCGGCACGACAGAAGACCAGACCATCATCGATTTCATCGCCGCAACGACAGGCCCCGTCATCATCGCAATGCTGATCGGCTATCTGCCCACCATCTTCCAGACCTACCTCGAGCGCGAAGTGCTCGTCACCACAATCAGCACCATTGGCGGCGAACCCACCTGGGGACCGGAGTTCCTGGCCCGCACCTCTCTGGCCGGAGCAAACGACGAATCAGCGCGTCACTTCGCCGAGTGGGCCGAATGGGCAGCGCGGCTGCGCCTGACGCACATGACGTACCCCACGCTGATGTATGTGCGGGGCTCGCGGGCCAATCGTCACTACGTCGTTGCACTTCTGGCGATGCTGGATGCCGCCGCATTGAAGATCTCCCTGACCAAGTCAGATGAACGACATGACGCATATCGCCTGCTGTTGCAGGGCTCCCAGGCCTTTGAAACTCTGTACATCGTTTTGGGCGCGCCAAAGAAGGGACGTCATCGAATCCCGATTGTTGGCAACTACATACCGCCAAAGGACCCGATCACTCACCGCAGTTCGCACCTGCCGGCCTGGAACAACAACCTGCGGGCAGTGCACGCGGCTTCCGCTGCCGACAGCAGCTTCTCGATGACTCGCATGCACGCACTGCAGCTCGGTCTGGATCGTCAGCGCAGTTCGACCTTGACTCGAGATCAGTTCGATCGCGCAGTGGCCATGATGCGCGAAGCCGGCATGCAGATCGATCGCGATCTGGATGAGGCCTGGGCAATGTTCCGCGACATACGCAAGGAGTATGAGTTCCCGGCTTACGGCATGGCGCTCAAACTTGATGTGGCTCCAGCCCCTTGGAGCGGGCCGAGATTTCGCCGAACAGCGATCATCTACCCCGCATCGGCCGTGGCCTTGCGGGAGCAGCTGCCGGAGTGACTACTCCCGCAGCGTGACCTGCTTGGTGATCAGCAGGGCTCGGGCTCGTCGCTCAACGTCGGTCAAGGGATCAGTTGTGGCCAGGGCTTGGTTCAGTCGAGCCAGGAAGGCCAGAGCTGGAGCCTCCGTGGCCGCCGCGCCAAAGCCCAAGGGCAGATCCCAGACCGGGATGACGATGCCCTGTGCCCGGAACATGCCGACCAGCTTGGTGCCTTCTCCCAGCGAGCTTTCACCTGCAGCATCCAGACGCGCCAGGGCGTTGAGCAGCGGCTCCTCGGCAATCAGCATGCCCCAGCGCAGATGCTCCTTGTCACCCATCTGAGTCCAGTAGGCGGCCTCGACCGATGTGAGTCGTTCAGTTGGATTCGCATGCGCGCTGGCTGCCTCCAGCGATGCCTTGATCTCTTCAGTCATCTCTTCAGCATCGACCCAGTAGTCGAATCCAGCATGCACGTGGATGTCCAGCGCTGAGTCGGTCTGGACCAGATCCTGCAGGCGAAGTGGACTGTTCAGGTCACGTGATGGCGGCACGGCTGTGCCAGGTTCGGTTGCCAGGGCCAACTGCAAGGCAAGGGCCAGATCGCGACTGGCATTGCCAGTACTCGTGTTGACCTGGAGTCCCAGGAGAATCTGGCCATCGGATCTGACAAGTGCCGGATGGGCCATCGGCAGGACTGTCGCAAGCGTGACCTTCTGCCCACCATCGCGAAGGGTCAGGGTGGCAGTGGCAGAGGGCACGAGCTCTCGCATCACCACGATGTCGCATTCAGATGTGAAGCCCTCAAATGGCCGAGTGGTCTCAACTGAGGCAGCGACTCGTCCATGGCAGGCCTTGTAGCGCTTTCCTGAACCACATGGACAGGCCTCGCGCATCCCCACCACCGGGATCTCTCCACTGGCCTTGGTGTCTGACGGAGTGCGAACAAGAGCCTTCTTCTTTGCCATGTCCGAACCTTAGGGATGCAGCTGCAGCTGCTCGCGCACCATCCCAGGTCGGTCGCTGATGATGGCGTCAACGCCAAGTTCCAGGCAGCTCCTGACTTGCTCCGGATCGTTGACGGTCCAGACGTGCACTTGACGATCAAGTGCCTGCACTGCAGATACAAATTCTGGACGAGCCAGGAGAGCCTGGACTGAAATGCCGGCGATCTGCGCTGCACCGGGCAGGGTTCCGGCCTGACGCCAAGGCGGAATGCGCCGCATGAGGTACACGGTGGGCACAGTCGGCTCCAAGGCGGCGACTCGCTTGATGGCTGCTGAGCTGAAGGACATCACCCGAACTCGAGAGTCCGCCAGAGCTGGCCGAACCAGGCCGAAGTAGCGCAATTCTTCGAGCAACTCGATCTCGACATAACTTCCGAATCGAGTGGGGTGCTTGGTCTCAATTGAAAAGCTCATCGTCGAAGAGGAATCCAGCATCGCAGCGAGCAGCACGCGAAGAGTCAGCACTGTTCTGCGTTCGTCGAGTGCGGGTGTCACCGCTGCCAGGTCCAGTTCTGGCTCGCTGAAGTCATACTTCAAAAGATCGTGCAGACGCATTGCAGAAACCGTGCCACCGCCATTGCTCGTGCGATCAATTCGCCGGTCGTGGACACAGACGAGGGTTCCGTCAGTGGTCAGGCGGACATCGCATTCAATGCCGTCGGCACCTTCGCTCGCGGCTCGCAGATATGCAGCAAGACTGTGCTCCGGCTCGAACTCGTGCGAGCCCCGGTGAGCGATGATGAGCGGACGATTTCGCGATCGCGAATCCCAGCCCACGCGCGCAGCATTTCACGATCAGGTGCGATCTCCGAACAAGACACCAGAGTTGAGCAGCCCAGTGGGGTCCCAGGCAGATTTGATCGCCAGCATGGCGTCGATTTCAGCCTCCGATCTCGAAAGACTGAAGTAGTCGGCCTTGAGCCGTCCGATGCCGTGTTCGGCGGATATCGAACCAGCGCTGGCCGCGACTCGTTCAAGAATCGCGCGTTGCAATGCGGCTTGCGTTGACTCGGGGCCAATGAATTCCACATGAATATTGCCGTCGGCGAGATGGCCAAAGAATCCAAAGCAGGTCACCTCAGATGCGACAGCGAGAATCGAATGCAGATCAGTCATCACGCGCTGCATCTGATCAAGAGGCACGGAGATATCAAGCTTGTGCACGAGCCCAAGGCTTGCGTAGGCCTCAGCCTGGCGCTCGCGATAGGCCCAGAGCCGCTCCTGCTCTCCCGGCTCCAGCGCTACGACCGCATCCTGCTCTTCGGTGAGCGGCAGCCCCGAGGCATCGCCACCGTCGGCAACTTCAATGAGCGCCACAAGAGGCCATGACTTCATCAAGGGTGAGGCCAGCCCCAGTTCACTTGCGGCCAACTGCATGCCGACAGCATCGATCGACTCAGCTGCAACGAGATCGCTCTGGCTTCGAGCGCGTGACATCAGCTCCAGAGCCTGGTCATAACTCTCGCAGCCGACCATGGCCAATGAAGTCCGACGGTGCGGTCGATGCAAGCGGACGCGAACCGCGGTGACAACGGCCAAGGTCCCTTCGGATCCACACAGCAGGGCCGCAAGATCAAAACCGGTGTTGTCCTTCAACAGCCCACCGAGATGGGAGATGACGGTCCCGTCGGCAAGGACTGCCTCGATCCCCACGAGTTGGGCTCGGGTCATCCCGTAGGCGATGACCTGGGTTCCGCCGGCATTGGTGGCCACAGTGCCGCCGATCGTTGCCGAGTCACGGGCGGCCAGATCCACTCCGTAGAGCCAGCCTGCCTCTCGAGCAACCTGCTGAACCGCACTCAGCACAGCTCCCGCCTGCGCGGTCAGCTGCCCGGTCAGGTGATCGACCGGATCGACTCGGTCAAGACGAAGAGTCGACACAATGAGGGGCGGCGAGGCTTCGCCGCTGGCCGGCACCGAGCCCCCGACAAGTCCGGTGTTGCCTCCCTGGATCTGCACGGTTTGCCCCGCAGCAGAGCACAACGCCAACACCTGTGAAAGCTCCGCTGTCGACGCCGGACGAATGACGGCAAGGCACTCACCTGTGAATGCTCTGGTCCAGTCAGTGCAGTATGAGGCGACCCGATCCGGGTCGGCCAGCAGGTGATCGGCGCCGACCACGGCACTCAACTGTGCAAGCAGTGCAGCTGTGACCGGAGACGAGGCTTGTTTCACGGGGTTATCCTTGCTGACATGCGCACCAAAGCAATGCTCAGCACGCTCGTGGCAGTTGCCGCACTCATCGGGCCTGCTGTCCTGCTGCCATATTCAACGCAGGCTGTTGCTGCAGAGGCCGAACCGGCCACCGGCGCATTCACCTTTACAACCGGGCCAGGCATCCTCACCACGTGGGCCTACAACACGATCAAGGTGTCCGGCACTTCGCCAGCCACCTACGTGACGAAGAACAATGGGGCCCAGGCGATAGCCACTTTCCCCGTGGTGGCCCATGAGAAGACGGCAATTTTCACTGGGGGTTCCCTGCGCATCACCAACTCCAAGACTGGCGATTTCATCAACTGCCTGAACCCAGCTGTTGACACCTTGGTGCGCGTGGTGGACTGCGTGATGCCAGACAAGACGAACAAGCGGCTCTTCTCAATCTCCAAGATTGCCAGCTTCCGATCGCTTCCGACTCTGTACACCGTCAATTCCAGTTACACGGGCATGGACCTGAAGATCGCGAGCCAAGAGATCGCTGACTACATGAATCTCAAACTGCATACCAACACCTTCAGCCCTTCTGTGGTGTTCGCGACTGGTGAGCTCACTGTCAGTTATCCCCGCTAAGCGGCACCCTGCGTTTCATGCTGACTACCAGTCGAGGGTGGCTTGCCAGCCGCTGGCCTGACTTCCTTGCCGCTGGCTCAATCTGGCTGCT
Organism: Actinomycetota bacterium; assembly: GCA_030652695.1. GTDB lineage: Bacteria > Actinomycetota > Actinomycetes > S36-B12 > S36-B12 > UBA11398. The sequence continues at coordinate 32,931 of JAUSQD010000035.1, forward strand.
GCTCGTGCTCACCACTCAGCGCTGGGCCGGTTTGGACACCCCTGACTCATCCTTCTACGCCTCTTTGGGGATCTTCGGCAGTGAGGTGAGCGACCGCGCCTACGACAACTCCTACTTCTGGACCCGTCTTGGGCAGATCGCCCCGACGCACGCGCTGACGTCAGTGTTTGGCATCTGGCCAGGCATGGCCCTGTGGCACTGGCTCTTGCTTGGCATGTTCGTTGTCGGCGCGTATGTGGCCATCCGAAAGTTCACCACCACGCTGACCGCGACCGTGCTGACTGCCTGCATCTGTCTCAGCAGCGTTCCGTTGAGCTATCTCGCCAATCCCTATGTGACTGGCTCAGTGCTCGCTGGCACCAGTGCCCTGATTGCCGCTGCCATGTACGACAGTCGAAAGGCAGCGATTCTGGCTGGTGTGCTGATGGGCTGGCTGGTGATGGTGAATCCGCCAGGAGTGCTGCTTGCAGGTGTGGTGTGGCTGGTCATTCGAATCCAAAGGCGAGCCATCAAGGCATCCCTGTTGGCAATGACAGCAGTGGCCACCCTTGTGAGCTTTGCTGCCTTCCTCGGAGTCGGCAGATACCTGTTCCCTGAACTCAATTGGTTTGCCGCGTACCTGGATGCGCAGGGAATCAACCTCAGCGACTTCGCCAGCAAGGAACCGGTCTGGATCCGCGACATCTCGATGCTCGTTCCCATTGCGGTGTTGATGGTGACGCTTGCGGTCTGGTTCATGCGTCGATCCGCAGTGCCTGCACAACTGGGATTGGCCATCAGTGCCAGCAGTGTGGCCTTCATGCTCGTCTTCTCCCCACTCATGGGCGGAATCGCGTTGGAAGCGCCGCTGTATCAATCCATGCTTTGGCCACCCGCCCTCATTGCCCTGGCCTTGAGCATCACCGCTGTCACGACTGCAGCAGATGCTGACCAACCAGCACGGTGGTCTGCACCGGTGCTTGTGCTTTCGGGCGCAGTCGTGGCCGCGATCTTTGCTGTCGGGCACTGGCCCGGCAGCATCGGCTTGCACAAGGGTCAGGCACTTGCGCTCGTGATGGTGGCGGCCACCATTGCGCTGATTGCCTTGGGTCCCAAGCGCTTCTCCTTGCCAACCGCCGTGCTGGCGCTCGGAATGCTGATGATCGGCAGTCAGGTGCTCCAGAACTCGCGCGAGTCACTTGGGCTGTATTACTTGAGCCCATACAACTGGGCCTTCAATGACAATCCGATCGCCGACAAAGTGCACACTGCGGTGAATGCGCAGGAGTGGGTGTTGGCCAACAGCGACCGTGATGACACCATCCTCACGTGGGTGCATGGTGATTGGGTCAATGGCGATCGCGAGCTCTATGTTGCTGCGGGGATGCAACTGTGGGGACCCAACCGCATTGGCCTGTTCGCTGAACTTCAGAACGACGACGTGGCACGACTCAATGACATCCAGCCAAGCATGATCGCGATGTACGGACCAACGATGGACGGGATTTCAACTTTCATGCAGGGCCTACCTGATTCTTCACAACCCTCGGCGCCCACGTGTGCGGCCTTTCCCTGGCCCACCACAGAGATTTCGCACTTCAATGTCTGCCTGACCCGACTCACGTGGACGCCAGCATGAGCCGATTGCCGAACCTGAGCTCGCGAGCCAGAACCACCATCGAGGTCAGTGCCACGGCGGTCATCAGCTTCGTGTGCTCGCTGATTGTCTTTGGACCCAATCTGAAGGACATCAACGTCCCTTGGAGCGGCGGCGACATGACCGCCACGTACATCAATGGCGAAACCTGGAACTGGTGGCACTACGCCGTCGACACGCACTATGGCTTCCCATACGGGATGAATCTGAACTACTTCCCCGGATTGGACATCACCCAGAACACCTTCGCGCAGATCGTCACGATCTTCACTGGTCAACCATTCATCGGCATCAACGTGCTGCTCATCTTGAGCTTCCCAATCGTGGCCGTCATGGCGTACGCAGCAATTCGGATCATGGGGCTGAGCGGTCCACTGGCAGTTGCCCTCGGCGTTGCCTTCACTTTCATCCCATGGCACTGGGGTCGAGCCCTTGGTCACCTCTATCTCGCAACCCTCTACGGTGCCGTCGCCGGAGCAATCCTGGCCCTGCTTGTCGCATCTGGACGACTTCAACTGTGGTTGACCTGCGTAGACAAGCGCCGACGCCGCTGGTACATCGCCCTCATCGCTCTGCTGCTCGTCCTCGCCGCATGGAGCGCGGTCTACTACGCCTTCTTCACCGGGATGATGCTTGCCGCTGCTCTGCTGTGGCGAGTGGCCCAGGGTGATCGAGTCAAGAGACTGCTGCTCGGCGCCATCCCACTGGTGTCCCTGACCGCACTTGCATTCATTGGCCTACTGCCGGCAATCCTGGCCCGCGCGTCAAACCCTGAGGTGGTCAATCTCGGGCAGCGCGATCCGATGGACACCGTGAAATACGGTGGAGACCTCGCAATCAGCGTGCTGCCTGCGCCATACAACTCTCTTCTTGGCGGCTACAACAATCTCATCGGCACGATGTTCGCCGAGGCTCCAGGTGAAGAACAGAATCTCCTCACCAATTACGGAACCTGGATCACGAGCACCTGCTTGATTGTGTTCATCGTCGGACTCGTGATCTACACACGTCGTCGAGCATTGAACACCTGGACCCCGGTGGATGCCACACCGCGGCCGACCATCACCTTCGTCGGCTATCTCCTGATGCTCATGGTGCTGGTCTTTGGCCCGTGGAGTCTGAATTTCCTCATCGCCAATTTCCTGATCACCCAGATTCGCGACTGGAACCGGCTGCTGCCACTGATGCTGCTGCTGTTCATGCTGGGAGCGGCAGCCACCATTGCCGGCGCGAAGTGGACACGCAATCACCTGCTGACCTTCGCCATCGCAACTGTCATCGTGTTCATCACGATCGTCGACAACATCGTTCCTTGGAAGGGTCTCTACGACGATGTTGCGCGAGGGGGTCGAGCAATCGTCGAACATGGCGCGACCTATGCCACAGCGGTGAACAAGGCCATCCCAGAGCGCTGCGGGGTCTTTCAATTGCCCATCATGATCTATCCGGAAAATGGCATAGCCGAGCCGGATCTCAATGACTACGACCACTTTCTTGTCGGCCTCACCAACAAGGACAAGGACTTCTCCTACGGCGCCATGCGTGATACCTCAGCCAGCAACTGGCAGTTGGCGTACACCGCCGGAGTGAACGGCTTCCAGATTCAGGAGTTGAAGGAGAAGGGCTTCTGTGCCATTCATCTTGATACCCGCGGATTCCAGCAGCCCGAAGTTGTCGAAGATGAGCTGAAGAACCTGTTCGACGAACCTGTGGCAACCGGCCTGGACGGACGCTGGCAGCTGTACAAGATCAAGTGATGCTGGAGTGACCCAGCAGCGGCAAGCCTCGGGCCGCGAGCACAGCCTGAGTGCCTCCCCAAAAGCTGGAGTCGTTGATCTGACGCGCACGTGTCTTGCTGCGCAGCGAGGCCG
>JAUSQD010000001.1 GCA_030652695.1 Actinomycetota bacterium
GAGATTTGGACCCGTGCGACTGACGAAGTTGCCAAGGCGATGCAGGAGAACTTCCCGCGTACCAACCCCGTCCACATCATGGTCGACTCAGGTGCTCGCGGTAACTTCATGCAGGTTCGTCAGATCGCAGGCATGCGAGGGCTCGTGGCCAACCCCAAGGGCGAGATCATCCCGCGTCCGATCAAGTCCAACTTCCGCGAGGGCCTGTCGGTTCTGGAGTACTTCATCTCCACCCACGGTGCTCGCAAGGGCTTGGCTGACACCGCGCTTCGTACCGCTGACTCCGGCTACCTGACTCGTCGACTTGTCGACGTCTCGCAGGATGTCATCGTTCGCGAGGTTGACTGCTTCACCGATCGCAGCACTGCGATCGTCATTGGTGAAATGGTCGACGGCAAGCTGCGTGCTGTTGAGAATCTCGACACTGCCGTGACTTCACGAACCCTTGGTCGCGATGTTGAGGTTGATGGCACCACCATCGCCCTGGCTGGCGAAGAACTCACCACACCGCGTCTGTTCGAGCTCGTTGAGCTTGGCGCTGCAGAGGTTCGCGTGCGTACGGTTTTGACCTGCGAGAGCAAGGTCGGCACTTGCGCGATGTGCTACGGCAAGTCCATGGCAACTGGCAAGCTGGTTGATGTCGGCGAGGCCATTGGCATTGTGGCTGCACAGTCCATTGGCGAGCCCGGTACCCAGCTCACCATGCGTACCTTCCACACTGGCGGTGTTGCAGGTGAGGACATCACGCATGGTCTGCCACGCATCGTGGAGCTCTTTGAGGCACGCACCCCCAAGGGTGTTGCCCCGATCAGCGAGGTCACCGGTCGCGTGCGCATCGATGACACTGACAAGACCCGCAAGCTCGTGGTTGTTCCAGACGATGGCAGCGAAGAAATTGCGCAGCCAGTGTCCAAGCGCACCCGCCTGCTCGTCGAAGACGGTCAGCATGTGCAGGTTGGTCATCAGCTCACCATCGGTGCAGTTGATCCCAAGCAGGTGCTGCGCATCCTCGGTCAGCGTGCCGTGCAGTTGTACCTGGTTGATCAGGTTCAGGAGGTCTACCGCTCGCAGGGTGTCTCGATCCACGACAAGCACATTGAGGTCATCGTTCGTCAGATGCTCAAGCGCGTCACGATCATTGACGATGGCGACTCGGGCTTCCTGACCGGCGATGTTGTCGAGCGCACCAACTTCGAGAACGTCAATCGCCGAGTGGTGTCTGAAGGCCGTGCACCAGCTGCAGGTCGCCCAGAGCTCATGGGCATCACCAAGGCGTCG
>JAUSQD010000005.1 GCA_030652695.1 Actinomycetota bacterium
AGTCGCTGCTCGAAATCGGCTCAGGTGCTGGCTTCCTGCGTGAATTCCTGCCGCAGCTCACCACCAGTGAGGTCTTTCCGCTGGAAGGCATCGATCGCGTGGTCGATGCAACAGCGCTGGACTTCGCCGACGAATCGCTCGACACGATCATCATGACCAACGTCATGCATCACATCCCAGACCTCGATGCCTTCTTCACCGAGTCCGAGCGCACTCTGCGCGATGACGGACGCATCGTGATGATCGAGCCGTGGCGCACTCGGTGGTCTGACTTCGTCTACAAGCACCTGCATCACGAGCCATTCGAGCCTGAAGCCAGCGAGTGGCGGTTGCCGCCTGGTGGACCTCTGAGTTCGGCCAATGACGCACTGCCGTGGATTGTCTTTGCGCGTGATCGTGCTCGATTCGAACAGAGCCATCCAGAGCTTCAGGTCGTGTCCATCGAGCCGATGATGCCCGTTTCCTATTTGGCATCAGGTGGTGTCTCCATGCGGGCGCTACTGCCCGGCAACACCTATCGGGCATTTCGCGCAGTTGAGCGCAAGGTGCTGCGCGAACGCGGAGCCATGTTCGCGCTCATCGAAGTGCACCGACGCAAGCGCTGAACTAGCTCAACGGCACGAGATCGTGCACCAGCATCACGTCGTACTGCGATGGCGTGCGCGTGCACCAGCCACTACTGCCATCCAGCGCCTGAGCGCGCAGCGTTTCGTCTGAAACAAAGACCGGGATCACCTCTCCCGTTGCCTGCGACCTGAGATCCAGCACGGTTCCCGGTGGAAGGCGATTGAGGTTCTGCTGCACGTAGTAGGACTGCCCGCTGAACAGAAGCGAGATCTGCGGAGTGCCGATCTTGCGCCAGTCATCTGGGCTGCCGACCGGCAGTTCGGAACCGACCGAAGCGGTGCCGACGACGTCATAGTCCTGCAACACCGGGACATCGCACGAACGCGAGACCTGGACGCTCGGCGACGGCAACCGGCCTTCGATGCCAGCGCCGATCACCAGTGCCGCCACAACACAGGCGATCGCGATAGCAGCCCACTTCGGTGCTCGCCGCCAAGGAGCTGATGTCGGCAGCGACTGGGCTTGGCGTTGCCAGGGCAGGCAGGCAAGAGCGGCCACTGCAGCGACAATGAAGGGCACGTTCTGCACCAGATGTCGCTGAGGCTCAGTGTGACCGACCAGAGCGAAGGTCGCGGCAGCGCCAAGAATGGCGACGAGTCCAAGAGCCAGCACAAGGGCGACGGTGCTCGACTGATCATCGCGATTGGGCTCATTGTCGTTGCTGTCACTGGCTTGTGGCGGACCCCGCAGGCGACGGATCCGGAAGAGTCCCATGCACAGCATCGCAAGCAACACCCAGGATGCTGCCCAGACCAGAGTTGCTCCCGCGGTGATCAGGCCGCTGGAGCTGTTGAGCAGAGCCGCACGTGCGTCTGCTTTCCAGATCTGCCACGCGGGCGCGATGGGTGTGGCCCACATCTGATTGAGATAGCCATCGCTTACAAGGACGCGGGTGTTGACCAGGAGTTGGCGCACCACTGCCTTCGGATTGCCCTTCATGAGCTCGATCGCCTGATCGCGCATGAGCTGGCCAAACTCCTCTGATTCCAGCGCCAGGCAGGGATCCGCCGTCCACTGCGCCGGTGTAGGGCAGCCAACTTCGGGAGCAAAACGCTCGTAGGCGATCTCCCAACTGTCATCTTCAGGCGTGGCTGCGGAGTAAGCGGCAGACCAGAAGTTCGCGGCGTGACCAGCCTGTGTCCACCCGTCATTCATTGCCAGGATGCGCGGCGGGAGCAGCCACGTGCCAAGAAATACAAATGCGATCGCAAGGGCGGCCCACACCCGCCGGTCGCGCCGCCAAGTCAGCACAATCACCCCGATGGCGAGCGCCGCGGTGAGCACCGCATTGCCTGGCCTGATCTGGAAGGCCAGAATCGCTGCGCACCCACTGAGCACTCCCCAGCCGATCGCGCGAGTGCGCAGGTAGGTCACGATCGCAGCGGCAGAGACAAAGGACAGCCACAGAGTCTGCACCTCTGGACCAACGTAAGTCCCGTAGGAAAGCACCGGCCACAGGCTGAGTGCGTAGACGATGAGCAGGCCAATACGTCCGACCGGCATTGCGCGCGCCAAGGCAACGAGAAACCACCACAGCGCAAGGCACACCACGAGCAGCTGGATGAGCACCACTGCCGCCATGCTTTTCGGTGCAAGCAGGAACAGTGGCGACTGCGCAACGATGGTCAATGGCCGACGCAGGCACCAAGCCATGTTGTACGACTCATCACCCGCAGCCAAGGCGCTTGCGCATGAGGCCCAGATATTGCTGTCTGACAACGGCACGGTGCTGCCAAGGGTCATCGAGTAACCGAGGCCTACCGCCTGGGCAAGGATCACCAAGAACACCGGAGCCAGGCACAACCATCCGAGGGTTACCGCACCGAAACTTGCACGAGGCCTGTGCTCGTCTAGTGCTGCTTGTTGTGCAATTGACTCACTCGCGTTCGTCACTTGTTGAATACCAGAGCCTGAGGTGGACAGGAAAATAGTTGATATGCCCCAACGGATTTGCCTGGCAGGGCTTTGCACTTCGCCTTCACATGTGTCAGGGATTCAAGCGCCCATGGATCTGGCCCCACTGTCTTGGTCGCCACGATCAGATCAGGTCCAGCGAGCTCTTCAGCAGTCAAGGGGAAGCGGTTGTAGCGATTGGTGATCGTGCGCAGGCGCATGCCCGACGCATAGCCCACCGGGATGACGTCGTAGTACGAGCCGAAGACGTAACCGGCGCCAGCATCGACCAGTGCGTCGGCAAGGTCTTGCTGCCTGGACATCTCATCGACCTTCTCCTGGAAGCGCGCAGGGGCATCGGAGTAGAAGTGCCAGTTGTGCGTGATGGTCGAGATTGCCATCACGCCGATTGCAATCGCAGCAAGTCCGTTCCCAATCCATCGCTTGGCGAACATGGCAGGCAGCGCACCCACCGACAGCCAGAGCAAGATGCCCAGCCCCGAGCTGTAGATCCAGACCGGGTCGATGAAGGTGACGAAACCGAACATCGTGATGCTCGCCACTGTCCAGGTCATGGCAAATGCAATGGCAATGCTTGGCCTTGTGCGCGACCTCAACGAGCGCACAAGACCAACGATCGTGGTGACGACAATTGCCAGCACCAGAATCCACATGAGCATTGACTGCCATCGACCCACGCTTGGATCAGTTGAGGGAGGCAGGCCGAGGCTGTACGGCAACAGAGCTGACATGTAGTCCGGGATGCCATCGAGCCCCAGAATCGAAGCGCCAATTGAACGGTAGTAGCCCATGGCGATGAACGCTCCGTGCGATGGATCCCAGGTGTTGACCCCAGCATTGACGACATAGCTGATCGCAGCAGGCAACGCGCCAACAGCTGCTCCAGCTGCAGTCAGCAGCAGTGTCGAAAGTGACCAACGTGAGCGAAGCAGGACAAGCGCAACGATCGGAACAAGGAGCAGGATGATCGCGGGGTGCGCGTAGAAGCCCAGTCCGAGCAGGAGTCCGGCCAGCAGTGACGAACCAAACCAGCGATTCTTCGACGGTTCCGGGCCGGGGGTCTGGAGCACATATGCCAGCACCATCGCGCCAGCGACGACGAGCAGCCAGGCCATGTCCCAGTTCGGCTGCAGCCACCAGACTCCAACGGTGTTCCCCTCAGCTCCCAGCAGCCCATGAAGAATGGTCGGGCCCACGGCCACTGCAGCCAGGAATGCCCAACGGGCGGCATTGGGAAACAAGGCAAGAAAGAGCTTGGCAACGAGAAAGCCAGTGATGAAGGCCAATACTGGGCGAATTGCGGCATTGGCGAAGTAGTTGCCAGGCGACAGCCATTCGGCCAGCAATGTGGCCGGGTACTCCAGTGGCCCGCCGTGCTTCTGCCCCGGGAAGGCCAGCACGATTCTTGGGTCGGTGAGCAGGGATTGGGCCTGAATGCCGTCAGCGAGGATGTCCTGGTTCGGGATGACCGTGAGCCATCCAAGAAATGCCCAGGCAAAGCAGAAGAGTCCTGAGGTGAGTTCGAACCACTGCCGGCGGATCCGGCTCATGTGGGGTCCTGAATCTGCACCGCCGCAGTCTCACAGACGAAGGGGCCGAAATCGTCATGCACGCCCAAGATTGGCGTGGTGGCCCAGACCAATGAAGCGCGCAACTGCTGGCGTTGCGGCGATATGCTCCCCTGCCAAATCACTCTTCAGATCGGATCCGTCATGACAACTGCGGACACGGAAACAGAAGCCCAGGCAGTGCTCCATCAGGCACTCGAATGCCTGATCAAGGGCTCTCCGAACCCGATCGTGGGGCCTCACACCGCCACGTGGTCTGAGCGCTGCGTGGAGGTGCCCTGGGTCGCCGGGCATCTCACCGCTGCAAAGCGGCTGCTCGATGTGGGCTACGCCATGGCCCCGCCTGAGTGGATGGGTGTGCTGTTGGCCACTCAAGACCGCGGAACCGCGTTGACGGGCATCGACATTGTGGATCCGCAGCGGGTGCGAACCCGCTACCCGGCAGAGATGGTCGACCAGGTGTTGGCCACCACAGTGCGCGTGGAGAGCATCCTTGATGCCCAGCCAAGCAGCGGCACCTACGACACCATCACCTGTGTTTCCACCCTCGAGCACATCGGTTTCGATATTGCGACCCCGCCGGAGACGACTGACACCGTGTTCGTGCGAGCCCAGCGCGCGGAGGATGCATCTGCCACCCGTGATCCCAACACCGACCGCGACTTCTTGGATGCTGTCGCGCGGCTCCTTTCCCCAGGCGGTTCGCTGTTGCTGTCGGTTCCGGCCGGACGTGGTGGGGCGATCCTGCATCAGGACTCACTGGGACTGTTCACCTACCAGTTCGAGTACGGCACTGCCCACTGGAGAGCAGTGACGTCTGATCCCCGCTTCGAGCTTGAGCTCGAGACCTTCTTCCGGCATGACGAGACGTCCGGCTGGGAAGAGGTCGGCACCTTTGATGAAATGACGGGTCAATCAAGCGCCATGAGACCCTTTGCCACGGCCTGCGCCATGGCGCGCATGACCCTCCGCTAATCGTCTAACAGGGAGCACGCATGTCCAGCAGTCTCGAGAATGCCTCGATCCTCATCACTGGGGGAACAGGCTCCTTCGGGCGTGCCTTCTTGGACACCGTGCTGAGCGAGCACTCACCCCGCAGAGTCGTGATCTTCTCTCGTGACGAGCTGAAGCAGTACGAGATGCGCCAGATCTGGGGCGAGGACTCGCGCGTGCGCTTCTTCATCGGCGACATCCGAGATCTTGAACGCCTCACCGTGGCTCTGCGTGGCGTGGACATCGTCATCCATGCAGCCGCGCTCAAGCAGGTCGACACAGCTGAATACAACCCGATGGAATACGTCAAGACGAACATCCTTGGATCTGAAAATGTGATCCAGGCGTCCATGGCAGCCGGGGTGAAGAAAGTCGTGGCACTGTCCACCGACAAGGCCTCATCGCCTGTCAATCTCTACGGCGCCACCAAACTCACCGCCGACAAGCTCTTCATCTCCAGCAACCACTACGCCGCCGCATGGGGCACTGTCTGCTCGGTCGTCAGATACGGCAACGTGATGGGCAGCCGTGGCTCAGTCATCCCGCTGTTTCGCAGACTGGCCGCAGCGGGCATGCCCCTGCCAGTCACTGACACCCGGATGACCCGCTTTTGGATCACCCTTCCCCAGGCTGTGCAGTTCGTGCTCGACTGCCTGGACGATATGCAAGGCGGCGAGCTCTATGTGCCCCGCATTCCCAGCATGCATGTTGTGGACTTGGCAGAGGCCATCGCACCCGGCACCGATCTTGTCGAGGTCGGCATCAGGCCTGGTGAGAAATTGCACGAGGAGATGATCTCCACCGAGGACTCACGACGAACCCTGCTGCAGGACGGCCGCTACGTCGTGCTGCCGACCCTTGCCGGCTGGGGGTTCACAGCACCTGAAGGGCAGCCCGTTCCGGATGGATTCAGTTACACCTCGGAGTCCAATGACCTGTGGTTGAGTGCTGAGCAGCTGCGCGAACTCATCGGAGAACTCCACGACTGAGGCGGCAGTTATGGTGCATGGCATGCCCGGCATCCATAACCTCGTGAAGCAACGGGCCGTCTATGCCTGGCTGGCCTTTGCCATACCGCCCATTGCCATCTTCGGGCACGCTCTATCCCCCGGCACGGTCGTCTTCAAGGCCCAGACTCTGGGAATCGTGCTGGCGTTGGCGCTGACCTTGGTCTGCGTGCTGCTGTGGCTGCCCTACAGGGCACAGGGACGACTTCCGCGGATCGTGGTCTGGACGATGCTCGCCATCATCGCTGCCTGGCTGATCCAGATTCTGCGGATACAAGCCGACGGCGCTTTGTTCAATGTCAGCACCTTCTGCCTCCCGGCATTGCTGATCCTGCTGTTGCTCAAACCACCGTCGCCAGCGGACATCCGCATTGCAGGCCTGGCCCTGTTCTATGCCGTGGCGATCATTGCGCTGATCAGCTTGCCATTGGGGATCTTCGGGGTCATGCCCAACGGCTTCGAAGGAGCCGACAACGGCGTGTGCCGGCTCGCAGCGCTGTGCGATCTCGTCAACAACCTGAATCGCTGGTCTGGGCCATTTGGCAGCGTCAACTATGCAGCACCCATGGGAGCCGCACTCATCGTGTACGGAGCTGTCCAGCGGCGTCATCATGCCTGGATTCTGGTCAGCACGGGTGTCCTCGTGATGGTGCTCAGCCAAGGTCGAACCGCCTTGTTCGCAGCAGTCGCAGGGCTCGCTGTGGTCGTGCTCTTCAGCCAGCGGGTGTCACAGTGGCCGAATCGGCGGGCCATTCGCGTCGGCAGCGTGCTTGGCCTGCTCTTCGCCGGGTTGATGTACATGCTGCTCTTTGACCCATCGTTGAACGGGCGAGTGGGCATCTGGGAAGACCTCCTGCGGCTGTGGCGGACCGAGCCGTGGACTGGCCTGGGAAGCTCAGGCATCACTGCAAACGTTGAACAGGCTCAAGGCGTGGGTATGGCCTTGCATGCCCACAGCGTTGTCTTGGATCAACTGATTCGCTGGGGCCCCGGTCAGGCCCTTTTGACGATTGCAATATTGGTGCTGATTGTGATCGCTGCAGCGCGCGCACTACCTACTGCGGGCCGCGGCCCGGTGGCTGTGGCGGTGACTGTGGTCGTGGCCGGACTCGTGGAGACGATGCACGACTGGACCTACTGGTCGATCATCATGGCCATGCTGGTGTGGTCACTGGTGTCGTACATGCACGATCGAGCGCCGACAGTAGAAGCGGAAGCTGTCAGCTCCTCAGTTTGAACAACGGCACAAGAGTTGCGCATTCCAGCCGAGACACCACATCACCATCAACCAGCGCGGTCTCAATCAAGTCCAAGGCTTGGGCATACACGCGTGCGACATGCGCGATGTCCTCGTCAGTGAATGCCGTGGTCACATCATGGGTGTTCAACACCAGCACCCCGCGGCGCAGCACTTCCTGCATGAACAAGGTCTTGACCTCGTTCAGGGTGTTGGCGTCATCGATCGACCACTGCATGAACGTCCATGCCGGATGGCCGCTGAACTGCAGAAACTCGTGCGACTGAGGTGAGCGCTCATGATCAATCGCCGCAACCAGGCGCTCGCCAATGTCAGCCATCTGCTTGGTCGGCTCGCCGGTGGCCATGCGCGCAAGCACCACGCTTGCGGCAGTCAGCGAGAGAGTCTCGCCGCCGTAGGTGCCGGAGAAGAAGATGTCCTCCATCAGCATCATCAGCTCGCGCCGACCTGTCACGGCTGACAGTGGAAAGCCATTGGCGATGCCCTTGCCAAAGGCTGCGAGATCGGGGGTCACGCCGAAGTACTCCTGCGCCCCGCCTGGTGCGAAGCGGAATCCGGTGAGCATCTCGTCGAAGACGAGCACGATGCCATGGCGATGCGTCAGCTCGCGGATGCCCTCGAGGTAGCCAGGATCGGGGAAGGTGGAGGTCATCGGCTCCATGATGAGTGCAGCGATCGCATCTGGATGGGCGGCGATCGTTCGCTCGACAGCGTCGAGGTTGTTGTACGGAACGGCGTGGGTGAGTGCGCTCGTGGCCTGAGGGACTCCAAGGTTGCGGGTGGTGCTGCCGATGTACCAGTCCTGCCAGCCGTGATAGCCACAGGCAATGACATGGTCGCGACCAGTAGCCGCACGAGCCAGGCGAATGGCAGCGGACGTGGCATCGGTGCCGTTCTTGGCAAAGCGCACCATCTCCGCACAGGGCACGATGTCGACCAGCTGCGATGCCACCTGCTCTTCAATGGGATGCGACAAGGACAGCGTGACGCCAGACTCCAGTTGACGCGTCACTGCCTCTGTGATCTCCGCATCGCCGTAGCCGAGCACCACTGCCCCAAGTGAGCTGACGAGGTCGACATATTCATGGCCATCGACATCCCAGGTATGACTACCGTGCGATCGCACAGCGAAAAGCGGAGCGGCCCCCACTGGATACTGCGTTCGCGATTTACTGAAGGTCTGTGCCCCAAGCGGGATCACCTGCTCTGCTCGTGCCAACTGCTCCAGGGATCGTGCGTATCGCTGTACGAGATCACGCATGCATCGCTCCAGTGTCAAGGCCGATCAGCGCCGCGTTGCGCACTTCGTCAGCGCTGGTACGCACGAGAGCAGGGCGCTCCTCGAGCAGTTGCAGGATTTGGTCCATGTCGAAGTGTGCATCCAAGGGATACAAGGCCGCGTAGACCTGTTCGACGAAGGCAAAGTCGTCTGGGGTGTCCACGGTCCAACGCAGATGGGAAAGATCAGTATCACCCACCACATTCACCAGCGAGAACTCCTTGGGTCTGCGATACACGCCAAGAGTGACATGTTCATGCTCTGCCGCATCTGAACTGCCTGCCGCCACCGCGAGCAGGGCTGCAGGACGCACCACCTCAACATCAAGTCCATCGGGAAAGGTCGCCTGCAGGGTGTTGGAGCAATAGTCCACGTCGGACTCAAGGAAGCGCTCGATCACCAGATCGATGACCGCGGGTGAAGTAAGCGGACAGTCTGCGGTGAGTCGCACAACTGCGTCCGGTTGAAACTGCTCAATGGCCTTCGTGAACCGAGCAAGTACGTCGTCCAGAGGTCCGCGCACCACGGGGACACCCAAGGTTGCCGCGTATTCCACGAGCACATCGTCAGCCGGATCTGTGGAAGTGGCAATGACAAGTGCATCGATGAGTTGGGCTCGACGGATCCTCTCGATCTGGCGACCGATCATCGGCTCACCCAGCAAAGGGCGCATCACCTTGCCAGGCAGGCGGGTTGAGGACATCCGCGCCTGGAGCACTGCAAGAGTTGACACCCAATGATTCTGGCAGCAATCACCGATTCCAGCGACGAGGGTCGATGAGATCCGTGTCGTCGGAAGACAATTCGCCCCACTGCTGAGCGCCGGCGTCGACTTGCCAAGCCTGATCTATTTCCAAGAGCTCGGCGGCGCTGGTGACACCCACGACCACCTCATCCGCCCAGGGGATCTGCTGAATGAAGCCCAGGGCCGCTTGCAGTGGCGTCAGCCCGGCACGGGCGCACCATCGATGAAAGCCCTGTACATGGGGATGCCGAGCCAAGGGAGAATCATGATCAGGCGCGAGCAGCAGCCCCTGCAAGAAGACGCTGCGCACCTGGATTTGAGCTCCGGCAAAATGCAGGTCGGCGATGCGACTCCCGACCACAAGGCGTTGATCCAGCACGCTGATTGGCACCTGCACGACATCGAGCGATGCAAAGTGCTGCTGCGCTCGCACCACGTCATCCTCGTCATAGGCCGAGATGCCAATGCGGCTGATCAAGCCTGCTTCCTTCAACGCGTGCAGTTCGTGCACGGCCGCTGTGGCCTCCAACTCGTCTATCGCTGCCCAGTCATGGATGAGAACCGACGCAACTGAATCCAGGCCCAACTCCAGTAGCGAGGCCTCGAGTTGTGCGCGAATCGGCAGGTCAGCACTCGGGCCGGCGATCACCTTGGTCGTCACCGAGAATTCGCGCGCCCAGGGTTTGAGTCGAGTCTGCGCCGCTCCATATCCCTGCGCCGGATTGCTGGTGCGGTGGGTGTCAACCGACCTGATGCCAAGGCCAAGTGCCGCTTCTGTAATCTCGCCGATGACCTGATCATCCAGAAAGCCCACGGCATTGGTCAGGCCATAGCCCGCACCCCACTGCGCCGTTCCCAGCGAGAGCCCCATTCCGGCACTCTAGGACGAAGTGGGATCTCCATCGCTCATGGACTCACTCTCTACACTCGCTGACCATGCAGACCTGGCTTGTCACGGGAGCTGGCGGCTTCCTTGGCCGAAATGCCGGCGCGTTTCTGCACAGTCGCACTCAGGCCATCGGGCAGGTGCGCACGCCTGCGACTTCCGGCCTCTACAAGCAGCTCCTGCCCGTGGACTTGCGCGACACCGAAGCCATCGGAGCACTCATCCGTTCAACCGCACCAGACGTAGTCCTACATGCCGCCGCCATCTCCGGACACGAGCAAGCCGACGCGGATCATGAGCAAGCTGAGGCGGTCAATATTCACGCAACTGCCGAGATCGCCAGAGCCTGTGCTGACATGGGTACTCGACTTGTGTACATCTCAACTGATTCTGTCTTCAGCGGATCCACCGGCAATTACAGCGAGGAAGACCCACCAGAGCCCTTCTCCTGGTACGGCGAGTCCAAGCTGATTGGGGAAGACTTTGTGCGCGAACTCGTTGCGAATCATCTTGTCGTGCGCACCAACTTCTTCGGATGGAGTGATACCGGCCGCAAGTCTGTGCTGGAGTTCTTCGTGCACTCACTTCGCGCGCAGCAGCATGTGCGCGGCTATCCAGATTTTGTGGTGACCTCGATCTATGCACAGCAGCTCATCGAGGCCATCTGGCGACTCACTGAACTTGGCGCAACAGGCACCTTCCACCTTGCATCCAGTGATGCCCGATCAAAGTACGAGTTCGGCATGTCTGTTGCCGAGCACTTCGGCCTGGACAGCAGCCTCATTGCTCGTGAAGGCCCACCAGCCGACGCGCACACAACCTCGCGTGCCCGCAATCTCTCGCTCAACACTGCAAAGGCTGCAGCGGTTCTCGGGTCCCCTCTGCCAACTCAGGCTGAGGGCATCCGGCAGTCAGTGTCTGATGAGGCAGAACTGGCCCCACTCATCCGCGCTTGAGCGCGGCCTTGGCCCAGGCGAAGTAGCGCATCCCGGTGAAGGAAGCCAGAAATGGTGCTGCATATATGGCCTCTGCTGGACTCAAGCGTGTGATCGGCTCCACGAGATCAACTTTCAATGGATGCGCGGCGGATTGCAGCCTGCGCGTCACTGGCCAGCCACTCTTGACTCCGCGCGAGTACACCTCGTGGTCGGAGATTCCGTACATGCGACAGCGCACAGCGATCTCCTCCCATGAGGTCTTGCCTAGCTCCTGGACGCAGGCAGAGGAGATCGCAAAACGTGCGCCAAATTGCGCAGCCCAACGCTCACACAATTCAGAGTCATCAGAGAACCGTGCTGTGCCGTCATAGGGATGCGCTCGCAGGAGATCACCCAGAAACAGTGTTGGCGTACCGATGATCAAGGCGGGCCCCGGCACGAAACGTCCCTTGCGCCAGGCGTTGAGCCCGCGTGCTGAGTAGCTTTCGCCGGCAATCTCTGTGCGAGCGCTCACGCCTTGCACATCGAACTTCACCAGGTCATCGATCATCAACTGCAGCTGCTCAGGGGCGATGACATTGTCTGAGCCCATGTTCAGCACCAAGGCTCGAGTCGACTTCGCGATGCCGACATTGCGCGCATTGCCAAGACCAGTACCGGGATCACTCAGCACCTGATCAGCAAGGGCATCAGCGATCTCGCGCGTGCCGTCCGTGGAATGTGCATCCACGACGATGAGCTCGCCAACCCGGGCGGCTCGCAGCGACTCAAGGCACTGATTGATCGAGCTGATCGAGTTCAAGGTGCACACGACTGCCGATACATCGCTCGGCGCGTAGATCGACACGGCTACAAGCCCAGAAGTCGCGCTTGGCGATCGAAGTCCGAGATGCTCGCACGCACCTCATCGAAGGTGCCGCGAGCCACGATGCGGCCATTCTCGAGATAGATCACCTGATCTGCATGGCGCACAGTTGCCAGGCGGTGGGCAACGGTGATGGTGGTGACTTCGCCTTCGAGCTCTTCCATGGTCTGCATGATCGACTGCTCGGTTTCAGCGTCCAGTGCACTTGTGGCTTCATCGAGCACCAGCAGTTTGGGTCGCGTGTAGAGCGCTCGAGCGATGCCCAGGCGTTGGCGTTGACCTCCGCTGAGTCGAAATCCTCGCTCGCCGATCATCGTGTCCAGGCCTTCGCGGTTCTGTACAAGGAAGGTGTCCAGATGAGCCCTCTTCAATGCCTCCCAGACCAACTCGTCATCGATGGCGTCGGCAGGTAGTCCAAGCGCCACGTTCTCGCGTACTGAGCCTGCAACGAGCGCGACTGCCTGCGGCACATAGGAGATGGCTCCCGGCCAGCGATCGATTGCCTCGCGGGGCGTCAGCCCACTGATCGATACGCGACCTGAGTTCGGCTGCATGACACCGAGCACCACGTCAGCGAGTGTCGATTTGCCCGCGCCTGTGGAGCCGACGAAGGCAACCGAGGTACCTGACGGCACATCACAGCTCACTTCAATGAGTGCTGGCTCCAGTGAGTCGTTGTATGTCAGAGTCGCTGAGTCCACGACGACATGTCCATCGAAGTCGGGATAGCCCCCCATCACGTGCTCGTGAATCTCAGCCGCAGAAATGCGCGCACCTGATCCGGCGTTGAACACAGGAGTGTCCTTCAGGAAGTCGACCATGAAGAAGGTCGGTTGAGCCTGTACTGCTGCATTGCGAATCGTGATGCCGGCGCCCTGCACTCGCAGCAGTGAGGGCACGATGCGCGAACCGGCTGCCAGGAACAATGCAACCGTGGCGGCCGCTGCGCTCCAGTCCTTGGTGACAAACTGCACGACCGCCAGAATCAGCACGCCGATGTACAGGGATGCTTCCAGCACATACTTGGGAATCTCAAGAATGAAGGATGAAGTCGAACTCGCCATGGCGTATCGACCCACGAGTGACTCATAGCGATCGACATAGAACTCGCGACGATTGAGCACTGTTGACTCACGGTAGGTCGCCAATGCCTCGGACACGGCAGTCAGGGTGTCGATGGAGGCATCGGTCATGATCTGCGCATTGCGCGAAGTCCACTTGCCAAGTAGCCGGTGCATCAGCAATACGACGCCTCCGAACAAGCCCACGCTGATGAACGTCAGCACTGGGTCGTAGAAGAGCAAGGTGACACCCACGATGGTGAAGAGGAAGACCTCTGACGCAATCATGATGGCCGAACCCAGCAATGAGACGGTGGCTGCACCGACACCGCTGCCGAGGCCATACATCGCCTCTGGGGTCGTCCATCGCTGCACATCAGCCAATGGTCGGCTGAGAAAGTCGCGGGCCAGTCGAGCAGAGACTTCAGCTTGCTGGTGGGCAAGGAAGCGGATGATTCGACGCGAAAGCAGTGCCGACAGCACTGTCTTCAGCACAAGGATGAACACCGCGCTCAAGGCGATGAATACCGAGACCTGGGAGACCGTGGGGTTCTCGATGCCAAACCAGCCAAGGAACTCTGCAAGCCAGCCCGGGATGTTCGCCACCGTGATGCCGGACACGGCTACGGCTGCAAGGAGGCCAATGAGTGCGATGCCCAGCAGATCCAGCAGCCCGAGGGAGATCTGGATCCCGCTGGCCACGTAGAGCAGTCGGCGCTTGCCTGGCGGCAGCAGCCGCACGGCCCGGCGGACAGAAGGAATGACCCCGGGGCTTTGAAAGTCCACGACATTGAGGCCTTTGTGGGGGACATCCGGTGCCTGCGTCGACAAGGCATCCGGATCACTCACGACCGCTAACCTACCTTCACAACCCTCAATCACCCGTTTGGAGTGGACGCGTGACGGCCCTGTTCATCGGAGTGGTAAGCCATCCGGCGTCGAGCTTTGCCGTGAGCACCGGACCCAAGGGGCTGGGGCGCTCACTCGCCTCTGGCTTGACCAAGCGGGGAGTCCAGACCTCGGTCGAGGTCAATACCAAGAATGCCTACCAGCCTTCGATGCTGGCCCTTGATGGCCCGGCAGTGGCTCGCTCGCTGACCGCCCAGCTTCGAGTTGAACGCCACTGGCAGGCCTTTCTGCGCGACAACCTGAATCTGGGCCAGCTCATGCGGGCATCAGCAGCACGAACTCAAAGGCGACTGGGTGAGTGGTTCCGCTTCCTTCGCCCTTGGCACGGCAAGAACAAGGACTCTGCTGGGGCGCGGCGGATCCGCCGGCTGATCAACATCGAGCTGTCCCATTTTGCTCTGATGCGGGCCTCAGTGGCCTCCGGCTCGGAGTGGACGCTGATCCTCGAGGACGATGCCTCCGCCACAGATCTGGATGACTGCGTCAACGGCCTCGTGGGCTTGATGAATCAAGGCCCACGGCAGCCTGCCTATGTCAATGTCTCCCAGTCGTTCAGCGCACAGGATTTGAGCATCAGCCATCTGCTGTCACCAGTGCCTGGCGTCCAATGGGAGGGGACCCAAGAGCGCCAATTGCTCGCGTCGAGCAAGCCGGTGACCAACACCGTGTGCGCGATCCTGTACCGCACTTCTTTCGTCAAGGAACTGCTCGAGGTCACCGATGCATTTCCCGTGGATCCGGTCATTCCCATCGACTGGAAGCTGAATGTCGCACTGATGGTCCTCTTCGAGCAGGGCTCGCTGGAAGCTGGTGATTGCTGGACTGTGGTGCCAGGGCCCATAGATCAGCTTTCAATGATCCCTCAGCGATAATGACCAGGTGAAGCGGTACGAGCAGGTCGTCAATGGGCTCGCCCGCAAGGTAGGCCTCCAGATCTCCCGAGTCGGCAATGACTACAACCGCCTGCCCGTTGAGGCGACTGCTGACGACACCGCACTCATTGCTCAGGTCCGCCCGTACTCGATGACCAGTGCCGAGCGGCTGTGGAGCTTGATCAACGCCGTCCGGTACGTGACCGACAACGACATCGCGGGCGACTTCGTGGAATGCGGAGTCTGGCGCGGAGGCAGCGTCATGGCGATGGCCCTGGAGCTCAACAAGCTCAAGGTGAGCGATCGAAGATTCTGGCTCTACGACACCTTCGCCGGCATGACCACTCCCACTGCCGCCGACGTCGAGGAAGGTACGGGCGTGAGCGCGGCGGACATGCTGGCGTCAACGCCCGTTGAAGAAGGCAACAATGTGTGGTGCATCGCCAATCGCATGGATGTGGAAGCAAACCTGCGCATCACCGGCTATCCGATGCAGCAGTTCACCCTGTGCGAGGGAGATGTGCGCGACACCCTGCACGATCAGACTCCTGACCAGATCGCACTGTTGCGCCTGGACACCGATTGGTATGAGTCGACCAAACTCGGACTTGAAGTGCTCTATCCCAAGCTCGCCGTCGGAGGCGTCTGCATCCTTGATGACTACGGCCATTGGCAAGGTGCACGGACAGCAGTCGATGAGTACTTCGCAGAGCTAGGACATCGGCCGTTCATGCATCCAATCGACTACTCGGGTCGAGTCTTCATCAAGAGTCGCTGACAACGTGACTGACCAGCCATGGCTCAGCATCGTCACAGTCGTGAAGGACGATTCCCCCGCACTGGCCCGCAGTCTTGTTTCCCTGTCGAGTCAGGATCTGGACGACCTGGAGTTCATCGTCATCGACAGCTCGCAAGACAACGAGCACGTGCCAGCGCTGCTCCACCAAACAGATCCACCTGCCGACTTCCACTGGACGCCCCCAGCTGGTGTCTATGCGGCGATGAATCTGGGCCTGGAGAAAGCGCACGGGCGCTACATCTACTTCCTCAATGCTGGTGACGAACTCCTGCCCGATGCACTGCGCAGGGTTCGCGCGATTGCGGAGCAGACCGATGCTGGCTGGCTGATTGGAACCGTCGAAGTCGTTGCTGCCAATGGCTCATCGGTTGTCACGCCTGCGTGGGATTTTGCCGCAGAACAGCGATCGCTGTTTGCGCGCGGGCACTTCGCCCCACATCAGGGCACATTCGCTGCCCTTGCCGACTTGCGGCAGGTGGGTGGGTTCGACCCCAGCTTTCAGATTGCGGCCGACTACGCAGCATTCCTGCAACTCAGCAGGCTGAGCACTCCGGTGATGATCGAATTTCCCATCGCCCGATTCCATGAAGGAGGTCTGTCCACGCAGCGCTGGAGAGAGTCCTTCGCAGAATTTCACCGCGCAAGACGCACGATCTTGAAGCCTCGCGGCTGGGCTGCCGTTCGTGAACTCCTTTCCAGTAGCCGACACTTTCTTGCGGTGAGCATCTACCGAGGCATCTGGTCAAAGGTGACGCGTCATGGCCAGTGAGCTCTTCTTCGCCTTTGCTGTGGTGCTGGTGCAGTGGCTTACGGGCGCCTACTTCTGGCAGTTGGTGCGTCGCGGAAGCGCGCACCTCATTGAAGTCCTGGGCTTAGGACTGGCGATTGGCACTGCGGCAGGCGCCCTGAGCGGGGTGCTGCTGTGGCAGTGGCTTCCGCTGTGGGGTTGGGCGCTGCCTTCAGTGCTCGCCGTCGTCGTGGCATTCATCCTGCAATGGCGCACCGGCAGCACCCTGGGCCCAAGTGGTGCCCAAGCAACGACAGAAATCTCCTCTCGGTGGTTCGCGATTGATCGACCATCCGCAGTCGCCTTGATCGTGTCCCTTGGTCTGGGCTTCATCGCCCTGGCTGCGAGCTTGCGGTCGTATCCACTCAACTGGAGTGGGACGCTCACCAGCTATCACCCCGACATGCTCTTCTTTGAAGCGCTGTCCACTTCGCTGGCCCAATTCGGCCCTTCGGAGAGCATCTTCTCCAACAACATCTTCGCCGCCGGAAACGAGCTTCGCTACCACTGGCTGACCTACGCCTGGTCGGGTCAGATCACTCACGTCGTCGAGGCGCAGCCATTTCTCGTGCTCACCCGAGTGCTGCCAGTAACTGCGCTCATCGGCGCGGTGCTGATTGCCGTGGCCTGGACTCGTCGGCTCACCACCATGCGCTGGGCGCCGACCATTGCGGCGTTGCTCATCGTCACCGGCGGATATGTCGGCGCAACGTACGGCACGATCCTGAACTTCGACTCGCCCTCACAGCAATTGGCCACGGTCTGGGTCTTGGGCCTGTGCCTGGCTCTGTGGCAGGTCACCTCAAGCAAGACGGCTACGAGATTTCCCTTGCTGCTGCTGGTGATTCTCGTGCTCGCCGCGGCGGCCACCCTGGGCAAAGTCAGCGCTGGTGTCGTAGCCCTGGCCGCTTGGGGCTTCGTGGCTGTCGTCGGTGCCATGCGCAGAGAGTCATGGGCTGCTCGAGCCTGGGCAGCACTGGCAGCCGCAGGCGTCGGCGTTGCCGGTGTCTACTTCGCCTACATTGCAGGCTCGGCCGAAGGCGGCGGTCTTGGGCTCGGCAGCCTGTTGAACAAAGCGTCGTCGGTGCAGGGGCTCAACCCCACTGACGCCAAGTGGGGAATCCTGTTTGGCACAGGCTTGCTGCTACTGGCGATGGCAGCCCGCTGGATCGGCCTTGTCTGGCTCGTTGGCAGCCGGTCGACCCGCTGGCAGCCCGTCACCATCTTTGGCATGGGGCTGGTGGTGGCCAGTGTCGCGTCGGTGCTCCTGATCAGTGGCGGGCTCAACGACACCTGGTTCGCGTTGGCGGCCTCGGCGCCATTGGCGATCATCTCGGCATTGGGCATTGCCCATGCACTGCTGGCCATTGCCCCGCGCATGCGCTGGGTGCCAACGTGGCCGATTGTCGCCGCCATTGCCGTAGGAGTCATTGCTTCAGTACTGATCGCTGCCGTGTGGACCTTCGGGCCTGGGCACTCACCGTTCCTGCGCTGGGCTGGACCTCTCGTTGCCTATCTCGTGGCCTTTGCGATTGCCTTGGTGATTGCCGCCATCTGGCGTTCCCAAAGCGGCAGTCGCTTCCTGCGTTGTGCAGTCGCACTCACACTGGTCACGCTCACTGTGATGGCTGCGGGCGCACGGGTGCTCGGTGTGTCGTCAACATCCTTTGGGCTTCAGTCCGAAGGCGGGATGAAGACCTCGGAGTTCGTGCCTCTCACGCCGTTCATCATCGCCAAGGATCTGGTACCCGTCACTTCGTGGACAGACAACGAACGAGCGGCTGGCCAGTACCTCGCCGATCATGCGCACGATGCCGACATCGTCGCAACCAACAGCACCTACAGCCCACTCGTTGCTGCTCTGGGGCAGCAGAGGACGTTGATCTCAGGCATCCAGTACCAAGCGCCATATGGTCGGCCGTCAGCACTGCAGAGCATCATGGATCGAGAGTCGATCTCACTGGAATTTGCCAACAACCCGGGCGTGCAGACAGCCGCGAACCTCTGCAATTCCGGGGTGACCTGGTTCTGGATTGATCCACGCAGAACGGCAACGCGCAATTGGCTGCCCTATGCCACCATCGAATTCAACTCACCTGACGCGATCGTGCTGAAGTTCGATCAGTCAGCTTGCTGACATCCGCGTTGCTCTGCGCTGCACTTCGCGCGCTGCCATTCGGGTGGCCAGCCGAACCGGAGGCTCCCAGACCCACGCCACGCGACGCATGCCGGGCGACAGTGCTGCGCGCTTGGCGCGCTCTGACTCCTTGATATTCGTGGTGCGGTCGTCAACGGTGAGCGAGTCAGGATGCCAGCGAAATGCCGAGACAACTGACGGCACTTGGGCGAAGGGTCCGAGCTTCTTCAGCTTCAGGAGCAGATCAAGATCGAATGCCAGCGAAAAGCTCTCGTCAAGCCCGCCGACCTGCTTCCAACTTGAACTGCGCACGAGCATGCCGGGCTGCGGAATGAGATCTGGGCCCCACGAGAGCACCCGCGGCGCCCACTTGCCTGCCTTGCTGATCCATAGTTCGCGGCCCTGCGGGTCGATATAGCGGCAGGAGCCGAAGGCCACCACCGCAGCAGGGTTGCGATCCAGGGCATTGACCGTTGCCTCCAAGGACCCCGGCTCCAGCAGGTCGTCGTCATTGAGCCAGTTGAAGTACTCGTGATGGGCTTTGAGCTGCTGCGCCCCCAGGTTGATGGCCCCTGGCAGTGATCCGGGATCCGCCAGCACTGGGATTCCGTACGCCAATGACGCTTGCTGCACGGTGACCGAGTCCAGCGGAGCAACCATCACCACATCGCTTGCCACAGCCTGCGAGCGAATGGAATCAAGAGTCTGGGTGAGAAACTCCGGGCGCCGACCAAGAGTGGCGACAACGATCAGCACTCGTGGCTCGCTCATGATCCCGGTAGTCTAGGCAGCCCCATCTTGTCGTCTTGGAGCTTGTGTGCAGCCGGAATCGAATCACGCCGAAGGGCTGTTCGCGCACGCCTTGGCCGAGCGACTTTGGGACTTTCCCCGCAGCCTCACAGGTGATGGCGTGCGAGCAACCTTCGCAGTCCTGCAGGAGTTGCTGCCCGAGCTGGTGGTGCATGAAGTCCCCAGCGGAACCGAGGTGTTCGACTGGGTCGTGCCAGATGAGTGGAACATTCGCGAGGCCTACCTCATTGACCCCCATGGTCATCGGGTGATCGATTTCGCCTTCAGCAATCTGCATGTCGTGGGCTACTCAGACCCCGTTGACACGGTGCTGACTCTGGACGAACTGCAGCCTCACCTGCACTCTGACCCTGAGCATCCCGACGTCATTCCCTATGTCACCAACTACTACAACCCAGGCTGGGGCCTGTGCCTGCCGCACGCGCTTCGGCTGACGCTCGAGCCCGGTGACTACCGCGTCGTGATCGACAGCACCCTTGCTCCGGGCTCGCTCACCTACGGCGAGCTCCTCATTCCCGGTGACACTGAAGACGAAGTCTTCATCTCCACGTACATCTGCCATCCATCATTGGCAAACAACGAGCTCTCAGGTCCTGTGGTGTCCGTTGCCATTGCCCGATGGCTGATGGGGCTTGCGCGACGCCGATACACCTACCGCCTGGTATTCGTGCCCGAGACCATCGGTGCCATCACCTATCTGGCACGCAATCTTGAGCATCTGAAGTCGGCAGTCGTGTCGGGCTACAACCTCACCTGCATCGGCGATGAAGGCGACTACTCCTATTTGCAATCCCGGCGCGGTGGGCTGCCGATCGACCGCATTGCCCGACGGGCTGTGCTGGCCACGCCACAGCCCAAGTTGTACTCATACCTTGATCGGGGCAGCGACGAACGCCAGTACGGAGCCCCCGGCGTGGATCTGCCGTTGATTTCGCTGATGCGAACCAAATATGGCTCCTACCCGCAGTACCACTCCTCTGCCGATGACCTGTCCTTCGTCACCCCGGCTGGCCTGCAGGGCGGCATTGACCTGGTGCGCACCTGCATCTCGGAGTTCGAGGAGTCGATCTACTACCGCACACCCGTGCTGGGCGAACCCCAGCTGGGCAAGCGAGGGCTCTACCACCAAATGCACGGCCGAACTGTTGAGGATGTCGTCCTGCTTCGCACCCATGTACTCGCCTATGCCGATGGTCAGCATTCTGTGACAGACATGGCCGAGCTTTTCGAGCGTCCACTCAGCGATGTGCAGGCCGTTGTCGCAGAATTGCTCGAGCATGGCCTGCTCGAAGAAGTTCCGCCGATGAAGGGGCACTGATGTCAGTCGCATCGCACTATGACGGCAGTGCTTCGTCCTATGCCGAGCAGTACGACGAGGCGAAGATCTGGACGAATGCCGAATATCCAGCCAACTACTTCCGGCTGCAACTGGTGCGCGGGCTTCTGAAGGCGTCAGGTGCCAGATCGCTGTACGAACTGGGTGTCGGCGATGCGACTCCCCTGGTCACCATCGCGGGCGACGGCATTCGCGTGGCTGGCAATGACATCTCCCCCGAGATGGTCCGCTTCGCTCGCGACAACATGACCGCGCACGGGTTGGACCCACTGGCAATCGACCTGCTCGATGTCCAGGACTCCTCATCTCTTGCCAATACCCAAGCTCGAGTCGGCAGTTTCGATGCGGTCATGGCGCTGGGCGTCATCCCGCATGTGCAAGACGATGCCCAGTTCGTCAGTTCGATGGATTCATTCCTGCGTCCCGGCGGACAGTTGATTCTGCAGTTCCGCAACTCCATGTTCTCCATGTTCACGTTCAATCGTCTCTCCAAGGAATTCATCCTTGACGAACTGCTTGCGCCGGTCTCAACTGAGATCAAGAAGGTCGTTGCCGATGACCTTGATCAGCGACTCGCGGTCAACAAGCCGCCAGCACGCACGAGACCGACAGGCGATGGATACGACGAGATTCTCGCTCGCTTCCACAATCCCTTCGAACTCGCAGATGTCGTGCGTGCGCACGGCTACTCGGATATTCGCTTCCATTGGTACAACTACCACCCGGCCTATCCGATGCTCGCAGAGCAGATTGATCCTCGCGCCTACCGCGAAGCTCAGATTGCACTTGAGCATGAGGGCACCTGGCGCGGCATGTTCCTTTGTTCAGCTGGAGTCATCGAAGCTGTGAAGCACGACTCACCATGAGTCAATCGTTTGCGATGCTGCTGAAGTCATTTGCCGGAGACTTCACGTATGCCGAACGAATGATTGAGTCCTTTCATCGCTTCAATCGCGACAACGTCACCCTGTATACGGTGGTTCCCAACGTCGATCTCGCACTGTTTGCTCCACTGGGATCTGACACAGTCATCCTGATAGCGGAAGAGGAATTCAGCAAGCACCTGGTTGCATCTGCGGTGCATGGCATGCGTGCTGGCTACATCAATCAGGAGATCGTCAAGCTTGCCTTCTGGGAGAAGGGCCTGGCGGACAACTACTTGTGTGTTGATTCCGATGCCGAATTCATTCGCGATTTCCGAGTCCAGGATTTCATGTACGACGAGCAGACGCCCTATTCAGTGCTCGTTGAAGACAAGGAACTTGAGGTAGAGCCGACGTACTACAGGCAGTACTGGCAGTCACGCGAGGCAGAGCTTCGCCACATTGCCGACCTGATCGGCTGGACCTCACCAGTGATTCGCACCTGCCACGGACACACTGTGCTATCCGCAAAGGTCTTGCAGTCGTTCGTTGAAGATTTCCTGAACCCGCGCGGCTGGGACTACAAGGACGCGCTCGCCGAGGCTCCATACGAGTTCAGTTGGTACAACATCTGGATGCAGTTCGCAACGCCGATCGACATTCATGCACGTGAGCCGTGGTTCAAGGTCTTCCATCACGAGGGGCAGCACCTTGAATACCTGATGCGTGGCATCACTACCCCGGACATTGCGCGTGGCTACCTCGGGATCATCGTCAACTCCAACTACTCACGCGACCTGGGGCTGATGAGCACCAGCGCGACCAAGCCAGAGTCCATTGCCCGCTACTTGTCCTACGGGGAGCTCGCCAGCGTGCTCACCTCGAAGCTGCGAGACACCGCAAGACGCAGGCTCCGACGCCATGCAGAGTAAAATTCGAGAAGCCCGGTCGATCTTGAGGAGAACATGAGCGAGCTCGTCGAGTCAGCCCTGCGGCTGCCCCGGCTTGCGCGCACGGTTCTTGCCGCTCGCAGCTTCAATCGCCAAGCGCAGACGCCGCAGACAACTGCCGGCCAGCAGCAGTTCAATATGCGCTCCTCGATGGATCTGCATCCCCGCATCGGCAAGCTGATCTCGCGCAGCGTCGTGCGAGGCACTCCGCCCGATGCCTGGCAAATCGCTGATCCGGACTCAAGTCGATTCTTTGACTCAGCCGAGGTTGAGCGGGCTGTCCAGAGCATCCGCCGAGACGGGTTCTTTGTGTTCAGTCACATTGTTCCGTCTGACATCACCACCGCTATCCGCGAGTACGCCGAGCAGGCACCTGCGATTGCGCGCGGCGCCGACCAGCCCGCAGGCGTGTATCCCCGAACCCAGCCATTGGTTGGCAGATATGACATCGATGAGACGGTGGCACTGCAGTGTGTTGAGGTGCAGGAGTTTGTGACTGACCCGGTGGCCGCGCTCATCTCGCAGCGCTACCTCAACCAGCCGGTGCTCATGGACGAGGTCGCCTTCTGGTGGACGACCACACAGGGCACGCAGGACACCAACCTGAACGCTCAGATGTTCCATCAAGACCGTGATCGACTCGCGTTCCTGAAGTTCTTCCTGTACCTGACCGACGTCACTCCGGAAACCGGGCCGCATGTCTACCTTCGTGGCTCGCACCGGCATATCCCCCGCTCGCTTCGCGCCGATGGGCGCATCGACGATGCGTCAGTGCAGAAGGCAGGTTTGTGGGACGAGGTCACTGAGCTCACCGGGCCGGCCGGCACCTTGATGGCCGTGGACACCATTGGCCTGCACAAGGGTAAGACGCCGACCGGTGGAGATCGCCTGGCTTTGGAGAATGAGTTCTGCACCTCGCTCTTCGGCAACGACTTTGAGCGACCACATTTCCCAGCATCAGCGCTTACCCGCGACCGGTACGCCGCCATGCCGTGGGTTCTGCAGCGCTATGCGCAGTCAGCAGGAGAAGCGCCCTAGCGCGAAAGACGCCATTTCTGCAGACGCTTGTAGGCGTGGCCCACATGCTGCACGAGGATCGGCGCGTCATCGAGGCGTTGCTCTCCAATGCTGAAACCCGCTGCTGGATCACGGGTGACGAACTCGTGCATCAGTCCGCGCCGGCGCATCATCAGGCCGTAGGAGATGGCTGCTTGCTTGGAACCCACTGGCGTGTCCACGAGTGCAGCTGAGAGCTCATCAGGGGTTGCCACGAAGCGAGCACAGCCGAGCTGGTCATAGGCCGAGGGCCCCATGACGATGACGGGTCTGCCTGCGTATGCCGCCTCGACTCCAGTGGTCGAGCCGTAGGTGACGACCACATCAGCTTGTTCCATGAGTGCATAGGAATCCACTGTCGAGTACGGATCAAGGTGAATGTCGGGCGCCGCGCGCTCGACGGCCTGCATCCACTCCACAAGATCCTGCTTGGGCTTCATGCGCATGTGCGGATGCGAGCGCACCACCAGCGTGGTGCCAGGTTGTCGGCGGCACTCGTCGGCGAGCAGTTGCAGTGTCTGCTCCTGAGTTCCGAAAAAGGTGCTCCAGTCCAGTTCGAGTTCTGCGATCTCATCACCAGAGGAGCTGAAGTAGACAACGACCCGTGTCGCATTGGCCACATCGATGGTTTCACCAAGTCTCTGCGCCTCCACGAAGAGCGCGTTGTTCGGCGCGATGTGCTGGCGTCGCTCTTCAAACCAACTGCTGCCAATCTCATCGCGCTGTGGCGCTGGCCACTTCTCGTACATCGCCAGCATGCGTCGTTGCAGATCTGACCAGTCGTGGGTGACCGCATCGGTGACATCGAAGTCGGTGTCGATGCCTCCCGCGTCGTAGTAGAGCACCGGGATGCCTGCGAACTCAGCGGCCGCGGAAGCGGCACGATCGTGCAGGAAGCGTCCGTTGTAGACCACGACAGCAGTGATCTGCCCGCGTCTGATCGTCTCAAGAGTCTGGTCGAACACGAAGGCGTACGAGCGCGCAGCCGCCTGCAGCCAGCGCTTGCTCCAGTAGAAGGAGTCGGTGATGGGAGTTTCGGTGTCGGGATTCACCTGCAGGATCGCCCGTCCCATCGGCGAACCGTGATAGGTCAGCGCGCGGATCTGGGTGCGATTCATCGGCGCAGTGATCGCGATAGGCGCCGAGGGCTTCCAACCGCGCAGCGGGGGCGAGATGAAACTCTGCTCGGGCACCCCGGCCGCCTTCAAGGCAGCGATCGCATTCTGGTCGCGGCTTGATTTGCCCAGCAGTTTGGACAGCCGACCGCTGGATGACCAGCCTGGATCGCGCAGCGGAGTTCGGTCTGTCCAGAAGGCCATCGTCAATGCAGCACCCTGTGCCCGCAGAGCGAGCGCAATCTCAGCGAGAGCACCCAGAGCAAAATCCCATTGGGTGAAACTGACGAACAGGACCCGGCTGCGCTGGTCTGGGTTGAGCGCCTGCCCGAGGAGCTCCACTGCTGAGTCGTGCTCCGCGCGAACAGGCTGGTGGGGCTGAGTCACAGTGAGTTCAGGCTACTGCAGCAGCAGATGTCGCCCGGTAGACCTCAGCGGTCTGTCGGGCTGAGCGCTGCCAGGTGAAGAAGGCCGCCCGCTTCAAGCCGCGAGCCACCAGATCGCTTCTGGCCTGGTCGTCGGACAGCAGGTCACTCAAGATGCCGGTCAGCGCCTCGGCGTTTCCGGGCTCGAAGTAGATGGCTGCATCTGAGCCCACCTCCGGCAGGGAGGTAGCCCGTGCGAGCACGACGGGCACGCCGCAGGCCATCGCCTCCAGTGCCGGCAGACCAAAGCCCTCGAAGTGCGAAGGGAAGATGAAGACCAGCGCATTGGCATAGGCCGAGACGATCCCGTCATCGGAGAGCTGCATCTGCAGGACCCTTCCGGCGATGCCCAGCTCGTGCAGCTGCTGGAGTTCACTTCTCGTGAAGGCTCCTCCGCCGATGCAGACCAGACGCACACCGGTCTGGTCATTGAGCGCGGCAAAAGCGCGAAACAGCACACCCGCGTCCTTGTACTGTCCCCGATTGCCGACGAAGAGCAGATAGCGCTCTGGCAAGGAGGACAAGCGCGGCAGACCAGGGGTGAAACTGGCATCGACACCGTGATGCACAACGGTGATCGGGGCCTGAATCGGACCGTAGACCTTCAGCAGGTCGCTCTTGGTTGCCTCAGAGACACAGATGATGTGATCGGCTCGCGCGACATAGCGCCGTTTGAGCGTGACGAAATCCAGCCGACGTCGAGTGTCTGGCCGAAGCTCGGGGATCATGTCGTGAATGGTCACGACCCGCTTCGCTCCGCCGGTGGGGGCCAGCCCATGTGGCAGGTAGAAGGTGTTGTGCACGACATCGCATGAGGTCTTCGTGGAAATGCGGGACAGATACCTGACGAGCGCAGTCCACTCATTTCGGGCACGCGAGGCGTCCAGCGCCTTGGCCAGCTGAGGGTCATCCAGGATGTAGCGATTGATGATCGGTGCGTGGATGGGGAGCAGTTCGATATCCGCAACCTCGCCCTTGGCGAACTGGCGGGCAAGTTCGGCGAACAGGCGGCTGATGCCGCCATAAGCCTGAATGGCGAATATCTGTTCATCCATCGCCACCCGCACCCGGTCATCGTAGTGTCGTGTCCAAGCACCGGACCGTTCCTTGGATCCTGTGAGGGTGTTCACCCGGCAGGGCGCAACAGGCGACTCTGCAGCACAATGGCGCCGTGCCCGTTGATGGACTGCAGCGCATCATCATCGTGCCTCGCAATGGCTACGCCAATCGACTCCAAGCCTGGGCAAGCGCCACTGCCATGGGACGTCAGCTCCAAGTGCCGGTCGAAATGCTGTGGGCGCCGCAACCCATCGCTCCAGCTCCGGCAGAACTGCTCTTCGACCACGACCTCGTGCAGCGGATTTCAGTGTCGGCCAAAGAGGTCACCGAGACCCTCATCCTGTCCGGTGACCTCGACGAGCCTTCGTATCTCAATCGAGTTCCAGAGACGGGCACCTTGATCCTGTCCGGAGACGACCGCGGTGAGCAGGCCTTCATGACGTCCCTGGTGCACGAACTGGCAACCCCGCCAGTGCCTCGAGTGCTCGTGATCATCGCTGGCGGACATTTCCACCTTCCCGGCACCAAGGACCCTGCAGGGGATCGGCGCAACTTCTACCGCGATTTGGCCTGGAGCCAGCCATTGCTCCGCAAAGTCAATGCCGCCACCGACCTGCACTCCGAGCCATATCTGGGCCTGCACCTTCGCGGCACCGACCGCGCTGTGACAGCACCTCAGCCCCGAGCGGTGCACAAAGCAGTGCACACGCTTGTCAATCGGACTGGCATTTCCAGCCTGTTCATCGCGGCTGACACTGCTCAAGCCCGGGAGCAATGGAGGACCGCCGAATCATCGACTGGCCTGCTTCCCTGGTGGGTGGAACATGACAGTTTCGATCGCACGCAGGACGATGCGGCGCTTGGAGCGCTCGTGGACTGGATTCTGCTGAGCCGCGCCAGCGGGCTGGTCTACTCCGCGGCATCGTCCTTCGGGCATGAAGCTGCAGTGGCCATGGGCGAACGGGGTCCGGCCATGGGCTTGCATGCACCGAAGATCACGCAGCGGGCTCGCGAGTTGCGCACTTTGGCCAAGCACGGCTGGCGCAGGCTTCGTCGATAGCTGAGGACGTGAGCTGCAGAAACTGGCTAGGTGACTGAGCGATAGTCCAAGAATGGCGAGGCGATGCCTGGTGGATACCACGCGTGCGATGCGTGCCCGGCCCAATACTGCGGAGCGATGAAGTGGCCTCCTTTTTGCCGGTGTGCGAAGTAGGCACCCCAATAGGCAAAGGTGCTCGCAGACAGCACTCCTGCGCTGCATTGGGTGAGTAGCGCAAATTCGGTTAGCTCGTCGGCCCGCACGACTGTGGCGTCGGTGAGTGCATCAGCCACTTCGTCCACATACTCGGGCTCATCGCCCACGACAAAGGCATGCAGCGGCCCCTCTAGGCGAAGTTCGCCCAGCTGAGTCCGATACCACGCGGGCGAGAGGATCGCCGGAGCCTCAGCAGATGGCCACGTGCGGTAATCGCCTGCACGGACGTGGATGAACGCGTAATCGGCATGCTGACTGACCACGGATCTCGCGGCCTGCACCAGCGCCGGCTTGACCTGCATCGCAGCCAGCGCCGAGGTGCTCAGCACTGTCGGCGATTGGAACCACGCGGGGACACAGATGCGCATGCGAGCGCTCGGTGCGACCGGCTGCCCATCCACGGTCTCCTCGACGAGGTCCAGGCCTGGGACAAACGAGCTGGCACGGCGAATGCGCGCATAGTTAATCGACCGCAGGTGTCGCAACATGCTGGTGTCGATGGCTGTGAAACGTGCATCCAGTCCGTCGAAGGTCGCACGGAGCTGGTCGAATCCCATCAGCTGGATCCTCTCGCCTGGTCGAGCCACCGACCGCAGAGCCAGGTACTGGAAGATCTGATTGCCAAGCCTGCCCTGCTCAACCATCACGATCATCGGCGCTGCCGATCCTCGCACCGCAAGGGCTAGGCCAAAGTCGAACGGAAGTAGTCGATTGTGCGCGACAGCCCTTCGGACAGCGGGATGGTCGGACCCCAGCCGAGAGTCTTCTGTGCGCGAGTGATGTCGGGCTGACGTCGGACGGGATCGTCCTGCGGCAGCGGCAGGTAGGTGAGCGAGGATGCGCTGCCGGTTTGCTCAATGACGAGCTCAGCAAGTTGGGCAATGGTGAACTCGCCAGGGTTGCCGAGATTGATGGGGCCGGTGACTTCATCACCGGTCTGCATCATCGCGATCAATCCGTCAACAAGATCATCGATGTAGCAAAAGGAACGAGTCTGCTGGCCTTCGCCATAGATGGTGAGCGGCTCACCAGCAAGCGCGCTCACCACAAAGTTCGACACGACGCGACCGTCGTGCGGATGCATCCGTGGGCCGTAGGTGTTGAACAGACGCACGACCTTGATTTGCAGCTTGTGCTGGCGGTGGTAGTCGAAGAAGAGAGTCTCCGCAGCGCGCTTTCCCTCGTCGTAGCAGGCTCGCGGACCAATCGGGTTCACGTTGCCCCAGTAGTCCTCAGTCTGAGGGTGCACGAGTGGGTCTCCGTAGACCTCCGAAGTGGAGGTCAGAAGGATTTTGGCACCCGTTCTCTTGGCCAAGCCCAGCATGTTGATCGAACCGTGCACAGCAGTCTTGGTCGTCTGCACCGGATCGCGCTGATAGTGAATCGGCGAAGCGGGGCACGCCAAGTGGTAGATCTCATCAACCTCGACATACAGGGGAAAAGTCACGTCATGACGCATCACTTCGAAGCGAGGGTTGTCCAGCAGGTGCGCGATGTTGTCCTTGGTGGACGAGTAGTAGTTGTCGACGCAGAGCACCTCGTAGCCATCGTCGAGCAGGCGCTCACACAGATGCGAGCCAATGAAACCCGCACCACCGGTCACCAGGGCGCGCCCTCGGCTGATCGTCACGACTTCCTCCTTTGCCGCTGCTTGCGGAACCCGTCAAGCTGATCAAGCATCCCGCGCCATGTGGCATTGAAGTGGTGCACTCGCGTCCACTCATCCGCCTTGCTGTCCACCACTACGGGGACCGGTGCTGTCGGCAGCAGCACACTGCCAGCCGTCAACTCATGACGATCTTCAACTGTATGCGTTGCGGTCTCACCGAAGCCAATGTTCTGGATCAGATTGACATTGCTGGTTGCCGTCAGTTGCTGGGATGCCATGCTCGCCAACACGAATTGTCCGTCCCATGTGTCAACTTGCTTGCGTGCCAGCAGCTCGAAGATGCCCGTCCAGTACACCGTCGCCGGTATCGAGTGCCCGACTCGTGACCAGAGGGTGCGGATGGGAAGACGAGAGCGCCACCCAGAAATGTCCAGCTGATGCTGCTGCCAGGAGCGGCGCCAAGTGGCCCATCCCCAGATATGTGGGATCTGTGAAAATCGATACGCCAGTTCAGGATGTTCAACAGCATCACTCGGGGCGAAGTTGCAACCAGCGATCGCGAAGACGCGCAGATCATCCTGATAGCGATCGAGCAACTCCGTGCAGAAGGGAAAGAAACTCAGGTCGGGGATGATGTCGTCCTCAAGGATGATGCCGCGCTCGACATGCTCAAAGAACCAGCTGATCGCCGTGGAGACACCAAGGCCGCAGCCCAGATTCTGCTCCTGAAAGTGAGTGCTGACTTCGCAGGGCCAGTCGATTGCTGCAATGAGGTCGCGACACTCCTGGACGAGCTCTGCCTCGCCAGCTCGCGAAGATCGAGGGCCATCAATGGCGACGAACACCCTCGACGGCTGCACGAGTCTGAGGCGATCCAGCAGCACCCTCAGGAGATCCGGTCGATTGAATGCGATGACCAGCACGGGCTCAGTTGTCACGCTGCTCCCGGAGTTGTTCAATTTCTTCCTGCAGTAGGGCAACCTCTTCAGCCAGCCGACGAATCCGCATCTCGTGCCGACTCAACTCGTAGCTCAACTGAACGCTCACGAGCACGAGCAGGACGACCGTGACAAAGAACAGCAAGTTCACTGGAGTTGCGACGCCGACAAGACTTGCAAACCAATCCAGAGCGCCGGGCACGATGGCAAAGAACAGCGCGGCACCAGAGAAGAACAACCACAGGACTGCGTACTTCTCTCGCAAAGCACCACGGCGCAGCAGACTGAAGACGAAGACGAAGGTGACGATTGCGGTGATGCCGGCCAGCACATTTGCCGTCATGCTGCATCTGCCTTCGGAGTCTTGCGTGCGCGCGTGGTGGTGGCAATGATCGCCAGGGCTGCACGACCGAGGTACAGCGCAGACCAGATCGCATTCTTGCTCGGTCGCCCGGCTTGCCGAAAGTACATCGTCACTGGTGTCTCGTGGATCACCAGTCCGTTGCGTATGGCGATGGAAAGCGAGCCAACGGTGTCCCCGAGATAGTCAGCCGGATACTCAATGGCGAACAGGTCGATGGCCCGGGGTCCGGCACTTCGAAAACCCGAGGTCGGATCGGAGATCGTGCCTCGATTCATCCGGCTCAGCGAGCGAGACAGCAGCACCATCGCCCAGCGGCGCGGTCCACCCACGAAGTACATCGAATTTGGGTGGAAGCGAGTGCCCACCACGACATCGGCCTCGCTGAGACCGTCAATGACCCGATCCAGATCCGCGGGGTCATGCTGGCCATCAGCATCCACCTGCACCATGGCGCCATAGCCCTCACGCTTGGCATAGAGGAATGCCGTGCGCATTGCCCCACCGACTCCGACATTGAATGGCAGAGTCACCACGGTGGCCCCGGCAGCCTTTGCCAGCTCAGCGGTGTCGTCAGTTGAGCCGTCGCTGACAACCAGGATGTCGGCATCAGGGCGGTGTTCTTGCACCTTGGCAATGACATCTGCGATGGAACCAGCCTCATTCCAGGCAGGGATCGCCACCAGGGTGCGCAGGGATGTCACGAGCGACAACGGTAGTCCACGCGCGCACGCGACACCCGGCGCGCACACGCTCTCGTCAGTGCGAGCTGGGAACTCGATCGTTGCTGGTTCGCGCCCACAGGAAGATGCCTAGCACCCAGGCGATGGTGGCCAGGGCCGTCACGATGCTCACAGGGACCAGCGGAGCGTGCAACAGCGGGTTCCACTTGATGGGCAGGGTTCCTTCGATCAGCGGATGGAACTGGCCAGCGATATAGCGCTGGATGTTGACCCAGTAGGCCACGCAGGCGCTGAGCGACAGCAGCAGGCCAATGGCATAGGCAGGAGCCCGTGGAAGCGCCAGTCTCCTCATCGGATTTGAGCTCAGTGCCGCCGTCGCGATCAGCACGGTGAGCAGCGGCAGGATGTAGCGCGGCTGCACGAGTTCGCCCACGTTCAGGTTCTGGGACTGCAGATAGGCAAGGGGCACAAGAATCAGCGCGCTGCCGGCGATGCCCATGGCAATCATCTGTCGAGTGGACGCTTGGGCCAGGCCGCGATAGAGCAGTGCGCCGACCACCATGACGCCGATGAACGTGACGATTGCCGGCATATTGGTGTCGAACCAGCCAAGAGAGCCACCCACGATGCCTTGGAAGAGCTGCGGCAGTTGGGTGATGTTGGTCAGCAGCAGTCCGACCCCTGCGTCCTCGTTTGCCGCCCCACCGCCACCAGTGCCCAACAGTGCGGCGGACGAAACGGTGAAATACAAGATCACCGCGACCAGGCACAGCAGACCCAGGCTTGCCAGGCGAACCGGCTGCCTTCGCGCCTTGCGCCAGCCGTGCATGGTCAGCACGACCAGGGTCGCAAGCACGACGTAGACATTGGAGTCAACGCGACTGCTCATGGCCAAGAAGGCACAGATGAAGGTGCCACAGCCAAGCAGCAGGCTTCGGCGATCGAACTTCTGCGGATCCTCGGGGGCATCACCATCGGGCCCCACAGGGTCGCCACGATGCAGCCAGGACAACGCGAAGGCCCAGAAGCCAGCCAGGCCAAT
Source organism: Actinomycetota bacterium (assembly GCA_030652695.1). Taxonomy (GTDB): domain Bacteria; phylum Actinomycetota; class Actinomycetes; order S36-B12; family S36-B12; genus UBA11398. Next base: position 32,148 of record JAUSQD010000005.1, read on the forward strand.
GATGGTCCAGGCGCTGGGGTTGGTCGAGACCGTCACGAAGATGCCAAGGGGAATGAAACTGACAGGGATGGCGATCATCGCCGCGGAGGCGATGCCCTTGGGAGTCAGCCTCATGATCGCGGCCATCAGCAGAGCCGCCAGCAGCGAATTGAACAGGCGCATCGCGACAACTGAGCGTTCGACATTGGGACCCACGAACACCGACATGACCTTGTAGAAGCCCGATGGATACAGACCCTGAATGTCGTTGACCCGCTCGGTCCAGACCATGGTGGTGTCCTCACGGGAGGCCCATTGGCATCGCGCGGTCTGGCCGGGCAGGAATCGGTAGCAATCGGAGGCATCAACCACGTTTCGGGGCACCTTGCGGGTGTCCGGATAGGCCGGGTCCAGCTCACAGACGCCGCTTTGGATGCCGCCGCCACACCAAATGGAGCTGAGGTGGTAGTCGTCGTCTGGAGCGGATCCCACTGGTGAAGTGACCGCCCAGCCTGCGCACATGATGAAAAAGGCGATGGGCAGTAGCCACCAAGCTCTGCTCCGCACCCACGCATCTTATGTAGCCCGCTTCCGGTGCCAAGACCACTGTTGATCGCACAACTCCAGCCTTCTTCCGTACGATTGCCCGCAACCTGAGTGCGGAGGCATGTGTGACCACGTTCCAACTGGGCGACCGATTCATCGGTCCCGATCAACCGACCTACTTCATCGCCGATATTGCGGCGAACCACGATGGCGATCTGGATCGAGCATTGGACTTGATGACTCTGGCACGCGATGCCGGCGCTGATTGCGCGAAGTTCCAGCACTTTCGCGCCGCACACATCGTGTCCGACTACGGCTTTCGCTCGCTGGGCGGACAGCAGTCCCATCAGTCCTCGTGGAAGAAGTCGGTGTTCGAGGTCTACGAGGACGCCGCAGTTTCATGGGACTGGACGCCAGTGCTGGCGGCCCACGCCCAGGAACTCGGCATTGAATTCATGTCGGCCCCCTATGACCTTGAAGCAGTGGCCCATCTCAATCCGTACGTTCGGGCATTCAAGGTGGGCTCAGGTGACATCAACTGGCTGGAGGAGCTGGAGGCTATTGCTGCACTGGGCAAGCCTGTGCTGATTGCCGCAGGAGCAGCCGACCTCGAAGACGTCCAGCGGGCAATGGAGCTGCTGCAGGCACTGGATGTGCCTGTGGTGCTGATGCAATGCAACACCAACTACACGGGCTCCATCGAGAACATCCAGTACGTGAATCTGCGCGTGCTTGCTCAGTTCGCTGAGATGTATCCACAGGTCACCTTGGGGCTTTCAGATCACACCCCTGGGCATGTCACGGTGCTGGGAGCTGTGAGCCTTGGCGCTCGCGCGATTGAGAAGCACTTCACCGACGACACCACTCGCACCGGTCCTGACCATGGATTCTCCCTGGATCCAAGCGGCTGGCGCGCGATGGTCGATGACACCCGCATGCTGGAGGCTGCACTGGGCACCGGGTCCAAGCAAGTCGAGCCAAATGAGCAGGAAACCGTGGTGTTGCAACGGCGATGCGTTCGTGCGGCACGCCCATTGCTGGCCGGAACCGATCTCGGCGAGAACGACATCGAAGTGCTTCGACCCGCACCGTTGGATGCCATCCCCGCACATGAATATCAGGCGGTGATTGGTCGCACGCTCACCCGTGACCTTGAGTATGGACAGGAACTTCACTGGGCCGACCTGAAGTCGTGAACGAAAGCACACGATGAGCGCCGACTGCGTCTATGCAAGTGCGAGTTGGGGACTTCATGATCTGCGATGGACACATGCGCTGCGCGAGCTTGGGCACGAACCTGCTGTAGTCGTCCTTGGTCGAGATGCTGGGCTGGACGATCTCCGATCGACAGTCGTCACAGCTGCCGGCGGCACTCTGCCCGTTCTGGCCGGACCACTCACGACGGTGACTCGCCATCTGCATGTCGATGACGATCTGCCCAAGGTGCTTGGACTCTCGTGGGGCTTTGACCTTCATGACCTGCGTGCTGCACACGATCTTGCTTGGCTCTCTGGTCTCACCGGCCTAGTCGTCGACTCTGACCCGACGATGCAGATCGCCATCCAGGCTGGGATGCAGGAATCCCAGCTCACCTTCCTGCCTTGGGGCGTGGATCTGGAGCTGTTCACCCCCGAGGGATCGAGTTTTGATCTGAGATCCCTGGACCTCAAGCCAGGGACCAGGCTCCTGCTTTCACTGCGCGCACACGAACCGATCTATCGAGTCGACGAAATCATCTCGGCCTTCGCACGCGTCCATGCCGATCATGCCGATCTTGTGCTGCTCATCGGGCACTCCGGCTCGCTCACGTCAAGCCTGCGGGCGCAAGTGGCTGAGCTCGGCCTGGAGCAGTGCGTCCGCTTCATCGGCTCGGTTGAAGAGCAGCAGGTCGCGGAGCTGATGCGAGCATGCGTCGGCTACGTGAGTGCCTCGGAAGTGGATGGAACCTCGGTCACCTTGTTGCAGGCCATGGCTTGCGGCACGCCAGTGATTGCCTCCGACTCCCCTGGCAATGTGAGTTGGGTGGGTCCCAACACCGGTTTTCTCTTTCATGTCGGTTCGATCACCCAGCAGGCCGCAGCGATGTCTGCGGCGCTGACGATGGACGTCACGCGCCGCACAGATGCGGCGATGGCATTGGTGCGCAATCGGGCAGATTGGCATGCCAATCTG
>JAUSQD010000006.1 GCA_030652695.1 Actinomycetota bacterium
CGTCACCCGCAAGATCACCCTGGCAGTGGCAAACATCGTCAAGGGTCAGATGAGTGAGCTGTGGATGGGCAATCTGGATTCCATTCGCGACTGGGGCTACGCACCTGAGTACACCGATGGCATGTGGCGCATGCTGCAGGCCGATGAGCCCGAGGACTTTGTCCTGGCCACCGGTTCGGCTTACACAATCAAGGACTTCCTGCAGTTCTCCTTTGAGCATGTGGGACTGAAGTGGGAGGACTACGTGAAGTTCGATCCCAAGTTCTTGCGCCCCACCGAGGTCGACCAGCTCATCGGTGATGCTTCCAAGGCCAAGAGCAAGCTCGGCTGGGAAGCCAAGGTGCTGCCACCAGAATTGGCCAAGATCATGGTTGACGCCGATATCGCACGGCTCGAAGGTGCCCCTGAAGGCAAGTTCTAGCTCGCTGACCATCATCGACAGCGAGGAATGAAATGCAGGCACTGATCACTGGCGTCGCCGGACAAGACGGCACCCTGCTCTCCCAGCAGCTCTTGGCCGATGGCTTTGACGTCGTGGGCCTGGTCAAGCCAGGTCACGACACCGCCACCTTTCTGCGCTATGCGCCCAAGACGAGGATCCTGGAGTGTGATCTCGCTGACCCGGTGGCTCTGGAGCAGTTGATTCTGGATCTTGCGCCCGACCAGATCTACAACCTGGGCGGTATCAGCTCACTGGCCGAAGCAGCTGCCCACCCTGAGGTGACACAGCGCGTCAATGTGGGTGCCGTGGAGTCGATTCTCGCTGCGATGAAGCAATTGGCCCGACGGCACAGTGACGTGCGCTTCGTGCAGGCCGCGTCGGGCACGGTGTTTGAAGGCATCGAAGTCTCACCGCAAGACGAGCGCACCCCACGCTGCCCGATCACTCCTTACGGCATTGGCAAGGCTGCGACCCTTGAGCTGATCGACCAGGCGCGTGCAGATGGGCTGTTTGCGACCGCAGCCATTTTGTACAACCACGAATCTCCCCTGCGCGGCGAAGGCTTCGTCACTCGACGCATCACCCGAGCCGTTGCTCGAATTGCCGCCGGGCAGCAGGAGTTCCTTGAACTTGGCAACCTTGATGTCTCACGTGATTGGGGCTGGGCCCCTGACTATGTACGAGCCATGCGCTTGATGCTTGGCTCCGAAGTGCCGCACGACTACGTCCTGGGCACGGGGGAGAGCAGAGAGCTCACCGAATTCATCGCCTTGGCCTTCAAGGCGGCTGGCATAGACCACTGGCAGCCCTTGGTCCGCTCCAGTGATGATCGTCGTCGCCATACTGATCCAGCCCTGCTTCGAGGTGACAGCAGTCGCGCCTACGCCGAACTCGGCTGGCGGCACACCAAGAGCTTTGAGGACATCGCTCGGAGCATGGTGAAGTACGACCAGTTGCTGCTTGACGACCCCACAGCCCTGTGGCACGAGGCTTAATTCGGTGTGAAGCCGTACTCTCAACTCTCGTGACTGCTCGGAAGATCTCCTACGCCCAAAATGGCGAGGACATCCGCGTGTGGCGGGCCTTTCGCGATGAGCCAGCCAGTGGCCTGACATATGTCGACGTGGGCGCAAACGAGCCGCGACATCTGAGCATCACTGCGAGTCTGTATGACTTGGGTTGGCGAGGGCTGCTGATCGAGGCCGACCCTGCGCATGCTGAGCAGCTGCGCATCAACCGACCCGGTGACACCGTGGTCGAATGTGCAGCGGCGGATGCTGACGGTCAGCTGGTGTTCCATCGAGTTCCCGGCACCGGTCTTGGCACTCTTGAATTTGCTGAAGCGCAGGAGGCTGCTGCGCGTGGCTTCCAGACCAGCACGGTCCACGTCACGGCACGTCGACTCAGCGCAATTCTGGACGACGAGCAAATCCAGCAGATCCACTTCATGTCGATCGACGTTGAAGGTGCCGAAGCCAGCGTGCTTGCTGGCCTGGATCTGCGTCGGCATCGCCCTTGGGTGCTGTGCATTGAGTCGGTACTTCCCGGAACAAGCATTCGGTCCCATGATTCGTGGGAGGCACAGCTCCTTGAGGCGGACTACATCCCAGTCAGCTTCGACGGAGTGAACTCCTGGTACACAGCCAAGGAGCACCAAGAGCTTGGCAGTGCTCTGGCGATCCCATTCAATGCCATCGATGCAGGAGCCGACGGCTGGATACAGATCGATGATGCGCAACGCATCGAGCGCGCGAACAAGGCAGACATTCGCCGCGCCTGGCAGCGCGAGCTCTTGCTTCACGACATCGACAACGAAGTGCCTGTGGCGGAGTACGAGAAGCACATCGGTGAACTCCGCGAGGCTTTGACCCAAGTTGAGGGCTCGCGCGCCTGGAATCTTGCGCGCAAGGCAGGCAAGGTCGCGCAGGTGAGCCAGTTCAAGCTGCGCCAAGGACTGACGCACCTCCCGGGGCCGCTTCGCACCTCACTGGTGCGCAGCCGACATCTCAAGCATGTGATCGTCAATCAAAGCCATCTCACCGATCCCGCCTACCTTGGCCAGCCGCCAGCTGATGAGGTGGCTTGGATCAGTGCTGAGGGCAAACCGTTGAAGCCAAAGGGTGGATACGAGCTCCAACCATTGACCGCCGACTCATCAGCAGCTGCGCAGGAGTGGCTTGATGCGGGCCCGTATGACTCTGACCACCTGCTCAACTTGCGCACTGACAATCACGGCGATGAGATCGGCAGACTCGCTGCGGCTCTGCGTCTGCGCTTGAAACTCGCGCACATCGACACACAGGTGCAGGCGCGCGGCAATCTGATTCTCTTTGATGCTCGCAGTCTTCAGACAGCTGCGTTCGGCGCGCGCGGCATCGGGCGTTTTGCCCTCGCAGCCCTGCAGAGTGCGCGTGCGTCCGCCACTGACGCAGAGCTGGTCTTGCTCATCGACCCTGCACTTGAGCAGTTGCCACTGAGCCTTGCGGGTGATTGTCGTCAGATCGTGCGCGTGGATGCCGCGCATGCTGCGAACTTCAGCCTGCTGATACAGCCGTCGCCGATGACGGCGAGCCCTGAGCCTCTGCTTGCCCTATTGGGCAGTTCTGCGCACAAAGTGGCTGTGGTCTTTGACTTCATACCGATGCACTACCCAACGATCTACCTCAATAATTTGGCCGCACGCGCCGAGTATGCGGCAGGCCTTGATGCGCTGCGCAAGTTCGACGAATTCGTGTGCATCTCGCATCTCGTTCAGCAGGAGCTTGGTTCATGGATCGGCGCGGCGCGCACTGCATCAGTGACGAGCAGCGTGGCATGGCCGCGCGATGTGCTGCCAGCGGGCGAATCGATGTCCACATCAGCACCACGAAGCGGACCCATCGTGGTGATGACTGGCGACGAACCGCGCAAGAACACCTACGGTGCTCTCGCGGCGATAGGCGCAGCGACGGCTGGCGGCTCCGAGACGCGCGAAGTTGTGGTGCTCGGCATGGCAGGTCAGCACACCCGAGTCCACCACTGGTCGATCGCTGCGGCATTTCGTCCGGGCGAGGCACGGACCCTTGATCGCATCACAGATGAACAGATGCATGAGTTGTTGCAGACGACTGAGCTCGTGGTGGTCTCCTCGTTCGACGAAGGCCTCTCGCTGCCCCTGATCGAGGCATTGCGCGCGGGTGCACCTGTGGTCGCCTCAGACATCCCCGCGCACCGCGAATTGATCGGCTCTGGCAGTTATTTGGCACCGCCCGCAGACATTGCAGCCATGGCCAGGGCCATTCGCCGACATCGAGGCAAGCAGGCAACCCAGCGCAAGGAGTTGAAGGCACTGCTGCGTCATGAACACCAGGACCTTGAAGCAAGGATTGCGGCGAGCATTGAGGCCAGAGGCGGCAGTGTCGAGCATGTTGACACCACACCGAGCGTGGTCGAGCCTGCTCAACGCCTCAGCATCGGCATTGGCACGCCATGGTTGCCCCAAAAGTCAGGCGTCGCAGACTTTTCCGCCGCCGTGACGGCCGAACTTGCCAAGCTTGCTGACGTCACCGTGTACACCACTTCGGACGCTGAAGTCCAAGGTCTCAAGCACGCGAACATCGATTCGGTGCTGGCTCGTGGCCACGATCACGATGTCTTTGTCTGCGTAGTCGGGAACTCGCATTTTCATGTGCCCTTCATAGAGGCGCTGCGGACCATCGATGCAGTTGCGGTCGCTCATGACACCCGGATGGTGGAGTACTACATGGCGATGCGCGGTCAAGGTGGAGTTGAGCAGGTGATGCTGCGTGGCAGTGTGCAGCGCAGTCTTGATCCTGCGCTGGATGATCAGATCGATGACATGCGCCTGCTGCAGAACGCAGGCTTCTGGGAGATCGCGCACCAGGCTCAGCTGCTCGTCGTGCATTCACCCAGTGCTGCCCCGCGCATTGAGCAGGAGACCGGCATCACGCCACGGGTGCTGCCCTTTGCGAATCAGCGAGTGCCGGAGTTCGCGCACATCACCGATGAGCTGCGGGCTGCAGCACGGGCGCGCTTGGGCTTCAACTCCGAGCTCAAGCACATCGCAAGTTTTGGATACGTCGACCTGCGCACCAAACTCACCGACGTCGTGGTCGAAGCCGCTGCCTGGGTCAGTCAATGGGGCCATCAGGTAAGCGTCCATCTGGTTGGCGCTGCTACAGCGGATGAAGTTCGCCTGCTGACCAAGAGGGCGCAGGAGGCCGGGATCGCGGAGTTTGAGATCACCGGATTTGTCAGCGAACAGGCCTTCCGCGACTACCTGCTCGCCGTGGATCTTGGTGTGCAATTGCGAGTCAGCCCACTGCTCGGCGTGAGCGGACCCCTGAGCGACCTTGCGGCCTTTGGCACCCCAAGCATCGCCAGCTCTGGCCTGGCGATCGATGTGGGGACGCCGGCATACATCGATCGGCTGCCAGATGACGTGAGTTCACTGATTGTTGCCGAGGCAATTGAACATCGACTCTTGCATTCCCTTGATGCAGAACTGCGTGAACACCAGAGGCTGGAGTATCTCCACGCCATGTCGCCAGCGCGTTACGCGAAGAATCTTCTGGCATTGCTTGAAGAAGTGGCGAGTGGTCCGCGATGACCTACGTCGGCATTGACATTGAGCAGTTCACGCGTGATCCCTACGGCACGGGAATCCAAAGGGTCCTGCAGTACTTGGCCCGATGCTGGCCTTCGGGCGACGTGCAGGCTGATTTCGTCGTGCCGAACCCTGCGCGATCAGGCGAATTTCTGCTCCTCTCCCCTCAACAGGCCGCAGACCTGATTGCCATTGCATTCGAGCATCGCGATCCGCAAAGTGATGTGTTGAACTTGGTGCACGAGCATCTCTCCGATTTAGTCGGGAACCGCGTTGTCACGATCGTCAAGCTTGGTGACCTCGTCAGCCTGTACGACTCTTGGCTGCTGCCCGAGGTTTCCTACTTGCCAAGCGTGCTCGAGCGATTCGAGATCTTCCGCAGATGCATGCGCACTGTGATGATCGGCTACGACACCCTGCCCATGACAGAGCCGGCCAACTACCGATTCAAGCCCGGCAATGCCGCCTGGGTCAGCGAGTACTTCAGGATGCTGGCTGTAGCTGATGCGGTGGTGTGCATCAGCGACTATGCGCGAGATTCGATCCTGGATCGCTTGCGACGTGATCGGGCACTGCCAATCACTGTTGCCCATCCAGGCGGAGATCATCTGCCGGTGCGAGGCAGAATCCCAAGCAGCAGAACGCGATTCGCCCGATTGGGCACCCTGGAAGCTCGCAAGCAGCCGCTGGAGATTCTTGATGGATTCATGCTTGCCGTCGATGATGGCCTGGATGCCGAGCTGCTCTTCATCGGCAAGAAGTCCTCTTCTGATGAATCCATCAATCAAGCAGTGCTGGAAGCCATCGAAGCCGGCTATCCCGTGACCTGGGTTCAAGGGGCAACAGACGAAGAGGTCTATGGGCTCGTGAACAGCAGTGATGTCTTCATCTCCGTTGGCATCGAGGGATACGGCATTCCCGTTCTTGAGGCGATACGCCTTGGCGTGCCGGTGATTTTTGATGGAGTCCAGCCAGCTGGAGCATTGATGCAGGGCCGTGGTGCGCGAAGAGTGGCTGCGGCCAATCGAGATGAGCTGCAGGCGATGTTCGCGGAATTCGGTGGCAGTGCCGCTCGCGAGGCACTGGTAGCTGAACTCAACCCCGATCATGTGCCCACATGGACGCAGTTCGCGCAGCAGGTCGCCGCCGCCGCCAAGTACTAGCGCTGCTGACTAGCTGAACAATGCGGCGTCCAGCCGATGCAGATTGGCATGCCAATCTG
>JAUSQD010000022.1 GCA_030652695.1 Actinomycetota bacterium
GGCAAGTACATCGACACCACAACCGGCAAGGTCGTGCTCAGCTAGTCGCAATGCAGATGCACAGTGGCGGGTGTCTTCGGACACCCGCCACTGCTGTGTGCAGGGCTCGCCCATGCAGAGCATCTGTTTCCGGTCACTACATGACAAGAGCCGCAAATCACCTGATTTCCACTGCCTTGTATGTCCCAATTTGTAATGATATTTGGTAACGAATCGGCAACAATCGGACAAGTTCTTCCACTTCACTATCGCAAGCCATTCGATAGTGACGCGTCGTCCCCGCACAGTGCGCTGACGCGAAATCTGGAGGATTCAGTGCTCAACCACCCACACGCGCGCCGAAGGACAGCACTTGCTGTCGGCGCCAGCGCCTCGTTGCTGCTTGGCTTCACCGCCAGCGCGATCGCTGCCCCAACACCCACGCCCACGCCGACCAAGGCAGCCAGCAATGCTTCCTGCCCGGCCACCCCTGGTGTCACCCCCACCACGATCAACCTGGGCTGGATCGGCTCCAAGACTGGCCCTGCGTCGACCACCTACATCGGCTCTTCTGAGGCTGCGCAGCTGCGCATCGATCAGGAGAACGCCAAGGGCGGGGTCAATGGACGCAAGCTCACGCTGAAGATCTACGACGATCAGACCAATCCGAGTTCTCAGGTCAGCCAGGCCCAGAAGGCCATCGGCGACAACATCTTTGGCCTCACCGCGCACACCAGCACGGTGTCGATGTTTCCCACGTTGAAGACCGCAGGCATCCCCGTCACCGGCTTCTCCAACCCAGCATTCGGCACTGACCGCAATGCATTTGGCATCGTGGGCGCCTCCACCCTCTCCAATCCCGCTATCTCTTCAACGGGTGCACTGGAGAAGATGAAGGCCATGGGTGCCACGAAGCTGGCAATCATCAACCACTCCAGTGCTGGTGCCTCAGCAGCGGCCAACGGACAGGCTGCACTCATCCCCTTCGTTCCGGGCCTGAGCCTGGCATTGCGCATCTCAGACTCACCTCAGGGCGCACATGACGCCACCTCCGAAGCCCTGCGCATCAAGAACTCCGGAGCCGATGGCGTGGCATACACCGGCTTCATTGACGGCGGCATCTCCTTGGCTCAGGCGCTGAAGCAACAGGGCGTCACCTTGAAGTCTCTGAACATCGCAGGTTTGTCTGACCCAGCCGTGCTCAAGACCGCGGGTGGTGCACTCGATGGTGCACTGGGCACGACCTACGGAGCGCTGCCTATTGGCGTGAACGTGCGATCGGTCAAGACCTTCGCCTCGGCGATGAAGGCCGCCGGACTGAATCCCTACGCACCGGCAGCCCCGCTTGGCTACGTGGGCGCAGATCTACTGATCAAGGGCTTGAAGATCTCCGGCAAGTGCCCGACTCGTGCGAGTTTCATCAACAACTTGCGCAAGGTCACCAACTACGACGGCGCGGGAATGATCCCTCAGAAGGTCTCATTCCTGCCAGGCATCATGCCCAATGGCAACCCAGCCACCTGTGGTTGGTACAGCATCGCCAAGGGCACTGATCTGATCCCCGACGCCAAGGAAACCTGCGGCGGCAAGTACATCGACACGGAATCCGGCAAGGTCATCTTGAGCTAGCTCTCTTGTGAAGCAACACATGGCGGGTGCCCTCGGCGCCCGCCATGTGTTTCGCACCGAGTGACGAATTCCCTTGCGATACATAGACTTTGCCCGCCTTTCTCCGCTTTTCGGATAACGAAACAGCAACAATTGGAAGGGTTATTCCTCTTCGTTCTCGCCGGTCATTCGATAGTGACCGCGCCGTCCCCGCACATTGCGCCGACGTCATGACAGGAGGATTCAGTGCTCACCAACCCACATGCGCGCCGAAGGACAGCACTCGCTGTCGGCGCCAGCGCATCCTTGCTTCTGGGCTTCACCGCCAGCAGCTCGATCGCTGCCCCGACACCAGCACCAAGCAAGGCCACCAGCAACGCCGCGTGTCCTGCCACCCCGGGCATCACGCCAACGACCGTCACCTTGGGCTGGATCGGATCAAAGACCGGGCCGGCGGCAACGACCTACATCGGCTCATCGGAAGCTGCGCAACTGCGCGTTGACCAGGAGAACGCCAAGGGTGGAGTCAACGGTCGCAAGATCACGCTGAAGATCTACGACGATCAGACCAACCCAAGCTCGCAGATCAGTCAGGCGCAAAAGGCCATGGGCGACAACGTCTTCGGTCTCACTGCACACACCAGCACTGTGTCGATGTATCCGACCCTGAAAGAGGCAGGCATCCCCGTCACCGGCTTCAACAATCCAGCGTTCGGCACTGACCGCAATGCCTTCGGTGTCGCGGGAGCAACGACGGCGTCCGTGCCCAGCATTGCCTCCACTGGACTCCTGGAAAAGATGAAGTCGATGGGGGCCACAAAACTGGCGATCATCAATCACGCTTCCGCTGGCGCCTCAGCAGGAGCCAATGGACAAGCCGCTTTGATTCCATTTGTGCCTGGATTGAGCTTGGCGCTTCGCATCGCGGACTCTCCACAGGGAGCGCACGATGCAACATCGGAAGCGCTGCGCATCAAGAACTCCGGAGCTGATGGAGTCGCCTACACAGGATTTGTCGATGGTGGCATCTCACTGGCCCAAGCGCTCAAGCAACAGGGTGTGACCTTGAAGTCGCTTACGATTTCTGGCCTCTCAGACCCAGCAGTGCTCAAGACTGCCGGAGGAGCGCTCGACGGCGCCCTCGGAACCACATTTGGCGCGCTTCCGATTGGCGTCAATGTTCGCTCGGTCAAGACCTTTGCTGCAGCAATGAAGGCTGCAGGACTGAATCCCTACGCACCGGCCGCCCCACTTGGCTATGTGGGCGCTGATCTGCTGATCAAAGGCCTGAAGGTCGCAGGCAAGTGCCCCACCCGTGCATCGTTCATCGACAACCTACGAAAGGTCACGAACTATGACGGCGCCGGCATGATCGCGCAGAAGGTCTCCTTCCAGCCCGGGATCATGCCCAACGGCAACCCAGCAACGTGTGGTTGGTACAGCATCGCCAAGGGAACCGATCTGATTCCCGAAGCCAAGGAATCGTGTGGCGGACGGTACATCGACACCACAACAGGCAAGGTGATTCTCAGCTAGTCGCAACACATGAACACAGTGGCGGGTACCGGAAGGTACCCGCCACTTTCTACTGTTATGCGTCCCACAGTGCTGGTGATATAGGGCTTTTGTCCACTTTCGAAATGGACAAAATAACAAAAGAGCAACGATCAGCGGGATTGGTTGATGCGCTATCGACAGCCATCCCATAGTGCGCATCTCCGTCGCCGCAAAGTGCGGTGATGCCACTACTGGAGGATTCAGTGCTTTCAAATCGAAATGCGCGTCGCACGACAGTGCTCACTGTCAGTGCCAGCGCTTCACTGCTCTTTGCGCTTACTGCCAACAGCGCAACGGCTGCCCCAACACCTGCGCCAACCGCTGCGACCAGCAATGCCGCGTGCCCAGCCACTCCAGGCGTGACGCCCACGGGCATCTCCGTCGGTTGGGTTGGCTCAAAGACCGGCCCCGCATCGACCACGTTCATCGGTGCATCCGAAGGCGCGCAGCTGCGCTTTGATCAGGAGAACGCCAAGGGTGGCGTCAACGGCCGCAAG
>JAUSQD010000029.1 GCA_030652695.1 Actinomycetota bacterium
TGGAACATGGGCTGGATGCATGACTCACTTGACTACGTCAGTCGAGAGCCGATTCATCGTCAGTACCACCACAACTCGATGACCTTCTCGATGATGTACGCCTACAGCGAGCGATTCGTCCTGCCCCTGTCACATGACGAAGTCGTCCACGGCAAGGGCTCACTCATCGGCAAGATGCCCGGTGATCGCTGGCAGCAGTTGGCCAACCTTCGTGCGTACATGGGCTTCATGTGGGGTCACCCTGGCAAGAAGTTGATTTTCATGGGCTCGGAGTTCGCTCAATCCCATGAATGGAACAGCGAGAAGGGGCTGGAATGGTGGCTCCTTGAATTCCCCGAACATGCCGGAATGCTTGCAGCCATGGGCGATCTCAACCGTGTCTATCGCGAGCATCCAGCACTGTGGCAGCGCGATGACTCGCCCCAGGGATTCGAATGGCTTGATGCCAATGACTCCGCTTCCAACATCTTCAGCTGGCTGCGCTGGGATGAGGCGGGCAGCTGTGTGGCGGTCGCGGTCAATATGTCCCCGGTCCCCCGCACCACGTATCGAATGCCACTGCCCTTCGCTGGGGAGTGGACTGAACTGATCAATACCGATGCCGCGGCGTACGGAGGCACTGGCCTTGGCAATCTGGGCCTGGTGACCGCACACCCACAGGCTTGGAATGGCAGGCCTGCCTCGGCTGACATTGTGCTGCCGCCATTGTCAGCGGTGTATCTGTCGTTCACTCGCGCACGCGAGTAAACGGCTAAAAGAGGGCGCTGGCAAGGGCTGTGCGCGCAGGCGCAACCGCCGGATCATCATCAGCGACGACAAACAGCTCCAACAGCCGCGTGCGGGCGCGATTGCGATCATCGCCAGAAGTCGCCTTCACCGTGGCAATCAAGCGAGCAAAGGCCGCTGCCCAATCGCTGTTCAGGGCCTCAGCGTCAGCAAGATCAAGCTGCGCATCGACATCGGTCACCTCTGCATCTGGAACAAGGGTCGCCACCTCGCTTCGCCCGTACAGCCCGACCATGGCCAGGCCAGCCAGCGCATCGGGGTCATTGGGCGAGTGCAAGAGCGCTTCTCTGTACGCCGCCTCAGCGGCAGCCCAGTCACCCTCTTCGACTGCTTCGAAGGCAGCAATGAAACGAGGATCAACTGGCTCTTCGACTTCAACTTCCGTTGCAGTAGCAGCTTCGCCGAAAGTTCCAGTGACACCTTGCTCTGCTGCGACCTTCAGCAACTCGGCAAGGACCTGCTTGATCTGCGCTTCGGGGTAAGCCCCTTGGAACAGCGGCAGCACCTGGCCTTTGACGACTGCGAAAACCGAGGGAATCGATTGCACTTGAAAGGCCTGAGCAATGCGCGGCTCGGCATCGACGTCAACCTTCGCCAGTATCCACTTGCCGCCGCCTTCGGCAGCAAGCTTCTCCAGAATGGGAGACAACTGTTTGCAAGGTTCACACCAGGTTGCCCAGAGATCGATGACGATCGGCACGTGACTTGATTGATCCAAGATTCGGGTCTGGAACTCAGCTTCGGTGACATCGAAGATCACTCCAGCCGGAGCGCTGGCTTTGGCCATCTCTGCTGCTTGCTGCTGTTTGCGGTTGTTGGCCAGAGCGCCAAGATCGATAGCGCCCCGTGCTGCAAATGGTGTCGACACGGGAGCCATTCTTGCGCATGCCGAGAGCGCAGTGACTAGCGGAGCAGACCCCGGTTGGTCAGTGTGCGCCTGCGCAGCGGAGCAAAGACAACTCGCTCCACCAGGACACCTACCGCCAGAATCATGAAGATGGAACCGATGATCAAGGCCATGTTGCCCAAGGATCGGCCGTTGTCCAGCATCTGACCAAGGCCTGGCCCAAGTGCAGGCGAGACCGCGATGAGTTCGGCGGCCATCAATGAGCGCCAGGCGAATGCCCAGCCCTGCTCAAGGCCTGCCAGATATCCCGGCCATGCAGCAGGCAAAACGATGTGGCGTACTCGCGCAAATCCCTTGGCACCCATCACTTGACCTGCACGCAGGATGATCGAGGGAATCTGATCAATGCCGGCGATCAGCCCATTGGCAATCGATGGAACTGCCCCAAGCAGCACGACGGTGTAAATGGTGGCATCGGAAAGTCCGAACCAGATGATCGCGGCCGGCACCCATGCCACCGAGGGCAGTTGCTGAAGCCCGGTCAGGATGGGGCCGAAGATCGAGCGCAGGGGCTTGTTCAAGCCGAGCGCGACGCCTATTGGGGTGGCGATGATGAGTGCGAGCACGAAGCCCTTTGCCGCGCGTTGAATGCTGTTGAAGGTCGCCTGCCAGAGGATGTCGGCTTTGGCCTGCTCCCCCAAGGCTGTCCAGACTTCACTTGGCGCCGGGATGATGTAGTTGGGCTGCCATTGAAGCCAGATGATGATCTGCCAGATGATCAGAATCGCCGCGATGGCAATCAGTGGCGAGACCAGAGTGAACAGAAATGCCCCGATGCTGCGCTTCTCAGAACGCGGAGTCTCCAATGCATCAAGACCCGATTCAAGACGCTTGAGATCTGTGACTCCGCTTGAACTCTGGAACTCAGTTTCAGACGGCATGACGGACGATCTCCTCGCGCAGATTGTTGGTGATTTCATTGGCCAGTTCCGACACATAGCTTGAGTACGTGGAGTCGGTCCGCCAAGGCTCTTCGGCTCCGATGTCCCACTCACGGATGATGCGGCCGGGCCGCGAAGACATCAGCAGCACTCGCTGGCTCAGACGCACTGCTTCCCGCACGTTGTGCGTCACAAAGATGATCGTGATCCCAGTTTCCTTCCAGATGCGCGTGATCTCCTCGTGCAGGAAGTCACGCGTGATGGCATCAAGGGCTGCGAAGGGCTCATCCATCAGCAGCACTGAGCGTCCTTGTGCAAGGGCGCGCGCAATGGCCACTCGCTGGCGCATGCCGCCGGAGAGTTCATGGGGGCGCTGCTTGTACGAGCGCTCAAGGTGGACCAGTTCCAGGAGTTCTTGCGCGCGAGGCTTGCGAGCCTTGCGCGGAACCCCGCTGAGTTCCAGCGCGAGTTCGATGTTCTTGCCAGCGGTCAGCCAGGGCATGAGCGCTGGTTCCTGAAACATCAAGGTGGGCGGGCCATCCAGTACTACAGATCCGGTGGTCGTGGTCTCAAGGCCGGCGATGATGTTGAGCAGAGTCGACTTGCCACAGCCCGATGCCCCGACGAGGGAGACGAACTCCCCTGGCTTCACCGACAAGCTGACGTTTTCCAGAATGATCGGGCTGTCCACACTGAATCGCTTCACGATATTCGTGAGTTCCACTGCTCCCTGAGCAATCGTCATGCGTGTTCTTCCCAACTGTCGAAGGCCTGTCAGCCCGCATTTCCAAGTAACCCAGTAGACATTACTATTTCACTAGGGATTGTCAAATTCCCGCGCGGTGAAGCGCCGGTGCGGGACCCCCATCCCGACACCGGCGCCGCTCCCCGCCTATTGCAGGCCGAGTCCGCCCGCTGTCACTGACTTTGCCTTGGCTGCCTTGAGCACGCTGTTCAGCAGTCGAAGGTCATAGATGCTGTTGAGTGCACCAGGGTTGAGAGTCAAGAGACCAGCAGTGACAGCGTCATCCGCACTCTTCTTCAGAGTCGCCGGCAGCGGATCCCAGGTGAAGCGCAGGTTGCCCCAAGAGCGGGTGATCACGTTGTCGGCCAAGGGTCGACCTGTCCACTTGGTGATCTGCTCTTGCACTGCATCCTTGGCCGGCAGAATGTTCTTGGCGATCCACTTGATTGCGCTGTTGTTCGCCTGCAGTACTGACCGGACCGTTCCCGGGTACGCGCTCAGGAACTTCTGTGAAGCGATGATGTTCGTGGTCACAAACTGACCACCGGGCCAGATGTCCTTCTCATCGAGCAGCACCTTGGCCCCTGACTCAAGGACCAGGCGAGACGCCCAAGGCTCAGGCAGCCAGCCGCCATCGACGTCACCACGACGGAACAAGGTCAAGGTGGTGGCGTTGTCCGTTGGGATGATGGCCACATCGCCACCGCCTGATGTGGTCGTGGACAGGCCCTTCTCCTTCAGGTAGGCCCGAATCGCGACGTCCTGAGTATTGCCGAGCTGTGGAGTGGCAATCTTCTTGCCCTTCAGGTCAGCGATGCTGTTGATGCCGGGGCGAACCACGAGTTGCGCTCCGCCTGACGTAGCACCGGAGACAATTTTCAGCAGGCTGCCGTTGGTTGTGGTGAATCCGGAGACTGAGGGGTTCGGGCCGATGTAGGCGACGTCGATTGCGCCACCCTTCATCGCCTCGATCAGGGCAGGCCCGGCGTTGAACACCGTGTACTCGACTTTGGTGCCCTCCTTGGCAAGCTGCTTTTCAAACAGGCCCAGCTGCACCGCGACGAGGGCGGGAGCGTGCGTCACGTTGGCAAAGAAGCCCAGTCGGACAACGGGGGCAGTGGGCAGTTTCGGCAGAGCCGCGCTTGCCGAAGGGGTGGGAGTCGGGGTTGGGGCAGCATGAGCGGCAACTGGCAGCAGCGCAACGCTGACTGCAGTCGCGGCCAGGATCGCCCGCTTGGTGAACGTGTTCATCATTGCCTTTCGCATTGGGTCGAGGTGTCCATGGAATACGTTATTCCTAGTTAGTTGATCGGAAAGATAACTATACTTGGGAAAGTATGCAAGTCAGACACACCGGCACTCCCGCCGGCCTTGGCAACTAATCCCCGCGAAAAAGAGGACAATGCAAACCGTGCATATCTCCGCCAAGGCCGATTACGGCATGCGTGCGCTCCTTGAGCTCACCGCCGCCTATCGTGAAAACCCCAAGCAGCTGATCAAGGGTGATGCCATCAGCAAGGCGCAGGACGTGCCAGTGAAATTCTTGGAGGGGATCCTGCGCCAGCTTCGGCAGTCGGGCATCGTGGCCAGTCAGCGGGGAGCCGAGGGTGGCTATCGCCTGGATCGCTCCCCCGATGAAGTCACCATTGCCGACGTGGTGCGCGCTCTTGACGGACCCTTGGCAGCTGTGCGCGGGCAGCGACCAGAGGATGTCGTCTATTCAGGTCCATCCGAGCATCTGCGTGAGGTCTGGATTGCTGTGCGGGCAGCGATGCGGGATGTCCTGGAACACATCACCTTGGCCGATGTTGCTTCCAATGAGCTGCCGACCACAGTCGCCGCGCTCCTAGATGAGCCAGGTGCATGGCAGCGCAGAACTTCTTAAGGCAGGATGAGAGCCATGGATCCCATCTTCAAGCGCGTTGACCATGTCGGCATTGCCGTGGCAGATCTCGACGTCGCGATCAAGTTCTACTCCGAAGTGTTCGGCATGACCGTGCTGCACGAGGAGGTGAACGAGGAGCAGGGCGTACGTGAAGCCATGGTCGGCATTGACGGCAGCGGAGCCCAACTGCAGTTGCTCGCACCCACAGGTCCAGAGTCCACCATTGCCAAGTTCCTTGATCGCAATGGCCCCGGGATCCAGCAGATGGCCTACACCGTTGACAACGTTGAAGCGGCTTCAGACGAGCTTCGCGCGCGCGGCATTCGGATGCTCTATGACACCCCCAAGCGCGGCACTGGCGGTTCTCGCATCAACTTTGCGCACCCCAAGGACTGCGGTGGCGTGCTTGTGGAACTTGTCGAGCCAGCTGGACACGCTGCTCACTAGAGCTCCCCCAATTCCAGTTCGGGCACATGCCTGACATAGGTCTGTTCCTGGAACAGCACCGTTCAGAGCTCCTCGCGCTGCTCGCTGGCGCACTGGGAGCACTCGCATTTCTTGCATTGATTCGCAAAGCCATCAAATGGTTCATCGTCTTGCTGATCTTGACGGCCGTGGTGACGACCTGGTGGCTGTCCAAGGAGCAGGATCTCTTCGACGGCGCCAAGGGCATCATCGACATGGTCCAGTGACCTCGACCGGGAGTTCGGCAGATGGAAGCAGTCAGACGTCCTGAAGACGGTGAACTGTGTGGCTTCATTTCGGGCGAAGGGCAGACCTGGACTCCGCGTGCGATCTTCGGCGGACCGCTTGCGAAGCCGACTGACCGCGCTAGCGCGGAAGAGCTCGTGCGTAGCACCGGACTAGCGGCCCTGAGCGAACATTGGAACTACCGCGAGAGCCCAGCGGCCGATTGGGAACCAGCGCTGATCATCGAAGCGAACCCGCAATCGGTCACACTCGCGCTTGGCTACTACTCACTGCCTGGCGTTCCCACTGTCACGCTGAGCTCCGAACTCATCGTGGCTCAACAGCTGTTGAGGCGCGGCAAGGATTGATGTCATTGTTCCAATTCACATGCCATCACTCAGCAACGATCCTCGCGCCGGACTTCTCAACTGCCAGGACGATCGCAACGTGTAAGGCGGTAGTCACCACTGCTGCTGCGGTTGACCGATCAAGGCCCGAACAAATGTCACACGCATGTCCCTGGGATTTGGCACTGGATCGCCCGAAGCTCTGCGATAGCGACTGGCGAGTACTCGACGCACCACAATGGTCGCCGCCAAGGCGACAAGAGGAGCTGCCAGATGCGCGGCGCGATTTGCATGCACTTCGGCTCCACCTGCTGCCCTGCGCTACACATGCGAGCGCGGGTCATCGACCTGTGACTGGTGTTTGCTGCCCATCAGTCCTGCGTCGAATCGTCGCTCAGCTTTTGCCGCTTGCCTTCTTGGGCTTGGTGATGTCTTCGACAGTGCCAGTTGCCTTGTCGGCAGCGGCGTCGATGAGATCTCCTGCAGCATCAGTGGCTGTACGTGCCACGTCGACAGTTCGATCGGCCAGACGCGAGCCAAAGTCAGGGACACCCGCACGGTCGGCCACGCTGTTCAGCTGGCTCACGATTGCGTCGTAACGTTCACGGCCAGCCGCTGAGCCGGCAAGGTAGCCAACGGCTGCGCCAGCTGCGAAATAGATGATTCGTTGGATTTTCATATCTAATGATGGCGCTCATCGGAGGGCTCGCAAACCACTACGACCCACCTGACACTCAATTAGGACTCAATTGAGCTGTATCCGACCAAACAATCCTGCCTTACTGTGAAGGATGGAAACTTCCGGCGAGGCAGAACCGCCAGTCAGCAGTCCCCTGCCTGCGCCCTTGAGAAAACTCGACGCCTTTCAACAGGGACATGCATTTCTGGCGGTGCCCTTGGCGGTTTTCAAGAAGTTCGGCGATGACGAAGCCGGCAAGCTTGCCGCCCTGATTTCCTATTTCGCGTTCCTGTCGGTCTTTCCACTGCTGATTGTGTTCGCCACGTTCCTGTCGCATGTGCTTGCCGGACAAACTGACTTGGCAAACGACATTCTCTCCACAGCTGCGGGCAGCTTCTTGTCCATCGGGTCAACAGACACCATTGAGCCTCTGGATGTCTCAGGCATTGCGCTGGCCTTCGGTGTTGTGGTGGGTCTGTGGGCAGGGCTTGCTGTTGCCAATGCGATGCAGGATGCGATGAACACCATTTACGAGGTGCCCAAAGTCAAGAGGGCTGGCTTCTTTCCGTTCCTGCTGCGAAGCCTCACGCTGTTGCTGCTCGTGGGCATCGGCCTTCCGCTGATCACCCTGCTGCAGGGAATGGCAACCGAGGCATTGAACTCCGCAGTAGCCAACATTCTGATTCTCCTGGCGGCCGCAGTGCTCAATACCGCAGTCATCGCTGCATCCTTTCGCCGGGCAACTGTGGCAAAGACCACCTGGCTAGGGGTGCTGCCTGGTGCTGCCATCGCTGCGATCGCCTGGGCCATCATGCAGGCACTTGCCACGACCCTGCTCACCCGTCAGATCACCGATGCCGAATCCAACTATGGGTCCTTTGCTGCCGTCATCGGCCTGCTGTTCTGGTTCTTCCTGCTCGCTCAAGTCACGATCTACTGCGCAGAATTGAATGTGGTGTTGTCTCTTCACCTCTGGCCTCGCGGGCTCAAGAGCATCCTTCGTGCGGAAGCAGACACCGAGGCAGATGTGCGGGCCTATTCCCACTATCCCAAGCGTGAACAGCAGGCGATCAACATGGAGGTTCACGTGGAACAAGTGCAGCCAGAAGCAGACGAAGAAGAAGCAGCACTCAAGTGAAGTTCCTCGCGAGGATCGGGATGAACTCGCGACAGTATTCCCCTTGAACCTGATCGTGACTGCACCGATGCTGTATCAACGTCGATCGAAAGGCCCTGATCATGACAAGCATCGGTGAACTTGAAGACCGACAGACCGCCCTGATTGAACGCCTCAACAATGCGGGCGCGATCATTGTGGAAGAAGTCTCACCCACGGAGCCAAGCGAGGGCCCAACATCGGTGGTGTGGGAATTGCGTGGCCACCACATTGAAGTTCCTGCACTTGATCCTCTACAACTGGGACGCGTGGCGACGATGTTGATCGAGGCCGATGCTCGTCTGGCTGAACTCCTGCCCCAGGTCCGCTAACCCGGCAAGCGTGACTTGCTACTGCTGGCGATCGCCTTCGTCGAGTTCGGTTGCATCCACGTGCGTTCGAGCATGAATCAACTGGAAGAAAGCAAAGGTGAACTTGCCTGGACTTGTTTCCCGACGGGGAATTTCGACATCCAGATACCAGCCTTCGCCATTGAGATCCTTGCACCAGTCCTCGAATGAGGATGTCTGATCCCATGTGAACTCTCGTGACTGCATTGGCGTACCTGCCATGACGGCTCCTTTGTTGTGTTTCGATTCTTTGCCACACAGCGTCGGAAAGCCAGACCTGACAGGTCGCGATTGGTTCCCAGTACTCTCACTCGATGAGACCTCTTCGCTATTCGATCAACCTCACTCTGGATGGATGCTGCGATCACGAAGCCGGAACAGCCAGCGAGGAACTGCATCGCCACGCAACTGCATACATCGGCCAGGCCGATGCTCTGCTGTTTGGACGGGTGACATATGAACTGATGGAAGCCGGATGGCGCGACTCAGACTCGAGTAATGAACGACCTGAGTGGATGCAACCCTTTGCACGGAGCATCAATGCGGCAAAGAAGTACGTGGTGTCCAGCACTTTGCCGCAGGTGGACTGGAACGCGGAAATCCTGCGCGGCGATCTGGACACCGCTGTGCGCCAACTCAAGGAACAGCCAGGCAAAGGCCTGTATGTGGGTGGCGTGCAGCTGCCATTGGCATTGGCCGAACTTGGATTGATCGACGAGTACATGTTCGTCGTGCATCCACGGATCGCCGGTCATGGTCCGACCCTGTTCGCAGGGCTGTCGCAATACGTGGACCTGAAGCTCATCGACCGCGATGAGTTCGCGTCCGGAGCCATAGCTCTGCGCTATGAGCCAATGCGATAGGTGTCGAAGTTCAGCTTTTCGTCTGAGTGAGATCGCTCCAGCGCTCCATCGGCCCGTCCCATGCACGTGGCAAGGGAGCCAACTGCGGCGCGACTGATGCCACGATCAGATTCAAAACCGCCGAGACTGACTTCTCCCCGACCCACAGATGCTTGGCACCAGGCACACCCACGACCCTCGCTTGCGGAACCCGTGCAAATCGTTCTCGTGCCTCTGGTGGCTGCAGGTAGTCATCGAGTTCAGGTACCAGCGCTACAAGGGGCAATGCTGAGTCCGCCCAGTTGTCGAGATCAGACTCCTTGGAGAATCTCAGGGGAGGCGAAAGCAAAATCGCTCCTTGAATTCCCTGTTCGGTTCTTGACTGCAGCGCATGCTTCAAAATGACGTCGGTGCCAAAGGACCAACCCAGAACCCACGGTTGCGGCAGGTCGGCCTGCTGCACGAATTGCAGGGCAGCTGCCAGATCCAGGCCTTCAGCCTCGCCTTCATCAAAGACGCCTTGGCTCGTGCCGGCTGCACTGGTGGTACCGCGGGTGTTGAATCGCACTATTGCCATGTGTGCGAGAGCGGGCAATCGCCATGCCATCTTGCGCAACACATGGCTATCCATCATTCCGGCTGCGGTCGGGAGTGGATGAACGCACACAATGCTGGCAATCGGTGGGCGATCCAGTGGCTTTGCCAGCTCACCCACAAGTGTGAGGCCATCTGCTGTGCGCAAGGTGATGGGCAAGCGCAGCGCCGGCAGTACTGAGTTTGCAACGATTTCTGGCATATCAGCTCAGTACCGCGAACCGCGCTGGTGTCGTGGTCCCCGCGTGTGACGAGAAGACCAGCAAGGCTTGTGCCAATGACGACGGGCTTCAACCCCACCTAGGCCATCCGCTGGATACGCAACGACATGAGGAGTGCCTGGATGAATTTCCTGATCGCACCCCGGGCATCGGTAGGGCTTGGTCGCTGCGGCACCTGTGATCGTCTGCACGATCCAGTCCTCACCGCCGTAATCCTCGACATTGCGCAGGCCATAGGTCGAGATCTCCGAATTGGATCCGGGATCAACCTGACGACGATTCTTCCGGCCCACGTGGGCAGTCTTCCATGTCACTTAGAACAAGCGCAGGCTCGGATCCTCTGTGCCCTTCAATGTGTCGTAGTCCAGCACCACACAACGGATCCCGCGATCTTCGGCAAGGGTGCGGGCCTGCGGCTTGATCTCCTGCGCCGCAAAGATCCCTGATACTGGAGCGAGCAGGGGATCTCGGTTCAGCAGTTCCAGGTAGCGCGTCAGCTGTTCAACTCCATCGATCTCGCCGCGACGTTTGATCTCGACTGCGACGCTGGCCCCGCCTGCATCGCGACACATGAGATCAACGGGCCCGATGGCCGTCGGAAACTCTCGACGCACCAAACTCCAACCCTCTCCCAGAAGGCCGACATGTGCTGCGAGCAGCACTTGAAGATGCGCTTCCACTCCATCCTTCTGCAAGCCGGGGTCAAGCCCAAGTTCGTGCGAGGAGTCGTGATCGATGCTGTGCAATGTGATGCGGAGCTGCTCCCCCGCCTTGTTCTCCACCAGCCACAGTAGTTCCCCGGATTCCAAAGTTGACTCGCGAAGACTGCAGGGCGGACTCATCCAGTTCAGCGGCTTGTACGAGCCACCATCAGCATGGACGAGCACTGAGCCATCCGCTTTGACCATGATCACTCGTTGCGCCGATGGCAAATGGGCCGTGAGCCTGCCGACATAGTCGACAGTGCAGGTGGCCACCAGAATTCGCACCTCGCAACCGTACCGATGCATCATTTCGACATGGTCGGGTGCACGATTGGTCGGTGCCAGCCTGGAATTCCTTCTCCTACTTTTTTGGACCCTTGTGCGCATTGCTCGGGGTTGGGGTGCTCGTGCTCATCCTGCGGTGGGCGAATTCTCGCGGGAAGTCAGTGGTTGCGGCTCCACCACGTCTGGGCCCGAGCGATCAGTACGGGCTGCTGGTGCCGATAGCCAGCCCGGGTACCTACATCGAAGGCGAGATCATGCGTCGCAAGCTCCAAGCCGCCGGACTGCGCGCGAATCTGGCCGAAACCCTTGATGGGCCGCGCGTCATGGTCTGGCCTGCGGATCGCGAACGCGCGGTTGAGGTGCTTAAGGGTTCTCGTTCGTGACAAAGACCCGGCTGATCTGTGCACCGAGGCGGATCAAGTCGGGAACCAAACCGGCGTATCCACGGTCAATGTGTGAAACCCCATAGATGGTCGTCTCGCCCTCGGCAACCAGCCCGGCCAGTACGAGTCCCGCACCCGCTCGAATGTCCGTAGCGTCTACTGGGGCACCGGAGAGTTGCGGCCGGCCGCGCACGAGGGCGTGGTGACCGTCAATTCGCACGTCAGCTCCGAGGCGACCGAGTTCCTGTACGAACCTGAAGCGGGCTTCAAAGAGGTTCTCAGTCACCAGCGCAGCGCCATCCGCCACTGAATTCAGTGCGATGAACTGCGGCTGCAAGTCCGTGGGAAATCCGGGATAGGGCAAGGTGATGATGTCCACGGCGCGTGGTCGATCGTGCATGACCACGCGAAAGCCATCGTCTAGTTCCGACACTTCGGCACCTGCGATCTGCAACTTCTCCAAGGCAATCTGCAAGTGGCCGGTGAGGGCATTGCGCACAGTGATGTCGCCTTGGGTGATCGCAGCTGCCACCGCCCAAGTGCCGGCAACGATGCGATCGGGAACTGCGCGATGAGTGACGGGCTCAAGGGCATCAACGCCGAGCACGGTCAGCGTTGAAGAACCAACCCCATCGATCCGCGCACCCATCGCAATCAGCATCTGGCAGATGTCCACGATTTCAGGTTCACGCGCGACGTTGTCAATGACAGTCTCGCCTTGAGCCGTGACAGCGGCCATCAGGATGGTCTCGGTTGCTCCGACACTGGGGAAATCAAGATAGATCGATGCCCCATGCAGCCGTCCGTTGGACGAGGCGATGAGGTAGCCATGCTCATTGACCGCTGTGGCACCCAGCCGAATCAGGCCTTCAACATGCATGTCCAAACCACGCGAGCCAATGTTGTCGCCCCCAGGCAGAGCCACATCCGCAACTCCGCATCGAGCGAGCAAGGGCCCAAGCACGCAGATGGAGGCGCGCATTCGGCGAACCAGGTCGTAGTCGGCCCGATGCTCCAGTGTTGCGGGCACGCTGATGACGACCGACTGGCTTTGACGCTGATGCTCGACCACACATCCCAGGCGTCGTAGCAGCTCGGCCATGATCTCCACATCAAGAATGTCCGGCACATCAAGGAGGGTGGTGGTGCCCTCGGCCAGGAGTGCAGCGGCCATCAGCTTGAGCACTGAGTTCTTGGCTCCAGTGACGCGAACCTCACCTTGGAGTCGGGCGCCGCCGACCACCTTGAGAAGTTCCACGTGAGCATCGTAGGAGCGTGCGGGCCGATGCAGGCAACGCGCCCGGGTGCTCTAAGGTCAGATTGACCCCAACTCAAGGACACATCATGGTAAATCTGACTCGCATCTATACGCGCACTGGTGACGACGGCACGACCTCACTTGGCGACATGAGTCGGACGGGCAAGAACGATCCGCGGTTGAAGGCCTACGCCGATGTTGACGAGGGCAACAGCGCGATCGGTGTCGTCGTTGCGATGCAGGAACTCCCCGACGAGATTTCAGCGCTGCTGGTGCGGATCCAGAATGATCTTTTCGATGTCGGCGCCGATCTGTGCACACCAGTTGTGGATGAGCCCAAGCATGAGCCACTGCGAGTGACCCAGCCATACATCGACTTTCTCGAACAGGCCTGCGATGAGTACAACGGCCGCCTGAGTCCATTGCGCTCTTTCGTACTGCCAGGCGGCACTCCTGCGGCCGCCGGCCTGCACGTGGCTCGCACGGTGATTCGACGCTCGGAGCGCAGCACCTGGGCAGCCCTGGACACGTACCACGGGGGCATGAACCCGCTGACAGCAACGTACTTGAACCGACTCAGCGATCTGCTGTTCATCCTCTCGCGCCTGGCCAATCTCTCAGCCGGAGGCGATGTGCTCTGGGAGCCTGGGCGACACAGCAAGCAAGCCTGAAATTGCGAAAGGGGCCGGAGTGATCCGGCCCCTTTCGCTTGTCCTGTGGTCAGCGAGCGGTGCTCGCTGCTGCCGCTACCGAAATGCGAGTCTCCGCACGTCGAGCAGCGGCGTTCTCGTCAACTTCGCCTGTTGCCTGGGCGCGAGCTAGTGCTTCCTTGGCACGATCAAGGTTGATGTCCGATGCCAGCTCAGCAACTTCAGCAATCACCTGCACCTCGTTGTTGGCCATTGAGAAGAAGCCACCGTGCACAGCCACCAACAGCTTCGAGCCATCAGGCTGTTCAATGCGCAATGGTCCTTCCACGAGCAATGCAAGCACTGGCTCGTGACCGGCAAGGATGCCGATCTCGCCCTCTGGAGTCTTGGCCACGACTGACTTGGCCGGACCACTCCAAAGAGCGCGTTCGGCCGAGACGACATTGACGATCAGTTCTGCCATGAGCTAGCTCTTCACCAACTCAGCGGCCTTCTTCTCCACGTCTTCAATGCCACCGGCCATGAAGAAGGCCTGCTCTGGGAGGTGGTCGTACACACCCTCCGTGAGGGCCTTGAAGGAGGAGATGGTCTCCTCGACAGGAACAAATGACCCTGGCTGACCGGTGAAGGCCTCTGCCACGAACATGTTCTGGGAGAGGAAACGCTGGATGCGACGAGCGCGGCCCACGATGATCTTGTCCTCTTCGGACAGCTCATCGATACCGAGGATGGCGATGATGTCCTGCAGATCCTTGTACTTCTGCAGAATCTCCTTGACGCGTGCGGCAACTGCGTAGTGCTCGTCGCCGACATAGCGTGGGTCAAGGATGCGCGAGCTTGAGTCGAGAGGATCCACGGCTGGGTAGATGCCCAGTTCGGAGATCGGACGGCTCAGGGTCGTGGTCGCGTCCAAGTGAGCAAAGGTGGTGGCAGGCGCCGGGTCGGTCAAGTCATCTG
>JAUSQD010000040.1 GCA_030652695.1 Actinomycetota bacterium
AAGATCGGCTCACAGGTTGTGGTCAAGGCCCAGGTGAAGACCGGTGGTCGTGGCAAGGCCGGTGGCGTGAAGCTTGCCGAGAATCCTGATGATGCACGGGAAAAGGCTGAAGCCATCCTGGGCATGGACATCAAGGGTCACACCGTCCATCGCATCCTCGTAGCCGAGGCCAGCGATATCGCCGAGGAGTACTACGTCTCCTTCCTTCTTGATCGCACCAATCGCACCTTCCTGGCCATGGCCAGCGTTGAGGGCGGCGTGGAGATCGAAGAGGTTGCCGTCAACAACCCCGATGCCCTGGCGATGATCCGCGTGGACGCACTTGAAGGCTGCACCGAGGCCAAGGCCCGCGAGATCGTCGCAGCTGCCAAGTTCGACGACAAGATCGCCGACCAGGTCGTGGCGATTCTGTTGAAGCTCTGGGATGTCTTCGTCAAGGAAGACGCCACCCTGGTTGAGGTCAACCCACTCGTGCTCACGCCAGAAGGCAAAGTCCTCGCGCTCGACGGCAAGGTCACTCTCGACGAGAACGCTGGCTTCCGTCATGCCGGTCACGCTGATCTGGTTGACCGCGAGGCAACCGACGCAATCGAGCTGCGCGCTGCTGAGCTTGATCTGAACTACGTGAAGCTGCAGGGCGAGGTCGGCATCATCGGCAACGGTGCAGGTCTTGTGATGAGCACCCTCGATGTCGTCGCCTACGCAGGCGAGGAGTTCGGCGGCATGCTGCCGGCGAACTTCCTGGACATCGGCGGCGGCGCAAGCGCCGAGGTCATGGCCAATGGACTGGACATCATCTTGAACGACCCCGATGTGGAGTCAGTGTTTGTCAACGTCTTTGGCGGCATCACCTCGTGCGACGCAGTTGCCAACGGCATCCTGCAGGCACTTGAGATGCTTGAGGCCAAGGGCGCAAAGCTGACCAAGCCGATCGTTGCTCGCATCGATGGCAACAACGCGATCGAAGGTCGCGCGATCCTCACCAAAGCGAATCACCCACTAATCGAAATGGTCGAGACCATGGACGATGCTGCGCGTCGCGCTGCCGAATTGGCAGCAGCACGCAAGGCCGGAAAGTAGAGGCAACGAACATGGCTATTTGGCTGAACAGCGAAAGCAAGATCCTCGTCCAGGGCATGACTGGCTCAGAGGGCACCAAGCACACCCGCCGCATGGTTGCCTCCGGCTCCAATGTGGTGGCCGGTGTCACCCCGGGCAAGGCCGGTCAAGATCTTGACGGCATCCCGATCTACAACACTGTTGGCGATGCAATCGCAGCGACCGGTGCAAACGTCAGCGTGGCTTTCGTGCCACCGAAGTTTGCCATCGGTGCTGTCGAAGAGGCAGTCGCGGCTGAGATCCCGTTGTTGATCCTGATCACCGAGGGCATCCCCGTGCATGACACCGCCAAGTTCTTCCAGCTCTCGCAGAACTCTGGCAAGACGCGCATCATCGGGCCGAACTGCCCAGGAGTGATCACCCCGGGTGTTGCCAACGCTGGCATCATCCCGGCCGACATCACCAAGCCAGGTCGCATCGGACTCGTCTCCAAGTCAGGCACCCTGACCTACCAGATGATGTACGAACTGCGCGACATCGGCTTCAGCACCTGCGTTGGCATCGGTGGCGATCCCATCATCGGCACCACCCACATTGATGCACTGCAGGCCTTCCAGGATGACCCCGACACTGACGCAATCGTGATGATCGGTGATATCGGTGGCGACGCTGAAGAGCGCGCTGCTGCCTACATCGGCAAGCACATCACCAAGCCGGTTGTCGGCTACGTCGCTGGCTTCACCGCT
>JAUSQD010000051.1 GCA_030652695.1 Actinomycetota bacterium
TGCCGGTCTGGCCCACCTGGAAGGTGTGTGGGTACCAGCCGGCATCGGTTGCTGCACGTGATGCTCCAACAGCTGCACCCAGTGCATCCGCCAGTGCCTCGATCACGCCGAAGCCCTCAGCTGCACCAACGCCACGTCCACCGGAGACCACGATTGCGGCTTCAGTGAGTTCCGGACGTCCGCCCTTTGCAGCAGCTGAACGACCGGTGATGGTCGCCAGGGTTGCGGCCGAGGAGAGATCCACCGAGATGTCACTGCGAGTCGCAGCACCGGCTGCTGGCACTGGGCCTGTGGAGTTCGGCCGGATCGTGATGATGGGAGTGCCCGCCGAGACCTTGGACTGCACCACGGTGGAACCGCCGAAGATGCTCTGTGTTGCGATGAGGTCAGCCGAAAGGCCAACCGCATCGGTGATGATGCCGGAGTTGGTGCGCACAGCAAGGCGAGCACCAATCTCCTTGCCCTCGGCTGACGAGGCGATGATCACTGCGACTGGTGAGACATCAGCCACGAGCTTTGCCAAGACCTCAGCCTTGGGTGCCACCGGGTGCTCGACATACTGAGCGCCGTCTGCGACATACACCTTTGCGGCACCGAACTCGCCCAAGGTTGCTGCGGCTGCTTCGCTGTAGCCCGGACCAATCCATACTGCGCTCGGCTCGCCTACAGTGCGGGCGAGTGTGAGCAATTCTGTGGTGACCTTCTTGACCGCACCATCTGCGGCCTCAACAAGGACGAGTACCTCTGCCATGTGAAACGACTCCTTTGAAGTTCTAAAACTTGGGTTGTGGTGAGTGGCTCAGATGAGCTTCTGAGCGGAGAGGAAATCAGCGATGGCGACGCCGCCATTGCCCTCGTCTTGCACGATGACACCTGCAGCCTTCGGCGGACGAGCAGCAAAGCTGTCGACCAGCGACCAAGCAGCAGCAATGCCGACCTGGCTTGCATCAAGGCCTGCGTCACCCGCGGAAAGAGTCTCAACCGGCTTCTTCTTGGCGGCCATGATGCCCTTGAAGGATGGGTAGCGAGGCTCATTGATCTTCTCAACAACACTCACAATGGCAGGGGTCGCTGCAGTGATGGTTTCCAGACCATTGTCGGTCACGCGATCGATCGTCACATTGCCACCGGAGACCTCAACCTTGTTGGCGAAGGTCAGCTGGGCAAGGCCAAGACGTTCGGCAACCATTGCGGGCACCACGCTCATGCGTGCGTCGGTCGACTCTGATCCGAAGATGATGAGATCAAAACCGCGGCCATCAAGGACCTTGGCGAGGGCGTAGCTGGTCGCCACTGAATCTGAGCCAACCAGGCCGTCATCAACGAGGTGGATCCCTGAATCTGCACCCATGCTCAGTGCCTTGCGCACGGCTTCGCCTGCGCGCTCTGGGCCCATGGACACCACGACAACTTCGCCGCCGCCATCTGCCTCGGTGATCTTCAGCGCTTCTTCGACTGCGTACTCGTCGAGTTCGTTCATGACGCCCTCGACAGACTCGCGGTCAAGAATGCCGCTGCCGTCCTTGAGCTTCTTCTCGGCCCAGGTATCTGGAACCTGCTTGACACATACAGCGATCTTCACGAGACATTCCTTTCAAGAGCGGCCCGATAGCCGCTGCATTCGTGCTTAGAGGGATTTGGTAATGCTATGACTTTGATGCACTGAGTAGAAGGGTGGAGATGTCAACGACCTCAACCCCGATCGCTCGGCCCGGCTCCTGCTGACGACTTGTGACAGCGTCGTTCAGCATCACCGAACAGAATGGACATGCAACAGCAATTCGCTTGGCCCCAGTGGCGATGGCTTCATCGCCACGGTTCTGGTTGATGCGAGAGCCGATCTTCTCTTCCATCCACATACGAGCGCCACCAGCGCCGCAGCAGAAGCTCTTGTCACCACTGCGCTCCATCTCCACGGCGTTCTCTGCTGATGCAGCAACCAGTTCGCGAGGAGGCGAGTAGATCTTGTTGTGACGACCCAGGTAGCAGGGGTCGTGATAGGTGACCGTCTGCTCGATCTTGTTCACTGGAGTGAGACGGCCGGCCTTGACCAGGTCAGCGAGCAGTTCCGAATGATGCACAACCTCGTAGTTGCCGCCCAGTTGCGGGTACTCGCGCTTGAGTGAATTCAGGCAGTGAGGGCAGGTGACCACGATCTTCTTTGCCTTGATCTCATTGAGCACTTCGACGTTCTGCGCGGCCTGCATCTGGAACAGGAACTCGTTGCCTGCACGGCGCGCCGGGTCTCCGGTGCATGTTTCACCATCGCCAAGCACCATGAAGTTCACACCGGCGATGTTGAGCAGCTCAGCAACATTCTTAGTAGTGCGCTTTGCGCGATCCTCGAATGCTCCAGCACAGCCCACCCAGAAGAGGTAGTCGACCTCATCGGGGATGGTCTCCTCGCCATTGGCTCCGAATACCGACACCTCGAAGTCAACCTCTGAGATCCAGGCGTTGCGATCAGAGGCATTCATGCCCCACGGGTTGCCCTTGTTCTCAAGATTCTTGAACAGGCCATTGAGCTCGGCCGGGAAGTCAGTTGCGATGAGCACCTGATTGCGACGCATGTCAATGAAGTGATCGATGTGCTCAATGTCCACGGGGCACTGGTTCACACAGGCGCCGCACATTGTGCAGTTCCACAGAGCCTCTTCATCGATGATCGGCAGATCTGCGTGGCTGGAACGGTGACCGTCAGGAGTGTAGCCGTCTTCAGCTGCATGATCCGAGCCCTCACGTGAGCCAATGAAGGGCCGCTCAACCTCGGCACGAACCTCAGGGCTCAGGCTTGCGAGTGCTGCTTCGTCAAACTCACCAAGACCGGGGTGCTTGCCCTTTGCTGCCAGCAGGTATTCAGACTGCGCAAACATCGTGTCGCGCAGGTTCATGATCATCAGCTTTGGCGACAAGGGCTTTTCGGTGTTCCAGGCAGGGCACTGTGACTGACAGCGGCCGCACTCTGTGCACGACATGAAGTCGACGTAGCCCTTCCAGGTGAACTCGGCAATGTGACCCTTGCCAAAGAGTGCATCGTCTGGTGGGTCTTCGAAGTTCAGGGGCTTGCCGTCGTACATGATCGGAAGCAGGGGACCAAGCGCATTGGGGCGGCGCGAGGTGAAGACGTTGATCGGCGCAGCGCCAATGTGCAGGTGCTTGGAGTGCAGCACAATCAACAGGAACAACAGCACCACAGCAATCTGCAGCCAGATGCCAATGTGCTCCAGCCATTCATTGGCGGTCTCGCCAAGCGGGTAGAGCCATGACGCAACCCACTCGGTGACGAAGGCTCCGCCGTTCATGAATGGGAAGTTGTCATTGCCCGTGTACAGCGAGACGTTGTATTGCGCCGCGCGGTACAGGAACAGGGTCCAGACCACATTGAAGATCATGAACAGGATCAACCAGGCACCAGTGGTGTGCGAGCCAAAGAAACGTGAGTAGCGGCCCTTGACCTCAGGCTTGTTGGTCAGGCGCAGAATGGCAAAGATCGCGATGCCCACGAGCACCAGCAGCCCGAACAGATCCTCGGCAAAGCCGAGCAGCGACCAGCGGCCAACCACCGGAATTGCAAACTCAGGATTGAACAGAGCTCCATAGACCTCAAGAATCGTGGCGCCCAGAACCAGGAAGCCCCAGAAGGCGAACACATGGGCGATGCCTGGAATAGTCCACTTGAGCAGCTTCCTTTGCCCAAGCACTTCAACGGTCTCGGCCTGAACCCGAGCAGTGGGATCGCTGAGCCTGCCAGTGACCGGCTTGCCGCTGCGCGCGAGCTTGACCAGGAACAGCAGACGTCGACCTGCGAAAGCCAAGATTCCAATGGTGAGCGCGAGCCCAACAATCAGGCGCATGGCCATCTCTGACTCCATGAAAGTGCACTCCCTGAGGGTCTATTGCGTGGGGATACCCAGATCACACAATGAGTTATAACTTTAGCATAAATGAGGCAGGGCGGACCGGCCGTGCTGAACGTACCCAATGCATGGGTGCAACGTGCAAGAATCCCGTCACATGATGTCAAATCCTCAGGCGATCCCACTTGAGGTGCCGGTGCGGCGCAAACGCAATCCCCGCGGATCCTTGAATAAAGAGGTGATCCTGGCCGAGGCCTTCCGGCTGTGTCGCGAGGAGAACCTCGACGAGCTGAGCATGCCCAAGCTTGCCAAGAGACTGGGCGTTGGCGTCACCAGCCTGTACTGGTATTTCCACACCAAGGACGAACTTCTGCAGGCGATGCTCGCCCAGGTGTCCGATGAGTTCCTCCAGGCCCTGCCCGACCACTCAGGACTGACGTGGGATGAGCACTTTCGTCGCTATTTCACCGACATGCGGCGCATTTTTCTGGCAAATGACGTCATCAGCGATTTCCTGGTGATGTACACGCATGTGTCGATGATCGCTCCCGGCGGATACTTCATGTCGCGACTGAACAGGGAAGTCGGCATCCTGATGGACGCAGGCCTGAGCCCTCAGGACGCCACGCGCGGCTACCAGGCGATGTCGACCTACACCACAGGCACAGTCCAAAAGATCCGCCAGGTTCGGCTGCGCGGAGAGAATCCCAATCTCAAGATGTTTCCCGTCGATGACCTGCCTGTGATGAGTGCTATCGGTGCGGAGTATCCGAATCTGCTCCTCACCAGCGAGTTCTGGCACCGCACCTACTCAACCGACGTCGACTACGAGTTCGGCCTCAATCGGATCATCGAGGGACTGCGCTCGCTGATCCCCTAGCTTTCAAGCACCAATAGCAATCGAAAGGCCCCCAGCAATGCTGGGGGCCTTTCGATATTGGATGTCTTGACGACTACAGACCGATCAGATCTGAGATGCGTCGCTTGTGATCCGAAGGGGTGCCGTAGAGCTGGCGATCGACCATCACACGCCGCAGGTACAGGTGGATGTCGTGCTCCCAAGTGACGCCAAGACCACCGTGCATCTGCACGCAGTCCTGAACGATCTGCACTGCCTTGGTGCCGACATAGGCCTTGGCAATACTGACCAGTCGACCAGCTTCTGGATCGCGGTCATTGACAGCCTGAACCGCGGCGTCGGTCGTGGCCATGCAGCACTCAAGCCAGGTGCGCATGTCAGAGAAGCGGTGCTTCAGCGCCTGGTAAGAGGCCAGTGGGCGGCCAAAGGAGTAGCGATCGAAGGCCCACTGAACAGTGAATTCGAAGACCTTGTCGATGGCGCCATTGGTTTCTGCGCACTGAAGCGCCACGGCGACCTGGAACATCCGCTCGGTGATCTCGGCTGCTGTTGCCTCAGTGCCGACCATTGCCTCGGCAGGCACTGTGACGCCATCGAAGCGAGCCGTGGCGTACTGGCGCACGAAGTCGAGTGAATCAACCTTTTCCACGGTGACGCCTGCTGCATCGGCCGGCACCAGGAACAGTGCGATCCCGGCGTCGGTCTTGGCCGAAACCAGGAAGACGTCGGCGTCAGCGCCGACCTCAATGCGGTCCTTGACACCGGTGATGACGAAATTGCCAGCGTTGGCTGCAGCCGTCGTGCTCGGGTTCAAGGGATCCCATTGGGAGTTGGGCTCGTAGGCCGCCCACGTTCCGATGCTCTCTCCGGACATGAGTCCTTCGATCTCACCTGAGTGATCCGGGCCCGATGCTGCACCCTCGACCAGGCCAGCGATGACCACGTTGACGGCGATGATTGGGCCAGGTGAGGTCAAGCGACCAAACTCCTCGGCCACGATGGCCAGATCCTTGAAACCGTCGCCGGAGATGCTGCCGCCGCCGAGGTCTTCAGGAACAAGCAGCGCTGCCCAGC
Source organism: Actinomycetota bacterium (assembly GCA_030652695.1). Classification (GTDB taxonomy): domain Bacteria; phylum Actinomycetota; class Actinomycetes; order S36-B12; family S36-B12; genus UBA11398. The sequence continues at coordinate 5,791 of JAUSQD010000051.1, forward strand.
CGAGCTCAGCGCCCTGACTCCAGAAATCCCGAGGGAATCCTTCGCCTGACTTGTTCAGCTCGCGCACCTTTTCGATTGGTGCTTCGTTCTCCAAGAACTTCACGGTGGTGTTGCGGAAAAGCTTCTGGTCCTCAGAAAGTTCCAGGTCCATGCGGACTCCTCAAAAGTTGTTCACCCTTACGGGCATTGGTCAATGACAGGAAGGGTGGAACTAGCGGCCGCGACGAACGTCCTTGAAAGGCACGTCGCGATCGGCTGCATATTCACGAGGCATCATCAGCACGCGCTCGGAGATCATGTTGCGGCTCATCTCAGAGGAACCGCCACCAAGGCTTGCGCCCTGGCGCATGAGGTAGGAGATGCCCACGCTCTTCAGGAAGCCGTCGCCCTCGGGAAGGCTGGTCACCGCCTGATCGCCTGCGATGTCAAACATCATGTCCTGCTTCTGCTGAGGAATCTCAGCATGTGCAAGACGCATCATTGAACTGGCCATGGCCGGGTACTCACCCGAGGTCATGCCCACAGTGATGCGCTTGATGAGCTGGTGATTGACGGTGTCCTGAGCATGCGCCCAGCCCACGAGCTCGCGGGTGGCTGGATCCTTGTCCTTGCCGACCTTGCGGGCGATGTCCTC
>JAUSQD010000058.1 GCA_030652695.1 Actinomycetota bacterium
TCACTCCAGCGGATCCCGCCCCGAGCAACCCGACCAAAGAGCAGGTGCACGCCTTCGACTCGTGGCGAGTACACCCATATCTCCACAAACGGCTTGGGCAAGGGCATGTCCTGAATGCTTCGCGAGTCGATCTTGAAGGCAAGCGCTCGTGCATCAGTCAACGCTCCTGGAAGGAAGGCACTTGTGCGCAGTGTTCCCAGGACCAACGACAGGAACGAGCGCAAGATGCGGTCATGGTCCAGCGATGGCACTGAGTCAAGCTCGGCAAGAAAGCGCTGGCTCAAGTCCGCCTTCGCTGCACCGCGATCACCGATGAAGTCCGGGCGGAACTGCGAGTCAAATATCGCTATCAGCCGCTTGGCGAATGCCGTGTTGTTCAACAGCGTCTGCTGCAGATAATCCTGACCATACGTGCTTCCCAATTGACGCAGGTAGCGCGCATACGCCCGAATGAGCACGACGTCTTCCCAGCGCAAGCCCGCTCGCACGACCAGGCCGTTGAAGTCATCGGACTCTGCCTTCCCACTCCACACTGCCCGCAGGGCGTCGGAGAACCGGGCATCCAGACTCTCGGTATCGGGCAGCTCAGCAACCGGCAGTCGGACGCCAAAGTCCATGACCCACGCAGAGTGCAAGCCCTTGCGCTCGATTTCGAATGGATACTCATCCAGCACCTCAACTCCCAGATGCTGGAGGAGCGGGAGCACAGCCGACAACGACATCGGGTCACCTGCTCGGATCAGTCTGACCCGAGACTCATGCTCAGCGCCAGGCTCTCCGGAGTCAGACATGCGTGAGATTTCAATTGCCAGCTCATCGGTATCAAGTTTTGCAATCGTCATGGCATCGCTGACGGCTACAGCAGGGGCGTATCGCTCCTTGTATCCCTCGGGAAATGCGTCGATGTACTGATAGAGAAAGGTGGAGGCGCGCTCGCTTCCCACGACAGAGACCACCTCCGCAGTGAAGTCGTCGAGCCAAGTGCGCGCTGCTGCCGCGATCGCCGCCTCAATCTCTGCAATCGCGTGCGTGTCGGGAGTCGATCCCTCGCGCAGATGCAGAATGAAGTGCAATCGAGCATTCGGTGCTTCGGTCACGTGCACTGAGTGGTCGACCGAGACTGCTGCAAATGCAGCCTGCAATATGGCTTCGATCTGCAAGCGCACATCGGTGTTGTATCGATCGCGCGGGAGGTAGACGAACGCCGAGGCGTAGCGGCCGTAGTCGTCTGGACGAATGACCACCTTGACCTGACGTCGTTCATCCAGATGGATGACAGCGCTGGCGAGCTCCACGAGTTGCTCGGTGTGCATCGCGAAGAACTCATCGCGCGGGAGAGTCTCGATCAGCTGGCGCAAGTCTCTTGCGGTATGCGAGTCCGGAGCAACATCCATGATGTCGAGCATTCGCACGAAGCGCTCGCGCAGAATAGGGATAGACGTGATGCTCTCGGTGAATGCAGAGCCGGTGTAAAGCCCCAGAAAGCGGCGCTCGCCTATGACAACACCGGACTCATTCAGCAGTTTGACCCCGACATAGTCCAGGTAACTTGATCGATGCACGGTTGATCGCGAATTGGCCTTGGTCAGCACAAGCGGAACGCGATCGTGTGCATGCTGTTGGGCCAATGCTGAGAGACGAACCCACGGCTCATCCACCTCTGCCCCACTGGCGGCATCTGCTGCACGCAGCACACCAAGAGCGGTCCCGGCAATCGGCCTGAGCCCATCGCCTTGCCCATCGCTGTACAGCGCGTACTCCTTGTAGCCCACGAACAGGAAGTGCTCGTCGGCCATCCAGCGAAGCAGCGCAGCGCTCTCGCACACCTCTTCGGCCGACCAGCCGGGATTGACTGTCTGATCCAACTCAGCCGCAAGTGCCTTGGCCTGCTCGCGCATCAGGGGCCAGTCCTGAATCGCTGCCTGAACATCGCGCAGGATTCTGCGAAGGTGATCAGCGGTCTGCCGATTGTCATCGCTCAGGTAATTGCGTTCCATCTGGATCTGGATCCAGGCCTCGACTGTGGTTCCCTCAGGCCTGGGATCATCGGTTTCCAGATCGAAGATCTCCGTCAAACGTCCTTCATCATCGCGCCGAACGATCAACTGCGGATGCAGGATCAGCCGTGGGTTGCGCCCTTCAACCTGAAGGGCACCGGCCAGGGAATCAACAAGGAAGGGCATGTCATCGACCACGATGGTTGCCAAGGCAATCTCGGAGCCTTCAAGATCATGCACCTCAACATTGGGTCGCCCATGAGGCCGTTCATCGGCCACCGATGCGAACTCATCGAGCTGCCGAAGCAGGACCGTTGGCGTGAATCCACTGACGTCATCCCACGAGACATATCGAAAGACCTTGCGCGCCAGAATCTGTTGCGACTGATGCGCCTCATTGCCAAGAGCATCGATCACCGCCGTCACGACATCAGTCACCCGTCTACGCTAACTGGAGAAAGGGAGGGATGTCGCGTGGGTACCCAACTGCAATTCGCTCAGGTCTATCCGGCGGATCCAGCCCAAGTGCTGACAATGGTCTGCGATCCGGACTACATCGCAGCCCGAGCCAAGGCCACCGGTGCTCTCACGGTGACCCACACTAGGGAGGATGGCGCTGACAGTTCTGTCGATCTCGTGATTGTCCGCACCCTGCCAGCAGAGATGCCCTCATACGCCAAGTCGATCGTGGGCGACACCCTGACGATCACTGAGCATCAAATGTGGGGCTTGGCCAACGAGCACTCTTGCGATGGACGCTTTGAAGTCCAGTTCAGTGCACCGCTGACTTTCAAGGGCACAGTGCAGATGACCTTTGATGGAAGCCACACCACTGTGGTCACTGCCGGAGAGATCAAAGCAGCAGTGCCCTTTGTTGGTGGCAAGGTCGAGCGACTGGCACTGGAGCAAACCGAGCGCTACCTGCGCAAGGAAGAGGAATTCGCCAGGCAGTGGATTCTCAAGGGCTCGCAATCGATCTAGCCGACTCACCCGTGCGGCAACACTGATTCTCGCGTCGCCTCCTGTACAACGAGTATGTGCAGAACTTCCCCCTGCCATCAAGGATCGGGTCAGCCAAATCGGGCCTGCTCGCACTCCTTGCTGTAGCAGTGATTGTGTCCAGCGGTTGGCTCATCGTGAGCTCGCGCTCCGCGGATGCCGCGACAACTGAGCCCTTGCCGACAGCAAGCCAGGAGCCGTCCCCTACAGCGACGCCTTCCGCAGTACCCACCCCGCTGGACACCCGCCCACCCAAGCCAGCCACCCGCACAAAAAAGGCCAAACGAGTGCCGGCGTATCCGAGCGATCTCAAGCACGCAGGCATGAAGAGAGTGGTCTATGACAAGGCCTTGATGACCGTGTGGCTGATCAATGCAGCAGACGAAGTCGTCGCGCGCTTTCCAGTTGTCGGTCGATGGGATCGTCCAGCTGCAGGGGTCTACAAGGTCTTCTCCAAGTCCAAGAAGGCGTTCAATCCCAATTCAAAGGTCACCTTCAACCACATGGTGCGATTCACCTACGGGCCTGACACCAAGTCGCCGATTGGGCTGCATGCCATCCCCCGCTACTACGACGGCACGATGATGCACTCGGTCAAGCAGCTTGGACTTCCGATTGCCAGTGGTGGTTGCGTACGACTCTCTGAAGAGGCCGCGAAGGCGGTCTACAAGTTCGCTCGCGTCGGTACCAAGGTTGTAGTGCTGCCATCTCCGTGAGCAGGCAAAGAGCCAGCGACGGCATCCAGAACCCACTGCTGCAGCATCTGAATTCCGCCCGCTCGGCGCCACTTGCGCTTCCTGTGCATGTTTTGCGTGCGAGCCGCAGTGATGTCCTCGATCGCATAATCGGGTAGCTCGAAGATCGGGAGCTGCAATCCGTAGTCGCGGAGTGTGGCTATGGCTTCAGCAGACGAGACTGCGCTCCCTGATGGAGTGACCGCGACAGCCTTGGCCGCCGATGCGCCGTTGAAGCCAACGGGGGCATGCTGGAGGAAGCGGGAGATTCCAAGATCACTTGCCCGAGCAACACCGAGCAGGACATCTGAAGAGACGATCGCCGCGCTGGCTGCCGAGAACCGCTGGGCTGACAGGATGTCGGTCGGCTCGCTGCGTTCAAGTCCAGACCCGACATCAACGATGGTGAGATCAAAGGCTTCTCGGCTTGTCGCCAGAACTGATTGCAAGGCTGAGGCACGAATATCACCCCACTGCTCCGGACTTGTGATGCCGCCAAGGGCATAAAAGGAGCGATCAACGCAGTGGACTGTCTGCCGAAGTCTTTCGATGGTCAATGGTTCGCGTTCGGCGAAGCGGCAGGCCACCACAACGCTGCTGGCGTTCTCAGCAATGTCCAGCAGTTGCAGCAGCGACGGCGCAGTCGTATCGGCGTCGATCACACAGACCGTTCTGGTGCCTGTTGCCAAGAGTCGCCCGAGCAGCAAGGTGGCACTCGTGCGACCCGGAGACCCGGGAGCACCCCAGACTGAGATCACTCCGCCAGATGGTCGCGGTCTTCCTGCGGCCTTGGGACTTGGAAGCGAAGCCTTGCGCGGAAGATCGACAGAAGGCGAAGCTGCCCAGGCGCCAGTGGACCACACACCCAATTGCTCGGGTCGCGTCGGCAACTGATGAGTGCCCCGCAGCTCCGCACACAGATCTGCAAGAGTCTGCGCCGCCGAGCGGACAGGGACGATCAGCGATATGCCTAGGTTGCGAAGTTGCTGAGCGCTGTCTTCGTCATGCGCAAGCCCAACGACCATGCGTTCCAAGCCCAGCCTTGCCACCAGATCTCGCGTCAGCCGAGCCAAGCCGGGGCTCACCGCTATTGCCAGGCTTGTGTCGAGCGCAGCTACTGCAAGCAGGTCTGCCGCATCAAGACAACGTCGAACAATGCGCAGCTCGTATGCCGCGGCCTGCCCCACCAAGTCAGATTCAATGGCTAGATCAGGCGCCGCCAAAATGCAGGCGAACTGAGTCACGATCGATCGTCCGCGCCAGAGCTTTGCGCCGCGAACGGCACCTCAACGAGCGAGATCTTGCCGCTGGACGCAGCGATGATCGGCGCCACCCGCTCGCGATCAATCGCCAGCACCACAGGGATTTCTCCTCCGACGCCCAGATTGTCGCGATCAACAGCCTGCACGTGAGCCTGCGCGAGAATCAAGGCTGGCGTGGAGGACTCGTTCGCATCACCTGCTGTGACCCACACATCCACCACGTCTCCGGCATCCAGCCCCACCGGGGCATGCAGTGAATCAACCGCAACTGTGATCAGTCGGCCGGTTGCCGGTTCACCCGCGCCTACAGCAGCCGCAGGCAGCAGGGCTCCCACGGCAACTGGCACGCGCATGCGTCCCAATGGCGGGGAGGAAGCTGGAATGTACGCGAGCGCCGAGTCATCCAATCGCACGGAAATCGGCTCAACCACGGGTGCATCGCCAACTGCGAGGTTGGCTGCAGCACGCCACACGGTGATGGTCTGTTCGCCGGCGGAGAGCAGATACGCGCCCGCAAACATCGAGCCGAGAATCAGGACAAGCCCAAGCCACAGTCGCATGTCCGTCCACCGCGCGCTCCTCTTGGATGCCCGCACACCGCGTGAACCTGACATGCCTGCACCCACTTCACCTCTGCACTGATGGGCAACCATCACCCGAGGAGGTCTGACATACCAATCACTGTCCACAGCCGCGATTTCCGGATACGTGCTTGTGGACAAGCGCGCAGGACTCCCCAACACGATGCACAATGCGTCGGTGTCACACCCACAGCCGCGATTTCTCACCTTGGCAGATGTCGCCGAACTGCTGAATATCTCGGCGTCGCAGGCCTATGCCTTGGTACGCAACGGTGAGTTGCCAGCAATCAAGATTGGTGGGCGTGGACAGTGGCGGGTAGAGCAGCACATGCTTGAGGAGTACATCAGTCGCATGTACGAGCAAACGCACCAGTTCCTGGCACAGCATCCGTTCAGTCAGGCAGATTCGTTCTCATCGCAGTAACACAGCTCAGTGCGCTGAGCAGGAGGTCCAGCTCGAAGCCACGATCATCAACGACGCGCAAGAAGTCCGAACCCACATAACGCACGAGTCCCTTGCTGGACCACCCATCAGACATGCGCACCTGGACTTGGCCGTCAATCGACCGCAACCACTGCTTCCAGGTGAGCGGTGCCGACTGCGCAGGAAGCTCAGAAGGAAGACGGTGCTGCACTCCGGAGACTCTGAGCAGTGCCGAGAGCGCAATGCCCGTCACCAGATGCCCATCTTCTCCAAGCACGAGCATGTCGCGTCCGACTTGCCGCACTTCTCCACAGACGGAGAATCCACCGGCGCAGTCCGCACACACACCTGCAGAACCGACGACGAGCCCATCGACTACACGGGTGCGAGAGCGCTCTGCCTCAGCGATTGCCGATGCTTCAGCCAGGACATCCGCTGCCCACTCAGTGTGCAAACTGGCTTCGGCTGCGTCCCACAGCTGATCAAGGCGCTGGTTGGCGGGCGCAATTGTTCGGGTTGTGCAAGGAAACGGGATGGCAGGTTTGGCTGCTCTTCGACTGAGGAATCCCACAGTCATGAACAATCAAGAAGCATCCAGCAGTTTGGCAAGTCAGCCATCCACAGCTACCTCTGCTCATCCACAAGTGCTCATTTGTGTTGAATCCATAGTTCAGTCAATGCAACCATCACCAAACACAACTGAACGCAAGCAATCGCCATCAATTGAAACCGCGAACCCCCGACCGCGCCTGACCGGCAAGGAGCCCGCCGTGTCCACGCTGTTGGATCGTCTGCCCGCACCCGTGCTCGCTTCAGCAGAAGCTGACGTTGAGCAGCTCACCTTGGCACTTGTCTGGGAGATCGCACCGGGCGTGCCCGCAGTGCCGCAGGTTCCTCGTCACCTGCGACTGGTCTGTGACACTCCCGCCACTGCGCATCCGACCAATGGACCGGCAACAATGCCGGGTGGTCCCCCCATCCCGCCGCCAATCTGGGTCGCCCGGATGGCGCGCGCCATCGCCGAAGTCGCATGCGGGGATCGACCAGCGCAGCAACTCACAAGATGGGTGGAGAAGCGCCAGTTGGCGATCCTTGCGGCACGAGGCAATGCCGCCCGACGTCATCCAAGCGCCGTACACGGTCGCAATGCCAGATCAGCAATGCGATCTCTTCAACAGGTGCGAGCGATCCGGGTGTGCCCCGTGGCTCCTGGAGTTGCCGAGACTTCCGCTGTACTCGTCGGAGACGGTCGAGGACGGGCAGTTGCGATGCGCTTTGAAGCCATCGGTGACTCGTGGCAGGTCACTGCCATTGAGTTGGGTTGATCAGCCTCGACGCTTGCGATTGGCTCGCTCGGCACGACGCCGATCTGCGCGACTGGCATTGGGGTCAATGTCCATCTCGACGTCGGAGTCAACTGACTCGTGCACGACTTCACCAGATTCACCCGGGGCTGAGTACTCAAGATGCGCGGGGCGCGAAGGAGCCAAGCCCGCAACGATGACCTCAGGCGCCAACTCCGCCGTGACCACTTCAGCGCCGTCGCCCAGCTCGATCAGGACATCCTCGCCAGCTTCAACCTCGACCTGCACATTGAACAGGTAGCCCACAGTCTCTTCCTTGATGCCGTCCATCATGGCGTTGAAGAGATCAAAGCCTTCGCGCTGGTATTCAATGAGCGGGTCACGCTGAGCCATCGCGCGCAGACCAATGCCATCGCGCAGATAGTCCATCTCATACAGATGTTCACGCCACTTGCGATCGAGCACGGACAAGATCACACGACGCTCAAGCTCACGCGTGACCTCTTCACCAAGTGCTGCTTCGCGCTCGTCATAGGCGCTCTGTGCATCGTCGAGCAGCTCACGCAGCAAGAAGTCGCTCGTAAGACCCGAGCGACTGCCACCGCTGACTTCTTCAAGTTCAGCAATGGTCAACTGGATTGGGTAGAGAGTCTTCAATGCCGTCCAGAGCTGGTCCAGATCCCAATCCTCCGGGTAACCAGTGCCGGTCGCTCCTCGCACATAGCTTTCAACCGTATCGGCGATGAAACTTCGCACCTGCTCTTCGATGTCCTCGCCTTCGAGCACTCTGCGGCGTTCGGCATAGACCACAAGGCGCTGCCTATTGAGGACATCGTCGTACTTCAGAACATCCTTGCGAATCTCGAAGTTGCGGGCTTCCACCTGCGACTGAGCCGACCGAATGGCATTGGAGACCATGCTGGCCTCGATCGGCACATCGTCGGGCACATTGAATCGACGCAGGAAGGAATCGACCATGTCTGCTTTGAACAGGCGCATGAGGTCGTCTTCAAGGGACAGGTAGAACTGCGATGCGCCTGGATCGCCTTGGCGCCCTGATCGGCCTCGCAGCTGATTGTCGATCCTTCGGGACTCGTGGCGCTCGGTGCCGAGCACATAGAGACCACCTGCGGCGATCACTTGATCATGCTCAGCCGATACGGCAGCACGCGCTTGCTCAAGTGCACCACCCCATGCAGCTTCATATGCCTCAGGGTCGTCCACGATGGAAATCCCACGCTGAGTCAGCGCTGCGGCGGCCATGAAGTCAGGATTGCCGCCCAGCATGATGTCGGTGCCACGGCCAGCCATGTTGGTGGAGACCGTCACCGCGCCCTTGCGACCTGCCTGCGCCACGATGTGCGCCTCGCGATCGTGGTGCTTGGCGTTGAGCACCTCATGGGGAACTCCGTTTTGCTTGAGCAGCTTGCTGAGGTTCTCGGATTTCTCCACCGAGGTCGTACCCACCAGAACCGGCTGTCCGCTTGCATGACGCTCGACGATGTCGCCGACAACTGCCTGAAGCTTGGCTTCGTTGGTGCGGTAGATGACATCGGCGCTGTCGATGCGGATCATGTCGCGATTGGTGGGGATCGGCACCACTCCGAGGTTGTAAATCTGTGAGAACTCAGCGGCCTCAGTCATCGCCGTGCCTGTCATGCCCGAGAGTTGGCCGTACAGGCGGAAGAAGTTCTGCAAGGTGACGGTGGCCAGGGTCTGGTTCTCGGCCTTGACCTCGACACCTTCCTTTGCCTCCAGGGATTGATGCAGTCCCTCGTTGTAGCGCCGTCCGGCAAGAATGCGGCCGGTGTGCTCGTCAACGATGAGAATCTCACCGTCCATGATGACGTAATCGCGGTCGAGCTTGAAGAGCTCCTTGGCGCGAATGGCGTTGTTCAGGAAGCCCACCAG
>JAUSQD010000061.1 GCA_030652695.1 Actinomycetota bacterium
CTTGCCGAGACAGAACCCGGCTTACAGGCCAGCTCGTCCACCCAAGTCTCAGCCCTAGCCTTCGGGCAGGTTCTCCAGATTGTCCAGGTCCCAGCTGTCCGGATGCGTCTTGAGATAGGGCTTTGCCAGGCACGAGGGGACCGGACAGTAGCCCAGAGTCGTGATTCTTGCTGAGTATCCATCGAGGCTGGTGTTCCAGATGTTCCCAGCATCAATGCTCGCTACGACCTGTTGGCAGTCGTAGTAGACATTGGCCGCGGTCAGCACACCTTCAATATGGCGATGGCTCCGATCAGCAGACCACTCCTTGCGCACTCTCACGACTGTGAACATCGCCATGGCTCACCTTCCCACGGGTTTTCGGCCAATAGCCAGACACCCAAAGCAGCTCGCGCTTACATTCAACTGCAGTAGGCCTAGGCACGAGCTCTTCTGCAAGGGAGCCAGACATGAATCGAATGCTGCAAGAGGCAGCGGTGGTCGGGATCGGACGCACGAAGTACGTGCGCAAATCTGGCCGGACCACCTTGGCTATGGCTGCTGAGGCCGCAAGGGATGCGCTCGCTGACTGTGGACTCACTCCTGCCGATGTTGATGGGATGACCTGCTTTGGCACCAATGGCTCGGCGGGGCCAAGTCAGGTCGCCCATGCCATCGGGGTCGAAGACCTCGGCTGGTCCCTCAGCATCGCTGGTGGTGGCAATATCGTCACCACCACCGTGACCAGCGCAGCTACTGCGGTGCTCTCCGGACAGGCGGATGTGGTGGTGGCGTACCGCGTCCTGGGATCCGACACCAGATACGGGAAGGCCTTCGGCACCATTCAAGCTGAGGGCGAAGGCCAGTTCGCCGCACCACATGGCTACATGGTCCCGCCGCAATGGTTCTCGATGTACGCGCGTCGTCATCAATTCGAGTACGGATCCACGTGTGAGGATCTCGGAGCCATCGCCATTCAGCAGCGAGCTCACGCGGCGGCAAATCCGCATGCCATCGGACGCGACTTGATCACCATTGATGACTACATGGCAAGCCGCTGGATCTGCGATCCATTCCGACTCTTTGACTGCACGTATGAAGTTGATGGCGCGGTGGCGATTGTGATCGTCTCGGCGGAACGGGCAAAGGATCTGCCACACAAGCCGGTGTACATCCTGGGTGCTGCGGATGCGAACAGATTTGCCGGATCCCCATATCAATGGGATGACATGACCACGATGTTCTCGCGCGACACGGCTCCCAAGTTGTGGGCGCGCACCGGACTTGAAGCCAAGGACATCGATGTGGCGTGTATGTACGACTGCTTCACGTTCACGGTGATGGCTACGTTCGAGGACTTTGGCTTCTGCAGCAAGGGGGAAGTAGGCGACTACTTCCGCGAGGGTCGGGCGACCTACGGTGGAGATGTGGTCGTCAATCCTCACGGCGGCCTCCTGTCGGAGGGCTACATCCACGGCATGAACCACCACTACGAGGCGGTGCTGCAGCTGCGTGGTGATGCGGACAATCGACAGGTGCCCGGAGCGCAGACCGCGTTGGTCACTTCTGGAGCTGGACCGTTTGGCGGAGCCTTGGTCTACGGGACGAGCCAGTTGTGACCGATACCGCGATGTACCCACCGCAACCCTCACCGGATGCCGACACCCTTGGCTTCTGGCAGGCCACAGCAGAAGGCCGACTGGCGATGTGTCGATGTCAACTCTGCGGGCTGTGGCACATGCCACCGCTGGAACGCTGCCGGGAGTGTGCTGGACCTACGGCCTTTGAGCCGGTGCTTGGCACGGGCAGTTTGTATTCATTCATCATCCAGCACCATCCAGCGATATCTGGGTACACCGAGAACCTGCCGTATGCCGTGGGCTTGATTGAGCTTGATGAGCAGCAGGGCTTGCGACTGCCGGCGCGGATCGTCGGCATCGAAACTTCAGCAATCGTGTGCGACATGCGAATGCAGGTGGTGTTCGAGCAATTGCCTGGCGGCGATTATGTCGTTCCCGTGTTCACTCCAGCGATTCCATAACGCCGGAGTTACCCGAAGCGGCTGCTAGCTCGGATTCGCAGCAGCAGCCACAGCGGCTGCCACAGCAGGTGCAACATGCTCGTCAAACACGCTCGGAATGATGTAACCGGGCGCGAGTTGATCTTCGGTGACAACATCGGCAATCGCATTTGCCGCAGCAACGAGCACCTCATCGGTGATGACGTGTGCGCCACTGTCAAGCATTCCGCGGAAGATGCCAGGGAATGCCAAGACGTTGTTGATCTGATTCGGGTAGTCACTGCGACCGGTTGCTACCACTGCTGCGTACTTGTGAGCCTCAAGCGGATCGATTTCTGGAATCGGGTTGGCCAGTGCGAACACGATCGCATCCTTGGCCATCCGAGAGACGTCATCGGCAGTGATCATGCCAGGCTGGGAGACGCCGATGAAGACATCGGAATCGACCATGGCATCTGAGAGGCTGCTCGTCACATTGCGTGGGTTGGTGCGGCTTGCGAGGTCCTTCTTGTCTGCATCGCTGAATTCACGATCCATGTGCAGGGGGCCTTTGGAGTCAAACAGCACGATGTCAGTCACGCCTGCCTTCATCAGCAGGTGAGCCACCGCTGCGCCGGCTGCGCCAGCGCCGACCATCACGATGCGCAGCTTGCTGAGATCCTTCTTGACCAAGCGGGCAGCATTGCGAAGCGCAGCAAGGACTACGACCGCAGTTCCGTGCTGATCGTCGTGCATGACTGGGATATCCAGGGTTTCGCGCAGACGGCGCTCCACCTCGAAGCAGCGTGGGGCTGAGATGTCTTCAAGATTGATGCCGCCAAAGCCGGGGGCAATCAATTGCACGGCCCGCACAATTTCATCGACATCGTTTGTCGCCAGTGCGATCGGCCAAGCGTCGATGTTGGCGAAGCGCTTGAAGAGCGCGGCCTTGCCTTCCATGACGGGCATTGAGGCCTCTGGGCCGAGGTTTCCGAGCCCAAGCACTGCGGATCCGTCAGTCACCACAGCAACGGTGTTGCGCTTGATTGTGAGCTCACGGGCCAGGGCCGGCTCTGCTGCGATGGCCAGACAGACGCGGGCCACACCGGGGGTGTACGCACGGGCAAGCTCAACGCGGTTGCTCATCGGGACAGTGGCCTGGACCTCCAGCTTTCCGCCCGCGTGGATGAGCAGAACAGAATCGCTGACATGGGCAACCTCGCACTCGGGGACAGCAGACAGGGCTGCTGCGAGCCGGTCAGCGGCATCATCGCCACCAAGCAGGCAGGTCAGTTCGAGCTCGACATGTGCGTGGCCTGGAACCACAACATCCATACCGGTCACGACGCCTTCAAGGGAGTTCACGGCATGCGTGAGAGCTCCCGAGGCATGGACTTCTGGGGTGGTTCGGATGCGGGCGGTGTAGGAGGTCTCGAAATTGATCACCGGAGGAGTCTAGTGATCAGTGTGACAGTGTTTGCAGGTGTTCGTTCACCTTGGCGCACATGCGTCCCAGGGCTTCAAACTCCTCTGGCGAAAGGACATCGACCAGATGAGTGCGCACGCTGTTGACATGCGCAGGAGCCGCCGCGACCAGTATTTCCCAGCCTTTGTCGGTCAGTACGGCAAAGGATCCACGGCGGTCATCGGCACAGGATTCACGACTCACCAGCCCCGCCTTCTCCATCCGATCCACCTGGTGGGACAGCCGGCTTCTGGAGGCCAGAGTTCGCTCAGCCAGATCACTCATGCGGATCCGTCGATCCGGAGATTCTGAGAGACGCACGAGGATCTCGTAGTCAGGCAGGGTCAGTCCGCTTTCGCACTGAAGGTCGCGCCCGAGCGCTTCAGGCAACAGCGTGCTGGCCGAGAGCCAGGCACGCCACGACTGCTGCTGTGCTGCAGAGAGCCATTGGGTCATTTCCTCATGATACGCCGAATTAGTTGAAATCGAAACTTCATACACCGGTCAATTGCCGCAGGCTAGGCGTCGAGCTCCCAGATTCGGATACCACCAAGGATCCCGTTCTCATTGGAGACCAGGGAGCCCTTGGGTCCGATGTCATCCCGAGAAAGCAGGCGCGCATTACCGCCCCCGATGTAGAGGTGATCGAAGATCAGCATCGCGTCGAAGTAGGCAATCGCCTTTCGCACGCGAATGAGCCACGTCTCCACACCTACATGGCGAAGCTGGAAGTCACCAAGGGCAATGTCAGTAGTCATCGTGTCATCGAAGGGACCGTGCGACAGCTCCAGATGGGGGAGGAGTTGTCCATCCTGAAACAGCGAGGTGCCAACGCCGGTGCCAAGAGTCAGGACGAATTCCAGACCCGAGCCCTTTGCTACTGCGCAGCCCTGGACGTCTGCATCATTGGCGACCTTTGTCGGCAGGCTCATCGTGTTGGCGATTGCGGTGCGAAGGTCGTAGCCACTCCAGGCTTTCGCAAGAGTTTCGTCTCGTTCGCCATTGCGCACACGACGCGAAAGCGATGGAACTTCGTGCACGACGCCATTGCGCACCAACCCTGGGAACCCCACGGTCACTCGATGCGCAGGAGGCAGTGGCTTGACCAGTTCCAGGATTGTGGAAAGGAAGGTCTCAGGCGTGCAGGGATATGGGGTGGCAACCCGAACCTCTTCGACCACCATCGCGCCTTTTTCATCAAGGACCGAGGCCTTAAATCCAGTGCCGCCGATATCAATGGCAAGAGTGTGCACATCTGCTGGCCAGGGGTTAGTCACAGCTGGCCAGGGATTGGTCGGAATAGTCGAGATGCTCGTCATGTAGTCAGTACCTCTACTCCGTCATTTGTGACAAGGACAGTGTGCTCGAACTGGGCAGTGAACTTTCGATCCGCAGTGACTACGGTCCACCCATCGTTCCAGATCTCGTAGTCGTATGTCCCAAGAGCAATCATCGGCTCAATGGTGAAGGTCATGCCAGGGACCATGATCAGATCGGCATTGGGGTCGTCGTAATGCGGAATCACCAGGCCCGAATGGAAGGTGGTGCCGATGCCGTGTCCGGTGAAGTCGCGGATCACGCCGTAGCCAAATCTCTTGGCGTAGCTTTCGATGACGCGCCCAATGACATTGATGGGTCGGCCAGGTGCGACGGCCTTGATGGCACGATTCATGGCTTCGTGTGTGCGTTCAATCAGGAGTGACGCCTCTTGCGAGACTTCGCCGACCGGAAATGTCGCGTTCGTATCGCCGTGAACGCCACCAATGAAGACCGTCACATCGATGTTGCAGATGTCGCCCTCGCGTAGTTCGGTCGAATCCGGAATGCCATGGCAGATGACTTCATTCACGGATGTGCAAATCGACTTGGGGAATCCCTTGTATTCAAGTGGCGACGGATAGGCACCGTGATCGCAGATGAATTCGTGCGCAATCGCGTCCAGTGCATCAGTGGTGATGCCGGGGCGAACGTGGCGGCCGACTTCAGCGAGAGTCTGGGCGCCGAGGTGGCCTGAGATTCGCATGAGCTCGATCGTCTCTGCGTCCTTGACCTCTGTACCTGTGAAGGCAGCCGGCCCAGGCTTGCCCACGTATTCAGGTCGCACAATGCTCGATGGGACAGATCTCTTTGATGAGAGACGACCCGGGCGAACTTCCGCGGGTGGGGTGAGCGTGGTCATAGGGAGCAGTCTAGGTTCAGATCCATCGAAGAAGGGAACTGTCATGGCTTGGTACTTCTGTCTCGTGCATCAACAGGTGGAACCTGAAGATGGCTGCGCGAACGCCGAACGCATGGGTCCATATGCAACTGAGGCCGATGCCGATGCGGCCATGCTCACTGCGCGCGATCGCAATGCTGCCTTTGATGGAGATGACGACTAACCGCACTGCCGAAACACAACAATGTGGCCCGCACCAGAAGGTGCGGGCCACATTGACGTTCGAGCGGTTGAATCTAGCGAGCAGCCTTGCGGGCTGGAGCCTTCTTTGCAACGCGCTTCACTGCAGTCTTGCGGGCCGGAGCCTTCTTGACTGCCTTCTTGACTGCGTCCTTGCGAACCGGAGCCTTCTTTGCAACACGCTTCACGGCGGTCTTCTTGACTGCCTTCTTGACGGTGCGCTTCGCCGCAGTCTTCTTGACTGCCTACTTGACGGTGCGCTTTGCTGCGGACTTGCGAACCGGAGCCTTCTTTGCAACGCGCTTCACTGCAGTCTT
>JAUSQD010000083.1 GCA_030652695.1 Actinomycetota bacterium
CGTCAACTGCCTGACAAGGCCATCGACCTGATCGATGAGGCAGGCTCACGTCTGCGCATCCGTCGGATGACCGCACCACCAGATCTTCGCGAATTCGACGATCGCATTGCGGTGGTCCGTCGCGAGAAGGAATCGGCCATCGATGCGCAGGATTTCGAGAAGGCGGCTTCCCTTCGCGATGACGAGAAGAACCTGATCGCTGACAAGGCGCAGCGTGAGAAGGAATGGAAGGCTGGCGACCTTGATGTCGTCGCCGAGGTCGATGAGCGCCTGATCGGTGAGGTCCTGGCACTCATGACTGGCATTCCGGTCACCGATCTGACCGAAGACGATCTGGCCCGACTGCTGCGCATGGAGGATGAACTGCACAAGCGGGTCATCGGTCAGAGCCAGGCGGTCAAGGCGCTGTCGAAGTCGATCCGCCGTACGCGCGCGGGCCTGAAGGATCCCAAGCGTCCGTCGGGTTCGTTCATCTTTGCCGGGCCATCAGGTGTTGGCAAAACTGAACTGAGCAAGGCCCTGGCCGAGTTCCTGTTTGGCGATGAGGATGCGCTGATCTCTCTGGACATGAGTGAGTACTCAGAGCGCCACACTGCCTCCCGCTTGTTCGGTTCGCCTCCCGGCTATGTCGGATACGAAGAGGGCGGTCAGCTCACCGAGAAGGTGCGCCGCAAGCCCTTCTCTGTTGTGCTCTTCGACGAAATCGAGAAGGCACACCCCGACATCTTCAACTCGCTGCTGCAGGTGCTGGAAGAAGGACGCCTCACTGACGCACAGGGTCGTGCGGTGGACTTCAAGAACACGGTGATCATCATGACCACCAACCTCGGCAGTCGCGATGTCTCCCAAGGTGTGCTGCTCGGCTTCGCTCCAGAGAACGAGGGCGAGACCGGCTATGAGCGGATGAAGGCGAAGGTGCAGCAGGAACTCAAGCAGCACTTCCGCCCTGAGTTCCTCAACCGCATCGATGACGTCATCGTCTTCCACCAGCTCACCGAGCTGGAGATCGTGGAGATTGTCGATCTCATGATCGCCAGCCTTGAGAAGCGTCTTGCGGACAAGGACATCGACATCGAGCTGACCACTGCTGCAAAGGCTCTGGTTGCCGAGCGGGGATACGACTCCCAACTCGGTGCGCGCCCGCTGCGTCGGGCAATTCAGCGCGATATCGAGGATCCACTCAGCGAGAAGATGCTCTTCGGAGATCTCAAGCCGGGCAACATCGTCGTGGTGGATGTTGAAGGCGAGGGTGACGAGCGCGAGCTGACCTTCACTTCCACTCCGCGCGTCGTGCTCCCGGACATGCCACCAGTCGAGACGGCCGGTTAATTCGTTGGTAGCGCGTACCCCTCCAGGGTGCGCGCTACCAGGCCGTCTGCGAGCAGACCGGCCAAGGCGCGTTCGCGCTGTTCATCACTGGGCCAAGCAGCTTCAATTGCGCTGCCTGATGCACCAGCACCCACTGCCTTCAGCAGCACTCCGCGCGCTTGGCGGTCACTGCCCACAAAGCTGGCCTGCTTGCGAGCCGCAGGGCCGTTCTGGGGGAGCCCAGCGGCAAGCCATGCGCAGGAGTCTGCAAGCGGGCAGGCATTGCACCTGGGGGCTCGAGCTGTGCACACGAGCGCGCCAAGCTCCATGACTGCCGCTGACCACCGTGCGCCAGTCCTCTCAGCAACCAAACTCGACGCGAGCAGTCGTTCGGCATTGGTCAGATGTGAAGGAACTGCAGCCTGCCCACCCCATGCCCGTGCGATGACGCGACGGATGTTGGTATCCAGGACCACGCTTGGCTGGCCGAAGGCGAAGGCACTGATTGCCGCAGCGGTGTAGTGCCCAATCCCGGGCAGGCTGAGCAACGCTGACTCCTCGCTGGGCACTTGGCCATGCCACTGGTCCACGATCATCTGTGCGGTGGCATGCAGACGGATTGCCCGGCGCGGATATCCCAAGCCCTGCCAGGCGCGCAGCACTTCAGCGATGGGTGCCCTGGCGAGGTGACCCGCTGTTGGCCAGGTCTGCATCCACTGCTGCCATTTGGGAATCACGCGATCGACTTGGGTCTGCTGCAGCATGAACTCGCTGACCAGGATTCCCCAAGGCGAGACTTCCGAATCGCGCCATGGCAATGGCCGTGCGTTCTTCTCAAACCAGCGAATCACGCGACTGACTTCCACTGATGTTCGCGCCACGGGTGGATCGTCGCATGACTTCCAAGCCCTGCGACTAACGTGTCCATCGTGAGCGCAGTCATGACACCAAGGGGACCAGAACCGCCATCGGTCTACTGGGTGCGCCGAATCGCGGTGGTGCTGGTCGCTCTCACCGTGCTCGCAGCCCTGTGGTGGCTGGTTGCTGGCCGCTCAAGTTCGGACGCCACTGCCAATCCCGGAGTCAGCAGTTCGCCGAGTGCAACGCCATCGACAAGCGCAACGCCGGCGCCAAGTTCCACTTCCACCGTGGCACCGGATCCGACAAACCTCTGTGCGGACAACAGCATCGGCGTCTCGGCGACAACTGACTCCTCGACCTATCCCGTCGGAGCCACTCCGCGTCTGACCTTGACCATTCAAAACATCGGCAGCTTCGCCTGCACGCGCGACATCGGTCCTAAGGCAAATGCACTGACGATCACCACCGGCGGATTCCCGGTGTGGTCCAGTGATGCCTGCAACGCCAGCAAGACAACCAAGCTCTCAGTGCTGGAAGCCGGTGAGAAAGTTGCATCGAGCATCACATGGGATGGACGCGTGTCCAGCGAAGACTGCGACAAGCAGGGTGCTGTTGCCAAGGCTGGTTCCTACGACGTGACCGGCAGCAATGATCTTGTCCAAAGCGACAAGACACCCTTTGCGCTGACCGCCAAGAACTAGCGGCTTGGCGCTGACTGCAGAGCCGCAATGGCCTTTGCAAGCGTGGGTACTTCAACAAGCTCAAGTTCGCCATCGCGTCCGCGAATCTTGGTGCCCACTGGCACCAGCAGTCGACGAAATCCCAAACGCGCTGCTTCGCTGACGCGTTCAGTCATGTGCGGAACTGGACGGACATCGCCCGAGAGCGTCACTTCGCCAATGGCCGCGAGATCAAGGGCGATGGCGTGCTCATGTGTTGCCGAGACGATTGCCAGGCAGACAGCCAGATCGCTGCCGGGATCTGACAGGCGCATGCCGCCGATGGTGGCAAGGAAGACATCCTTGTCGAACAGCCGCAGACTGGCCGTGCGTTCGGCGACGGCGATCAGCATGGCCATGCGGGAGCTGTCCAATCCCGACACACCTCTGCGTGGGTTCGGATTGGTGGTCGCTGCGACCAGCGCCTGCACCTCCGCAGCCAATGCGCGATTGCCCTCGACCGTGACCGTGATGCAGGTGCCTGGAACAGGGGTATCGCGGTGGCCGCGAAAGAGCATGCTGGGATCGAGCACTTCCTGCATGCCAGTGTCAGTCTGCTCGAAGGCCGCGACCTCAAGGGATCCGTAGCGATTCTTGACCGAACGCAGGAGTCGCAGCGATGTATGCGGATCGCCTTCCAGCGAAAGAGTCGCATCCACGATGTGCTCAAGAGCCCGAGGACCGGCGACATTGGAATCCTTGGTGACCTGGCCGATCAAGATGATGGGCACATTGCGCGTCTTGGCAATGCGAGTGAGCGCCTGCGCGACCTCCATCACCTGGGTGACACCGCCGGCTCGGCCTTCGATGTCTGAAGACGCCATGGTCTGCACCGAGTCAACGATGACGAGCGCGAGTTCGGGTGAGTGCGCATCGATGTGCCCAATTGCTGCAGACAGCTCGGTGTCGTCGGCCAGAAGGAGGTGTTCGCTGGTGGCGCCGATACGTTGCGCTCGAATGGCGATCTGCTCCACCGATTCCTCGCCGGAGATGTAGAGCACGGGGCGCTGGAGCCGCTTGGCCAGGGATTCCGCGACTGCCAGCACCAAGGTGCTCTTGCCGGACCCGGGCGCGCCGCTCAGCAGACACATCTGCCCGGCCACCAAGCCGCCACCGAGCACGCGATCAAATTCGCCGACTCCAGTGGTCAGCCGGGGGATGGGGCCAGAACTGGCCACGGCTGAGACCGGCCGCGCCGGCCGACTGGGAGCAGTGCCAATGAGCGCGCTCTTCATGCCGGGGCTGGCCGTGACAGGGGCATCCAGATCCATGGTGGCGAATGCTCCGCACCGAGGGCAGCGGCCAGCCCAGCGCACAGTGGTGGCATCACAGGCGGTGCAGCGGTAGGTGGTGGTGGCTCGAGCCATGGCCCAGACGCTAGTGCGTGGGGCTGACGGCTTATTGAGGGTCGGCCGGATGCGGCGCAATGGTCAGCGAAGTGGCGGCTCGCATGAGTTCCAACTTGCTGCACGCCTCGGCGACCAGTGCATAGCCCTCAACACCAATCAGCGCAATGAGTTCATCCTTGGCTGAGATGTAGACCGGCTCTGGGGCAATGTGCGCCTCTGAGTTGCTGCTGCAGTACCAATCAAGGTCATGTCCGCCCGGTCCCCATGATCCGCGGTCATATTCACTGATGACGACAACGGTCTTCTCGGTCTCGTCTGGGTGCTCAACAGTCTCGTACGACCTGCGCATCGGTACCTGCCAGCAGACCTCAGGCTTGGTCTCAGTGAAGGAGATGCCCTCTCGTTGAGCCAGATGATGCAGGGCGCAGCCATAGCCGCCCTCGAAGTCGGGGTCGTTGTGGAAGATGCAGGCCCGGCCTGCCTTCTTTCCGACGACGCGCGTCTTCCAGGCGCCATCCTCCTTGACCATCCACCCGCTCTTTGTCCCGGTCTTGTGGTGCTGCCAGGTGCTCGCGTCCAGCTGCTCGACCCATTTTTCGGTGCGCTTGCGGTCATCCTTGTCCGAGAAGTGCGCACCCAGGGTGCAGCAGCCAGCTTCAGGAGAGCTCTTGTAGATGCCAGGGCAGCCGCGGCCAAAGATGCATGTCCACTTGGAGGTCAGCCAAGTCAGATCCGCACGGATGCGCTGATTTTCATCAGCCGGGTCGGCACATTCAAACCACTGTCGTGGGAACTCCAAGAGCACCTCAGCCATGGTGGTCAGCCTAGAGGCAGCATTGGATCGGCTTGGACACTGGCCGATGCACGTTCGCGGGCATATTTAGATACCGTCAGCACGTGCGCATGGGAGTTCTCGACATCGGTTCCAACACTGTGCATCTGCTTCTGGTGGATGCGCACTACGGGGCAGCGCCGATCCCTGCATCCAAGCTCAAGATCCCATTGCGCCTCTCCGAGCATCTGACAGCAGAAGGTCATGTTGCCGATACAGCCGTGGATGCCCTTGTTGCATTCATCCGGAAGTCGCAGTCGTTGTCTGAAGACCTCGGGGTCAGCGAGCTGATGGCATTCGCCACAAGTGCCATTCGCGAGGCTGGCAACGGTGAGGCCGTATTGAACCGACTGCTCACTGAAACAGGGCTGCAAGTCGAGGTGCTCTCGGGTGAAGACGAGGCGCGCATGACCTTCTTGGCCGTGCGTCGCTGGTTTGGCTGGTCTGCAGGGCGGCTCTTGGTGATGGACATTGGTGGCGGCTCTCTTGAACTTGCCTCGGGCGTGGATGAAGAGCCTGATGTTGCAGTGTCCTTGCCGCTGGGTGCGGGACGACTGACGCGCAGTTTTCTCACCCAGGACCCGCCAAGCCCTGAAGAACTGCGCGCACTTCGCAAGCATGTGCGCGCATCGATTGCCAGCGTCGTGGGCCGGATGCGTCGCGAGGGCGAGCCACGCATTGGCGTCGCGTCGTCAAAGACCTTCAAGCAGCTTGCCCGAATTGCTGGCGCCGCCTCATCAAGTGAGGGCCTGTATGTGCGACGCACCCTCACACTTGACAGTGTGCAAACACTTGTTCGTGACCTCGCCAAGTTGCCGACAGCCGAGCGCGCTTTGATACCTGGAGTCTCCGAGGGCAGAGCCGAGCAATTGCTCGCAGGGGCAGTCGTGGCCGAAGCGGCGATGGAGCTGCTGAGTGTTGACGAGCTCGTCATCTGCCCCTGGGCACTTCGCGAAGGTGTGATTCTGCATCGAATGGACGGCTTGCCAGCATGATCGATGTGCAATCGGGGCTGACTTCTGCGGAGGTGGCAGCCCGCGTAGCGGCTGGACAGACCAATGTGGCCCCCTCGGCCACCAGCCGAAGCCTGTCAAGCATCATCCGTGCGAACACGCTGACCTGGTTCAACCTGGTCATCGGCTCGATGTGGGCAGTCATGCTCATCGTGGCGCCGATCCAGGATTCGCTGTTCGGCTTTGCGATTGTGGCCAACACCGCGATCGGCATCATTCAGGAGTATCGCGCTGCGCGCGCTTTGGAGAAGTTGTCGGTTCTGGGAGCCGCGCGCCCTGTGGTGCGTCGCGATGGGCAAGACCTGTCCGTTGCCTCAAATGACGTCGTCCTTGATGATGTACTTGTCCTGTCACCAGGTGATCAGCTGGTGGTGGATGGTGTCATTCTGGAATCTCAGGGTCTTGAGATCGACGAGAGCCTGCTCACTGGTGAAGCCGATCCCGTGGACAAGCTCGCAGACGACGATGCCATGTCTGGCTCCTTCGTTGTGGCAGGCAGCGGACTCATGCGAGCCACCAGAGTCGGCCGGGACTCCTTCGCAGCCGGCTTGACCGAGCAGGCCAAGCAGTTCCACCTCACCAACTCCGAGCTGCGCGACGCCATCAGCGGATTCATCCGCGTGGTGTCATTTCTGCTGCTACCCATCGGTGCGTTGCTGCTGTATTCGCAGCGCGTGCGGGCCGATGCGAGCTGGGACGACGCCATCCGCGGCACCATCGCCGGCATGGTCACCATGGTCCCCGAGGGACTGGTGCTGCTGACCAGCATCGCGATGGCCGTTTCGGTTGTCAGGCTCGCGCAGAAGAAAGTCCTGGTGCAGGACATGCCAGCCGTGGAAGTGCTGGCTCGAGTGGACACCATCTGTGTGGACAAGACCGGCACCTTGACCGAGCCGGGCATGCATGTGCGCGACCTGGTCATCCTGCAGGGCACCCAGCAGGACGCAGAGCAGGCGCTGGGCGCCATCGCCGCCGTTGAATCCTCGCCCAACCCCACACTTGCCGCGGTGGCGGAGGCCTACCCCGATCCCGGCTGGCCAATCACCTCGATGGTGCCGTTCTCCAGCGCGCGCAAGTGGTCATCGGGAAGCTTCGGGGATCACGGCACGTGGATCATCGGTGCGCCCGAGATGGTGCTCGACGCCAATGATGCTGCACTGGCCAAGGCCCAAGAACTCAGCGCCGATGGCTCGCGGGTGCTTGCCTTGGCTCGCATTGGCTCAGCTGAATTGTCGCCGGATACGCAACTGCAGGGACTGACTGCGGAAGCACTGGTACTCATCGATCAGCAGCTGCGTGCAGATGCTGCAGAGACGGTCGCCTACTTCCTGGAGCAGGGGGTGACGGTCAAAGTGATCTCGGGAGACAACGCGATCACTGTCGGAGCCATCGCCACCTTGGCCGGGGTGCCAGGTGCTGAGGCACCTGTGGACGCTCGCACCCTTCCCACTGATCCCGCTGAGCTGGCCGCCGTCGTTGCTGCCTCTTCGGTGTTCGGTCGCGTGACTCCAACGCAGAAGCAGGCGATGGTTGACGCGCTCCATTTGAGCGGCTCTACGGTTGCCATGACAGGCGATGGTGTCAACGACGTGCTTGCCTTGAAGTCCGCTGACCTTGGCATCTCGATGGGCTCTGGATCGGCGGCGACGAGAGCTGTTGCGCAATTGGTGCTGCTGGACAACAAGTGGTCGGTGATGCCAAGTGTGGTCACCGAAGGCCGCCGAGTGCTGGGCAATATTGAACGGGTCTCTGATGTCTTCCTGACGAAGTCCTTCTATGCCCTGCTCATCTCCGTTGCCACTGGCCTGTTTGCCGTTGAGTTCCCTTTCCTGCCCCGGCATCTGACGCTGATTGGCGCACTCACCATTGGCATCCCCGGCTTCTTCCTGGCACTGATGCCCAATACCGAGCGCTTCCGTCCGGGATTCTTCAAGCGAGTGCTGCTGTTCACCGCGCCTGCCGGTGCGATCTGTGCCATCGCGGCATTCACCAGCTACGGCACGGCCCTGCGCCTGGATGAACCAGTGGAGAGTGCCCAAGCAGCTGCCACGGTCACCTTGTTCATTGTCGCGATCGCGGTGCTCATCCAAAGCGCCCGACCACTGAACTTGATTCGACTGGCAATCGTGCTCGGCATGATCGTGGCCTTTCTGGCAGTCCTGTTCATCCCATTGCTTTCGGACTTCTTCGCGCTCTCGCTTTCTCCTGAGCGCTACTCGGCGGTGGCCGTTGGGGTAGGTGCCATCGGAGCCATCGGTGTCGCGATAGCCACCCGCATCACTGATCGCTGGCGCCGAGCTCCTCAATGACCTCCCTTGTCGGCCTGTCGACGTCTTCGGTCTTCCCCGAGGGCACTGAGGCAGCCTTCAGGATCGCTGCCGATCTGGGCTACGACGGCGTTGAAGTCATGGTGGGCACTGATGCCTCAAGCCAGGATTCCTATGCACTGCTCGACTTCGTGCAGACCTATCAAGTACCGGTGCTCTCGATCCATTCCCCTTGCCTGCTCGTGACTCAACGAGTCTGGGGCACTGAGCCTTGGGGAAAGCTGGTGCGGGCACAGGCAGTGGCCGAGCAACTGGGCGCACGAACTGTGGTCGTCCACCCGCCCTTTCGCTGGCAGCGCGGATACGCGCAGGGTTTCGTTGAAGGTCTTGCGCGCATGCGCGAGGAGACGGACATTCGATTCGCTGTCGAGAATATGTTTCCCTGGCGAGCCCTGTCCAAGGAGATCACTGCGTACGCGCCCGGCTGGGATGTCCGCGACGAGGACTACCCACATGCAACCGTGGACCTGTCGCATACCGCTGTCTCCAAGACCGATGCCATGACCCTTGTGCGAGATCTCGGGTCACGAGTCGCGCATCTGCATCTTGCCGATGGAACCGGCTCGGCTCGGGATGAACATCTGATCCCGGGGCGTGGTTCGCAGCCAGTAGCGGAGGTACTCGGCCATCTGGCCCATACCGGATTCACTGGCAACCTCATCGTGGAGGTCAACACACGAGCGGCCCCCAATGACGATGTGCGAGCTGCAGATCTCGCCGAAGCCTTGGCCTTCGCCCGTGAGCACAGCATGCCCATGGCAGGCTAGGTGAGTTGATCGGCTTGATACCAGCAGGAGCAGAGGTGAATGTGACGCGAATTGCTGTGCTCGGCGGTGGCGTCATGGGTGAGGCCCTGATCGCTGGTCTGCTGCAGTTGGATCCACCGCCACGCATCACGGTCGTGGAGAAGCGACCAGAACGCGCACAGGAGCTCACTGATCGCTATGCGATTCAAAGCGCTGCTGCTGAGGTGGCCGCCTCCGATGCCGACATCGTGATCGCAGTGGTCAAGCCGCAGGACATGCGTGCAGCCCTGACCGAGATCGCAGAGTCGATCCCTCCTGCTGCCTTGATCATCTCGATCGCCGCAGGAATCACGACTTCGGCCATCTCGCGTCTCCTGCCACATGCATCCGTTGTCCGCGCGATGCCAAATACCCCTGCTCGAATTCAGCAGGGGGTCATTGGGATCAGCGCTGGCGAGCATTGCTCGGCCGAACAGTTCGAGCAGGCGGCAGTTCTGCTTGGGGCGGTGGGGCTCGTGATTGAGATTCCTGAAGGCCAGCAGGATGCCATCACCGCTACATCAGGCAGCGGTCCGGCATATTTCTTCTACCTGGCCGAGGCAATGATGCAGGGAGCGCAGGAAGTGGGCTTGAGCGAAAGTGATGCCCGGGCAGCGGTGGTGCAAACCCTGTTGGGCTCAGCTGAACTGCTCGCTGGATCAACGCAATCGCCCGAAACGCTGAGAATAAATGTCACGTCACCCAACGGCACCACTGCGGCCGCTATTGCGGTGTTGGACGAGCAGGGGGTCAATGCGACGATCGTTCAGGCGATGCTTGCTGCGCGCGATCGCAGTCAGGAACTTGCCAGCTCATGAGCACGCGAGTGGGGGTCGTGTGGGATGACGCTCTCGTGGGATATGACCTGGGCCCCACTCATCCACTTGCTCCAATCAGGGCACAGTTGGCAATGCGCCTGGCACAGGAGTTCGGACTCCTGGAGTCCGCGAACGTGGAGCTGCTGACTTCAGTAGGGCCAGTCGATCGAGCACTGCTGGAGCGCGTGCACACCGCCTCGTACATCGACGCGGTCATCGCCGCCTCCAGTGACATCGACACCGTCGATCTGGACCACGGACTTGGGACAACCGATGTGCCGGTTTTTGCGCACATGCACCGTGAGTCCGCACGCGTGGTGGGGGCGACCTTGATGGGTGCGCAGGCAGTCCACTCCGGTGGATATGAGCATGTCGTGAGCCTTTCTGGGGGCCACCACCATGCGATGCCCGATTCGGCCGAGGGCTTTTGCGTCTACAACGATCTCGGGGTTGCCATGCAGTGGCTGCTCGATGCCGGCTACGAGCGCATTGCCTACCTGGACCTTGATGTACACCACGGTGATGGGGTGCAGGCGATGTTCTGGGATGACCCTCGCGTGGTCACGATCTCGGTGCATGAAAGTCCGGTCACCTTGTTCCCCGGCAGCGGATTCCCCTCGGAAATCGGGGGCCCCGATGCTCAGGGCAGTGCAGTCAACATTGCCTTGCCAGCGGGCACTGGTGATCAGGGCTGGCTGCGCGCGTTCGCGGCCGTGGTTCCCGACATCCTGGAGGTCTTTGCGCCACAGATTCTGGTGACCCAGCAGGGGGCCGACGCTCATCTGCTGGACCCGCTCGCACATTTGACCATGAGCATTGACGGTCAGCGGATGTCCTATGAACTTGTCCACCGTTGGGCGCATCAGTACGCCGATGGCAAGTGGCTGGCCGTGGGCGGCGGCGGCTACGCCTGTCCTGAGGTGGTTCCGCGTGCCTGGACTCACCTGATCGCCGAAGTGACCGGTCACCCCATTGATCCGGCATCGATGGTGCCGGAGGTCTATTGCAGCCTTGTGGAGTCACTCCTCAAGCGACCCAGCCCGGAGAGAATGACCGATGGGCAGACTCCGTGGGCTCGTCCCTTCGAATTTGGGTTCGACCCCGAGGACCCGGTGGATCAGGCAGTCTTGGCCACTCGCAAGGCGGTCTACCCATTCTGGGGGCTCCTCACTGAGCCGGTTGACTGGTACTAGGGGGTCGCAAGTATGTCCCCCATCTTTGCTTTGCGGCCCGTGGGCACTAGATTGCCGTTTCGCGTTGCAAGTCGTCGGTCACCGGGGTGCTGGTGCGGCTGCGCAGCAGGAAGTTTGGTGGGAAATGACGACAGGCGCTGACCGGTCATTGAGCGAGGTCCGTTTCCTCACTGTTGCCGAGGTTGCTGCACTCATGCGTGTCTCCAAGATGACGGTGTATCGCCTGGTGCATCACGGGGAACTTCCCGCAGTGCGCGTCGGACGCTCCTTCCGGGTTCCGGAGCAGGCAGTGCAGGACTATCTCCGCGATTCCTTCGTCGACATCGCCTGAGCCACTCACGGTCGGCGCACAGCCCACCAATACGGCTGATATTTCAGCCGCGCTAGGCTCGGCTGTCCACACCACAGGATTCCTTAGTGGATCCCGCAAGTTTGTTCACACACTACGTGAGGTTTCATCAATGGGCTCAGTTATCAAGAAGCGTCGCAAGCGGATGGCGAAGAAGAAGCATCGCAAACTGCTGCGTCGCACCCGAGTCCAGCGTCGCAATAAGAAGTAGCGCGAGATACGAGCCGTGGCCAACGCTTCACAGGCGGCTCGTGCTGCAGGCAATACCGGCCCAGCGGCCCCACGCCCGCAATTTCAACCACTGATTCCTCCCGCTGTCGGCGAGGACGGATTCCTGCATCTCATTTCAGTCATCCAGGATGCGCTGTCGTCCAACGGAGCTGTCGATGAGTTCGGCTTTGATCCAGAGTTCACCACGCATGTGCTGATGCCGATCCTGCGGCCTTTGTATCGATCCTGGTTTCGGATCGATGTTGAAGGGGTCGAGCATGTGCCAAGCAGTGGCTCTGGTTTGGTGGTGTCCAACCATGCGGGCACCATCGCGGTGGATGCGGTGATGACCACAGTTGCCCTTCATGATGATCTGCCGACCCCGCGCTACCTGCGGATGCTCGCTGCTGACCTGGTGTTCAAAGTGCCGCTGCTCGCGGATGTGGCAACGCGCGCAGGTCATGTGCGCGCGAGTGTGCCGACTGCTGAGACATTGCTCTCGCGAGGTGAACTCGTCGGCGTGTGGCCTGAGGGATTCAAAGGCGTTGGCAAGCCATTCCACAAGCGATATCAACTGCAGCGCTTCGGACGAAGCGGCTTCATCTCTGTTGCGCTGCGCACAGGAGCACCGCTCATTCCGACTGCCGTTGTTGGCTCGGAAGAGATCTATCCGATCATTGGTGACGCCAAGGGATTGGCTCGTCTGCTGGATCTTCCATATTTCCCGATCACTCCGTCATTTCCGTGGCTGGGCCCATTGGGATTGATTCCACTGCCAAGCAAATGGACGATTCGCTTTGGTGAGCCGATCAACACAAGCGAGTACGGGGCCGAAGCGGCAAAGGATCCTGAGGTTGTCTTCGCGCTTGCTGATCTGATGCGTGATCGCATTCAGCAGATGCTGGTTTCGATGTTGTTGCACCGCACCAATGTCTTTGAGTGATGCGGCAGCTGAGTCGAAGCTATCTGCGCGCACGCCCGGCGAGAAAACCAACGGCCAGACCTGTGACGATGCCGCCCATCGCAACCGCAGCGGTTGATCCAGCCGCTGCATGCATATGGCGTCGAGCTCGAAAATCCTGTATCGGCCATGAGTGCAAACGCGCATGCGCGCGCAGCTTGGGATCTGGGTTCACCGCAACCGGATTGCCAACGCAGCCAAGCATGGGCAGATCGTTCGTGGAATCTGAGTAAGCCCAGCAATTGGCCAGATCCAGACCTTCGCGCTGCGCAAGCGCCTGCACTGCTTCAGCCTTTGCCTTGCCGTGCAACGGAGCACCAACCAGACATCCGGTGTAAGCGCCATCGGAAATTTCAGACACCGTGCCAAGTGCACCGGTGAGTCCGAGCCGGCGGGCAATGACTTGTGCAAGCTCAATAGGTGTTGCCGTGACAAGCCACACCTGTCGTCCGGCGTCCAGATGCTCCTGTGCGAGCGCAAGAGTCCCGGGAATCATCTTGTCGATCATCGTGTCGTCGAAGATCGCTTGCCCGAACGCAATGATCTCGTCGACTCGTCGACCCTTGACAAATGCCAGAGCGGCTTCAGTCGCCTCGGCCATATCCTCTGCGTTCTCGGTGCCGCGCAGAATGAATCGCGCCTGCGCCATGCCAAAGCCAATCAACTCACCAGTGGTGAAGAACTTGCGACGAGCCATGCCGACGGCAACATGGAACAGGCTTGCTCCCCGCATGATGGTGTTGTCGACATCGAAGAACGCGGCGGCGCGCATGGGGTCGTACTCATTGGGCAGTTGTGCGGCAGCGGCCGACGCGAGACCGGCTACGCGTGCTCGGTCCACGCCCTCATTCATCATGCGAGCGTAGTCTGCGCGCTATGGAACCGGTCGGCACTCATCGTGTGCAGCTGCTCAGCAAGCCGCAGTGTCATCTGTGTGATGAAGCGCGCAGTGTGGTCAGCGCGGTGTGCGATGAACTTGGCATCGGATGGGATGAGCGCTCGATCATGGATGATCCGGCGCTGTACGACGAATATTGGGAGCGGATTCCGGTGGTGCTGGTCGACGAGCGCATCTCGCAGTTCTGGCGGGTGAATCCGGAATTGCTACGAGGGGCGTTATCCGTATAGCGGACGCAAACGTCCGATGAACTTTGTGACTTCGTGCACGAATCCTTACCCTTAGCAGGCGGCCAGCACCCTTCGGCCGAATTCGGTGGGTCTTCCCACGGCATCTCCCGATGCTGACGCCTACCGGACGAACCCTGGAGCACTGTGTCCCTGTCCCGCCAACTTGGCCCAAGTCGCACGCGCGACGATGGGCGCGGGATCCCCGACGCCACTGTGGCGCGACTGCCGGTCTACCACCGAGTGCTCCGCGACCTTGCAGATGATGGCGTACAGACAGTCTCGTCAGAGCACCTGGCCCTTGCATGTGGTGTGAGTTCGGCGAAATTGCGCAAGGACCTCTCCCATCTGGGCTCCTACGGCACCCGCGGAGTCGGCTACGACGTCTCCTTCCTGAGCTACCACATCAGTCGCGAGCTTGGCCTGAGTCAGCCCTGGGGAGTGGTGATTGTCGGAGTGGGCAACCTTGGGCATGCCCTGGTCTCCTATCGCGGCTTTGCCTCCCGCGGCTTTGAAATCGTTGGCCTTCTGGATTCCCATCCTGATGTCGTGGGCGAACAGGTGTCTGCCAGCGGCGTTGATCTGCTCGTGCAGCCGATGACAGAACTGGAGAGTGTGGTCAGCAGTTCTGGCGCCCACATCGGCGTGATCGCAACTCCGGCAGATGCCGCCCAAGGTGTGTGTGACCGACTCGTGGCTGCGGGAGTGCGCAGCATTTTGAATTTTGCACCGATGGTGCTGGTTGTTCCTGAAGGAGTAGAAGTGCGCAAGGTCGATCTCGCTGTTGAACTGCAAATCCTGGCTTTTCATGAGCAACGTCGGGTCGACGACTCAAGCCCACTTGCGCGGGTGATGCAGGCATGAGCGCCAAAGCCATCAGCACCCCGCCGCCCAAGCTCCCCAAGCCGGCGTCCACGCCCAAACCAAGCCCCGAAGCCAAGAAGAAGTCCCCCACCCCCAGCTCAACAACCGCAGGAGATAACCCGGTGATTCGCGCAGCAACCGCACCAGTCAAGAGTCGCAAGAAGGCACCGGTCGGCACTGTCGCCCTCGTTGCTGCCGGTCCGGGAGATCCCGATCTGCTGACCTTGCGCGCTGTTGCATTGATGCGTGAAGCGGATGTCATCGTCGCTGATCCGGCAACTGAATTGATTGCCCGTCAGTACATGGGCATCGATGCTGAATTCATCCTGGCCGGCGATCACTCCAAGGCGATGCTTGATGCAGCGCGTGAAGGCAAGAACGTCGTGCGCCTGATTGCTGGTGACCCCATCGTTGACGGCACCCTGGTACAAGAGGCGGCTGCACTTCGCAAGGCCAAGATTCCCTTCGAGGTTGCCCCCGGAGTCAGTGAAGTCACTGGCATTCCTGCTTACGCGGGCTTCAGTCTCACTGGCGGCAAGGTTCGCCAGATTCGCGTGGTTGATGGCAGCTCAAGTGATCTGCCATGGGTGGAACTTGCTCAGCCGCAGGTCACCACGGTGTACCTCAACGGTGCCGACTCGTGCATCGAGATCGCCACACACCTGCTGAATGCAGGCGCCGATCCCAAGACGCCGATTGCCGTTACCCGTCAGGGCACCACGGTTGATCAGCGGACCCTTGCCGGCACCCTCGGTGAAATCGGTGCGATTGCCAAGCGTTCAAAGCAAGCCGGTCCTGGTGTTGTGGTGGTGGGCGAAGTCGTAGCGCAGCGCGACAAGGCTGACTGGTTTGAAGCCAAGCCACTGTTCGGGTGGCGTGTGCTGATCCCTCGCACTCAGGATTCCTCTGATTCAATCGTCGCGCTGCTGCGCCGTCACGGAGCGGTGCCGATGGAGGTTCCCACGATTTCGGTGGAGCCACCGCGCACGCCGCAGCAGATCGACCGCGCCGTGCATGGTCTGGTCTCAGGTCGCTATGAATGGATCGGCTTCACATCGGTGAACGCGGTCCGCGCGATTCGCGAGAAGCTGGCCTCCTATGGTCTTGATGCCCGCTCCTTTGCTGGACTGAAGGTCGCAGCTGTTGGTGAAGCCACCATCGCGGCTCTCATCGAGTTCGGTGTCCGCCCTGATCTGGTTCCACTGGGCGATCAGACCACTGCCGATCTGCTCGAAGAGTGGCCTTCCTACGACTCATTGACCGACCCCATCAACCGGGTCTTCCTGCCCCGAGCAGACATCGCAACTGAGTCCCTGGTGGCTGGCCTGACCGAGCTTGGCTGGGAGGTTGAAGACATCACGGCCTTCCGCACCGTGCGCGCTGCACCGCCACCAGCTGAGATTCGTGAAGCGATCAAGACCGGTGGATTCGATGCAGTGCTGTTCACATCGAGCAGCACCGTTCGCAATCTGGTCGGTATCGCCGGCAAGCCTCATCACACGACAGTTGTCGCCTGTATCGGCCCGCAGACAGCAAAGACCGCTGAAGAGCATGGCCTTCGCGTGGACGTGATGGCCGAGGCCAGCACCCTGCTTGGCCTGGTTGATGCACTTGCTGCTCATGGCGAGGAACTGCGCCTTGCCGCCGCAGAGGCAGGTGAAGGAAGTTGGCGACCAAGTCGTCGCCGCACTCCAGCTCGACGTAAGGCGTAGTCCGCAATGGCAACAGCTGACCGCACAGTTGTGCACCTGCTTCGTCATGGTGAAGTGCACAACCCAGAAGGCGTCCTCTACGGGCGCCTTCCTGGGTTTGTCCTGTCTGATCTCGGACATGAGATGGCCCAACGGGCGGCCGATGCCTTGAAGGGCCACGACATCACTGCTGTGATCTCCTCCCCGATGGAGCGCGCCCAACAGACTGCAGTTCCCGTGGCGGCTGCGCACGACCTGTCGATCGGCACCGATCCTCGACTGATCGAGGCCGACAACAAGTTCGAGGGACAGCGCGTCAGTGTTGGCGACGGCATCCTCAAGCAGCCCCGTGCGTGGCGGCATCTGTACAACCCCTTCAAGCCATCGTGGGGTGAGCCGTATACCGAGGTTGCCGACCGCATGACTGCTGCAATCACCGCTGCTCGAGAGCTCGCGCGCGGGCACGAGGCGGTGCTGGTCAGCCATCAGCTGCCCATCTGGATTGCCCGCCTGGCAGCTGAAGGTCGTCGCTTCGTGCATGACCCCAGAAGCCGTCAGTGCTCCTTGGCTTCGATTACCTCATTGACCTTCGGTGGCGATCAGCTCAAGGCGGTGTCGTACACCGAACCGTCACGCGATCTCCTCGAAAAGGCGAGCAAGGTGGCGGGTGCCTGACTTGGTCAGGACCTGAATCTCAATGCCCAGTTCGCGCGTTCGTATCGGCGCTTGCCTTGCCTTGGTTCTGCTGACTGCCGTATCGCTGACGGCCTGCGCTCAATCGGATGCGCCGTCATCCTCCGGTGGTGACACCGGCTTCGTTGCTGGTGACGGATCCATCGTTGTAGTGCCCGTTGCTGAGCGGGTGCAAGCGCCCGACTTCACCCTGCCCACCCTTGATGGCACGAGCTTCACCTTGAGCAAGCACCTGGGCAAGGTTGTCGTGATGAATGTCTGGGCATCATGGTGTGCGCCTTGTCGCTTCGAGGCTCCTGATCTGCAAGAAGTGTGGGAGCAGGAAAAGGGCAAGGGCGTGCAGTTCGTGGGGCTGGATACTCGCGACTCCACGACCTCGGCCCAGGCGTTCGTTGATCGCTTCGGGGTGACATATCCGCAGGCAGTGGATACCGATGGGCAAGTCCAACTGCTCTTTCGCGACACTCTTCCGGCACAGGCGATCCCCTCAACCTTGATCGTTGACGCGGAGGGCAATGTTGCCGCCCGCTTTCTTGGCGCCACAACAGCCGCGGTCTTGCGCAATGTGATTGACGATGTCCGAGTGAGCACGCAGTGATTGCTGACGTCATCAACCAAGGCACCCTTGCCTTTGCGCTGCCATTGGCATTCGCGGCCGGCCTGCTGGCTTTCGCTTCGCCCTGTGTGCTGCCGCTGGCCCCTGGCTATCTCTCCTATGTCACCGGACTCACCGGTGCTGAGCTGGCTGAAGGTCAAGGCAATCGCCGCAGAGTGCTCGCAGGCAGCCTGCTCTTTGTCCTGGGTTTCAGTGTGGTCTTCGTGTCCTACGGAGTGCTGTTCGGTTCGATCGGTGCCACCTTGCTGGAGTACCAGGTCACCATTGATCGCGTCCTTGGTGTGCTGGTCATCGCCATGGGTCTGGCCTTCATGGGCCTGATTCCTGGTTTGCAGCGCGAATGGCGCATCCATCAGTTGCCACGTTGGGGAGTCGCGGGAGCCCCGCTTCTTGGTGTGTTGTTTGGCTTGGGATGGTCTCCGTGCATCGGCCCAACCCTTGCTGCCGTGCAAAGCCTTGCCTTCACCGAGGCCAGCGCAGCTCGCGGCGCTGTGCTGTCCCTGTTCTATTGCTTTGGCCTGGGGCTGCCCTTTGTTCTGCTTGGTCTGCTGTTCACTCGCATGGGTCATGCCATCGGCTTCGTTCGCCGACATTATGAAATGGTCATGCGCATCGGTGGCGGCATGCTGGTGCTGGTCGGCGTTCTCCTGGTGACGGGGCTTTGGCAGGACTTCACCATCTGGCTGCGCGTGATGATTCCGGGATTTGAGACAGCCCTGTGAGTGCATTGCCTCCGATGAGCAACGCGGGATTGCTGCGCTGGGCCTGGCGCCAGCTGACCAGCATGAAAACCGCGCTCATCCTGCTGTTCTTGTTGGCCTTGGCCAGTGTTCCGGGTTCTCTGTTTCCGCAACGGGGGATCGATCCAATCAAGGTTCGGCTGTTCATCACCGAGAACCCCACCTGGGGGCCAATCCTTGATCGTTCTGGATTCTTCGATGTCTATTCCTCCCCTTGGTTCTCAGCCGTTTACCTGCTGCTCTTTGTCTCCCTGGTCGGATGCGTCCTGCCTCGCGTGGGTGTGCACTTTCGAGCCATGCGAAGCGCCCCTCCTGCAGCACCGCGCATGCTCCAGCGGTTTTCCGGTACACGCACTCTGCGGGCCACCGCTTCGACTTCCGATGTTCTGGACACTGCCGAGGAGGCGTTGCGGGCTGCACGCTGGCGAGTGGTGCGAGGCCCGGTCGATGGCGCTACGTGGCTGTCGGCGGAAAAGGGCTACCTGCGCGAAACCGGCAATCTCATCTTTCATCTGTCGCTGTTGGTCGTTCTGGTCTCGGTCGCTGTTGGTGGGCTATTTGGCTGGAAGGGCAATGTGATCGTGCGCGAGGGCTCAGGGTTCTCCAACACCCTGACGCAGTACGACGCCTGGGGCGGCGGCCGCTTTGTCAGAGCAGAGGATCTGCCGCCCTTCTCCTTCACACTCGACAAGTTCACCGCAGACTTTGAGCGGGACTCAGCTCAGCGCGGCTCCCCACGCGCCTTCGAAGCAGAAGTCTCCTATCGCACCGAGCCCTCAGCACCTGTGCAGCGCACCCTGATTGAAGTCAACGAGCCACTGGTCATCAATGGGGCCAAGGTGTTTCTCGTGGTCCACGGCAATGCGCCCATCATCAATGTGACCGACAGTTCAGCTGCAGTCGTCTTTGACGACGCCGTGC
>JAUSQD010000084.1 GCA_030652695.1 Actinomycetota bacterium
CGAGCGTCTGCGCGAGCAGGGACATATGTTTGAGCTCGACGGAGCCACATGGCTTCGCACCACAGACTTCGGTGACGACAAGGACAGAGTGCTCGTCAAAGCAGATGGCGAACTGACCTACTTCGCTTCCGACACGGCCTACTACGTCAACAAGCGTGAGCGCGGATTTAGCACGTGCATCTATCTGCTTGGAGCAGATCATCATGGCTACGTGCATCGACTCAAAGCGGTAGCCCAGTGCTATGGCGATGCACCTCAGGTCGCAGAGGTCCTGATTGGACAGCTCGTCAAGATCACCAAGGGTGGAGAAGAGCTCAAGCTCTCAAAGCGTGCGGGCACGATCGTGACTCTGGAGGAACTGGTCGAGGAAGTCGGCGTGGACGCGGCTCGCTATTCCCTTATCCGCCATCCTGTGGATTCTCCGTTGACTTTGGATCTGGAGGCGATCGCGCGCCATACGAACGACAATCCGGTTTACTACGTTCAGTACGCCCATGCACGGATTGCCTCGGTTGTGAGAAACGCTGCGGATCTCGGCGTGGAGTGGTCAGCCGCGGAGTTTGATCCAGGACTGCTGGCGCATGACCGTGAAAATGAGCTGCTTGGGGCTCTCGGGGAGTTTCCAAGAATCGTGGCCACGGCTGCTGAATTGCGCGAGCCGCACCGAGTCGCCCGGTACTTGGAGGAGCTGGCAACGATCTACCACCGCTTCTATGACGCCTGTCGCGTCCTGCCCCGCGGCGATGAGCCAACGAGCCCTGAGCACATAGCCCGGCTGTGGTTGTGCGCTGCCACAAGGCAAACACTGGCAAATGGTCTGGACCTGCTGGGTGTGAGTGCTCCCGAGCGCATGTAATCCATCACTTTGGATGCCTTAGCCTTCGCTGGTGTCCAATGTCTGGCCTGCTTCGGCCGCTCGCGATTCCACTGGTGCCCTCAGCATTGGTGGTGTTGATGTGCGCGATGCAGCGGCGCAGTTCGGCACTCCGCTGTTCATTTTGGACGAACAGGATGTGCGCGCTCGAGCTCGTGAGTATCGAATCGCCGCAACGCAGGTAGGCGCTCGTCAGGTCTATTACGCGGCGAAGGCCTTTCTTGCAACGGGAATCGCACGCTGGGTTCATGAAGAAGGTCTCGGAATCGACGTTGCCTCTGGTGGTGAGCTGGCCGTCGCACTGCGCGCTGGTGTTCCAGGAAGCGATCTCCTGCTGCACGGAAACAACAAGTCGATCCACGAAATCGAGGAGGCGATCGGCGCCGGGGTCAGTCGAATCGTGCTGGATTCCTTTGAGGAGATCGTCAGAGTTGCAGATGTGGCGAGCCGGCTAGGCATCGTCCAGCCAGTTCTCGTTCGAGTCACCATTGGCGTGGAAGCGCATACCCATGAGTTCATCGCGACTGCGCATGAGGATCAGAAGTTCGGGTTTTCTGTATCAGCGGGAGCAGCTCAAGAGGCGCTTCGACGCATCGCGATGTTGCCCAGTATTGAGTTTCGTGGGCTGCACTCGCACATTGGCTCACAGATCTTTGATGCTCTCGGATTTGAAGAAGCCGCAGTGCGAATCGTTGGCTTCATGAGCCACATGTCCAAGGAGCTCGGCATCGAATTTGCCGAGTTGGATTTGGGCGGAGGCATGGGTATCGCGTATCTGGAGTCCGATGATCCGCTCGCCATTGGCCAGCTTGCAGCACAGATAGCCGATGCGGTGGCACGCGATTGCGCAGCAGTGGGCATGCCTGTGCCGGCGCTTGCCTTCGAGCCTGGCCGCGCGATCATCGGTCCGCCAGGAGTCACCCTTTACGAAGTTGGCACGGTGAAAGCAGTGCAGACTGTTGACGGTCTGCGGACCTATGTGTCTGTCGACGGCGGGATGAGCGACAACATCCGTCCGGCTCTGTACGACGCGGAGTACACCGTTGCTCTTGCCTCACGAACTTCCGAAGTCGAGCCGATGCTTGTGCGCGTAGTCGGCAAGCACTGCGAGTCCGGTGACATTCTGATTCGTGAGGCATACCTGCCGGCCGACCTGGCGCCTGGCGACCTGCTTGTGGTTGCTGCCACTGGTGCCTACTGCAGATCCATGGCATCCAACTACAACTACCTGCCTCGTCCCGCGGTCATCGGTGTCAACGCAGGTCACGCATCAGTCATCTTGCGTCGAGAGACCCTCAACGACGTACTGGCGCTGGATCCCGGGGCTTAGCCGGATTCCAAGCCAATCGTGGTGGAGAGAGGGCTTACTCGCGCTCTGATCCAGCAGCAAGCCGCTCTGGCTCGGGAACCGAAGTTCGAGAGATGAGCCAGATGATGACCGCCAGGACAGCGCCGACAAGTGGTGCCAGCAGGAACAGCCACACCTGACCGAGTGCATCCCCGCCTGCGAACAGTGCTGGCCCAAAGGATCGGGCCGGGTTGACCGAGGTGCCGTCCAATGGAACACCCACCAGGTGCACGAGTGTCAGGGTCAAGCCAATCGCAATGCCCGCAAAGCCTGGGGCGGCAACCCTCTCTGTCACCAGCAGGATCACCAGAACGAACGCGGCGGTGAGAATGACCTCGAGCATGAAGGCGCCACCCATGTTGATCGCACCGTTGTCGTAGCTGTTGGTGCCAAGTGCGCCGGTGTAGTCCGTGACCCCAAATGACGACACAAAGAGCTTCAGGACAGCCCCGGCGGCGATTGCACCAGCGAATTGAGCGATCCAATAGCCGACAGCCTCATTGGTAGGCATTCGTCGACCAAGGAGCATGCCGAGGGTCACCGCAGGATTGACGTGCGCTCCTGAGACTGGTCCAAATGCGTACGCAATGCTCAAGAGCACCAGACCAAAGGCAAGAGCCACGCCAACAATGCCGTTGCCGGGACCACCGGCACCAACGCCGACTTTGGCCGAGATGCCGAAGACGGCTGCACCAACGGCGAGGAAGACCAGCAAGAAGGTGCCCACTGCTTCAGCGATGAGTTTTCTGGCCATCAGATTCATGCCGACTCCTTGAGAGAATGAACGTCCTTCCCGCAGGCTAGGAGTTTGTGAGAAATGAGTGTGGGACGCGCGCTGGCATCTGATGTCCCCAATTGGCGTGGCGCGCTTGGCATTGTGCCAATGCGAGGCTCTTGAACCGGACCTGAGAGGCTAGGGGACCACAACCGCCTCATCAGGAGTAGACATGTCGCCCGAATCTGCACGCCCAGTCACCGTGGCCGTGCTCGGAGGCGGCACGGTTGGTGCGCAGGTGGCCAAACTCCTCACCGACCGCGATACCGATCTGCACATTCGGATGGGCACCTCGCTGAAGTTGACTCAAGTTGCCGTGCGCGATTTGAACAAGGAGCGCCCCATTCCGGCTGCACTGCTTTCTGATGACGCCATGGCAGTCGCGACGTCTGGCGCCGACATCGTTGTGGAGTTGATCGGCGGAATCGAGCCAGCGAAGTCACTGATCCTGGCCGCGATCAAATCTGGCTCCAGTGTGGTGACAGCCAACAAGGCCTTGCTCGCGTCAGATGGCGCCTCGCTGTACGCGGCGGCGGAAGCCGAGGGCGTCGACATCTTCTTTGAGGCGTCAGTCGCCGGAGCCATCCCGATCGTCCGATTGCTTCAAGAGTCGCTCTCGGGTGATCACGTCACAAAGATCATGGGCATCGTCAACGGAACGACGAACTACATCCTGACGCGTATGGATGAGGACGGGGCATCCTTCGCTGACGCTCTGGCTGAGGCACAGGCGCTTGGGTATGCCGAGGCCGATCCACGGGCAGATGTCGAAGGTCATGACGCCGCTTCGAAGGCTGCGATTCTGGCAGAACTGGCATTCCACACCCATGTCACGCGCGAAGACGTGTATTGCGAGGGCATTGCGCACATCACCAAGTCCGACATCAGCGCTGCCAAGAGTCTGGGCTGTGTCATCAAGCTGCTGGCAGTGGCGGAACGAGTAGACGATGATCGCGGGGTCATTGTTCGTGTGCACCCAACGATGGTGCCTCGGGAGCATCCGCTCGCTAGCGTCCGCGATGCATTCAATGCAGTGTTCATCGAAGCAGAAGCTGCCGGCGAACTCATGTTCTACGGACGCGGAGCCGGTGGAGCGCCGACCGCATCAGCAGTCTTGGGCGATGTCGTGGTCGCCGCTCGAAATCGACTCACTGGATCAACAGGCTGGGGAGAGAGCGCTGACGTGCAGCTCCCGGTGCTCTCAATCAGCGAAGCCCAGACTTGCTACTACGTGAATCTGGTGGTGGCAGATCAGCCAGGCGCCTTGGCCAGCATCGCGAAAGCCTTCGCCGACAGTGGTGTCAGCATTCAAGTCGTTCGACAGGATGGGCACGGCGATGGCGCTGGA
The DNA here is from genome assembly GCA_030652695.1 of Actinomycetota bacterium. Lineage (GTDB taxonomy): Bacteria > Actinomycetota > Actinomycetes > S36-B12 > S36-B12 > UBA11398. Next base: position 4,346 of record JAUSQD010000084.1, read on the forward strand.
TTGATCGTGTGCACTCATCGCTCAACTGATGGCGCGTTGCAGGACACCGTCGATCGTCTGCGCGAACTGTCGATGGTGACCGCAGTTGTCGGCGTCATGCGAGTCGAAGGCGAGGCGGGGGCGTAGTCATGGCACATCAATGGCGAGGCCTCATCGAAGAATACCGCGACCGTCTGCCGGTGACCGCGAACACACCGGTGATCACATTGCGCGAAGGCGGCACCCCTCTTGTTCAGGCGGGAGCACTCAGTGAGCTGCTGGATTGCGATGTATGGCTGAAGTACGAAGGTGCCAACCCCACTGGTTCGTTCAAGGATCGCGGCATGACGATGGCGATCTCCAAGGCTGCGGAAGAGGGCGCCAAGGCCGTCATCTGTGCATCGACAGGCAACACGAGTGCCAGTGCGACTGCCTATGCGGTCAAGGCCGGCATGGCGTGCGCGGTGCTGGTGCCCGAGGGAAAGATCGCGATGGGCAAATTGGCCCAGGCCATCGTGCATGGTGCCACCTTGCTTCAAGTTGAAGGCAACTTCGACGACTGCCTGACCTTGGCCAGGGCGCTGTCAGACCACTACCCGGTGGCGCTGGTCAACAGCGTGAATCCAGCGCGCATCGAGGGTCAAAAGACAGCCGCATTTGAAATCGTCGACCTGCTGGGTCGGGCCCCCGACGTTCACTGCCTCCCGGTCGGCAATGCAGGCAACATCACTGCCTATTGGAAGGGCTACTGCGAATATGCCCGCGACGGCCTGGCCACGATCACCCCGCGCATGTGGGGATTCCAGGCTGCGGGCGCAGCGCCGTTGGTGCTGGGAATGCCAATTCTGAACCCCGAGACCATCGCCACGGCTATTCGCATCGGCAATCCCGCTTCCTGGCAGCACGCCATTGCTGCGCGAGATGAGTCTGGCGGATTGATCGATTCGGTGACCGATGACGAAATCCTGCGGGCCTATCACTTCCTGGCCAACCGCGAAGGATTGTTCTGTGAGCCGGCCAGTGCAGCGAGTGTGGCCGGCCTCATCAAGAAGCATGCCGCGGGACTACTTGATGCCGGGCAGCTTGTGGTGTGCACGCTGACCGGCAATGGCTTGAAGGATCCGCACTGGGCCATGCAAGGTGCCCAGGAACCGGTGATTGTGCCGGCCAACGCGGACGCCGCAGCCAAGGCACTGGGCTTGGTCAACTGATGTTGATTTGGGCCAAGGGGCTCGTACGAGTTCGGGTACCTGCGACTTCGGCCAATCTGGGGCCGGGCTTTGACAGCTTGGGTCTGGCGATTGGGCTGTATGACTCGCTCGCCGCGATGGTCACCGACGATTCCGGAGTATTGATTGAAGTCGAAGGGGAGGGGCTCGGCGAGGTAGCGCTGGACTCCACTCATCTGGTAGCCCGGGCGATGGCACTGGGATTCGCGGCAATGGATTCCCGACCCAGTGGCTTCGTACTGCGGTGTTCGAATGTGATCCCGCACGGACGCGGACTGGGGTCCTCTGCGGCCGCAATCATCGGAGGCCTGGTGCTTGCTCGCGGCATGCATGTTCAGGGCGAGAATTTGCTGACTGACCTTGATCTCCTCCAGCTCGCCCTCGAACTCGAACCCCACCCTGACAATCTCGCTGCTGCTTTGTACGGTGGCTTCACCACGGCGTGGATGCAAGACGAAATGGCGCAGGTCCTGCGCGTGGACGCGCATCCAAGCCTGCAATTGATCACCGCGATTCCGGAGTTCAAAGTTCCGACCGTGCAAGCCAGAAGTGCTTTGCCTGCAACGGTTTCGCGCAGCGATGCCTCGTTCAATATTGCTCGATCTTCCTTGCTTGTGCATGCGATTACGCAGAGCCCAGACCTGCTCTTCGCTGCCACGGACGACCGGCTTCATCAAGAGTCGCGCAGAGGGATCTACCCGGCCTCGATGACCCTCGTTGATCAATTGCGTGCACGGGGCCTTGCTGCCGTGATCTCAGGTGCAGGACCGACTGTGCTCGTGCTCGGGACCGCACTTCAGCTGCAAGAAGTACGTGACGCTGCGGGAGCCGGATGGCAGGTTGGACTGCGCCAAGTTGCTGCCAGGGGAGCTCATCTGGACCCAGAGAGTGTTGATTAGGGCTCCTCAGTGCTACACTCTCGTTCAACTCCAGCGTCGCGGAAGTCAGCTGACGTTTCCCCGCACAGCGCACCGCTTCTTACCTGTGAATCCGGACAACTACCTGTACGGGTCCTAACTGGAGTTTGAGTCAAAGGAATTTCAATTCGTGACTGAAACAACGGCAGCCACCCGCAAGCCGCGTGGCGACAGCCTCTCTTCAATGCTGCTGCCAGAACTGAAGGCCATGGCCAATCAGATGGGCATCTCCGGAGCCAGTGGCATGCGCAAGGGTGACCTTGTGGCCGCGATCGCGGATCGCCAGGGCGCCAACCGCCGCTCAGCAGAACAGCCGAGTCAGGCCGCACAGACCAACCAGACCAATGGCGAGGCTCGCCAGGTACATGAGCCCAGGGAGCCGCGCGAGGATCGCGCGCCCCGTGAACAGCGCGACCGGGCACAACGCCAAGACCGGGCACCTCGTGAGGATCGCCCGCGTGAAGACCGGGCACCGCGCGAGGATCGCCCGCGTGAAGACCGCCCACGTGAGGATCGTGGCCCCCGCGATGACAATGATCGTGGTGGCGATTCTGATGGATCCCGCAACCGCCGACGCGGTCGTGAGCGTTTTCGTGATCGCCCCCGCAACAACAATGGCGGCGGTAACAGCAACAACAACAGCAGCAGCAACAATGCTGATCGTCGCAATGGCTACAGCGAGGCTGACATTGAAGTCGGCGAGGACGATGTACTCGTTCCGGTAGCTGGCATCCTTGATGTGCTCGAGAACTACGCCTTCCTGCGCACGGGTGGCTACCTGCCCGGACCAAATGATCTCTATGTCTCGCTGTCCATGGTTCGCAAGCACGGCCTTCGCAAGGGCGATGCCTTGACTGGTGCAACCAAGCAGCCACGTGAGGGTGATCGACGCGAGAAGTTCAATCCGCTCGTTCGCATTGACACCGTCAATGGTGGCGACCTGGACTCACTTCGCAATCGCCCGGAGTTCTCCAAGTTGACTCCGCTGTACCCCCAGGAGCGTCTGCGCCTGGAAACCGATGCCACCAATCTGACTGCTCGCGTGATCGATCTGGTTGCCCCCATTGGCAAGGGCCAGCGCGGTCTGATCGTCTCGCCGCCCAAGGCGGGCAAGACCATGGTGCTGCAGTCGATCGCGAACTCCATCACTGAGAACAACCCTGAAGTGCATCTCATGGTTGTCCTGGTTGACGAGCGTCCTGAAGAAGTCACCGATATGCAGCGTTCGATCAAGGGTGAGGTCATTGCCTCCACCTTTGACCGACCAGCTGAAGATCACACGATCATCGCCGAGCTGGCCATTGAGCGCGCCAAGCGCCTGGTTGAACTTGGACACGATGTCGTGGTCCTGCTGGACTCCATGACTCGTCTTGGCCGCGCCTACAACCTGTCGGCTCCGGCGTCGGGCCGCATCCTGTCCGGTGGCGTGGATTCCACCGCGCTGTACCCACCCAAGAAGTTCTTCGGTGCAGCACGCAACGTCGAGAATGGCGGATCGCTCACCATCTTGGCAACGGCACTCGTTGAGACTGGTTCGCGCATGGATGAGGTCATCTTCGAAGAGTTCAAGGGCACCGGCAACATGGAGCTCAAGCTGGATCGTCGACTGGCCGACAAGCGAGTCTTCCCGGCAGTTGATGTGGATGCCTCGGGTACTCGCAAGGAAGAGCTGCTCATGGCACCAGATGAACTCAAGGTTGTCTGGCAGTTGCGACGTGTGTTGCACGCACTTGATCAGCAGCAGTCAATCGAGCTCCTGCTCTCCAAACTGCGCGAGAACAAGACCAACTACGAGTTCATGATGCAGATCCAGAAAACCACTCCTGGATCTGGCGGACTGGCCGGAAGCGACTAGCGCGTGGGGCTGCTGATCTGGCAATTTCCTGATCGGCAGGCCCAATGGCATAATTTCATCGACCCGGTTCACGGCCCCGCCATCGTGGATGCCGACCCGGGACATCACCAAGGAGAGTTCCATGAAGCCTGACATTCATCCTGATTACGTCGTTACCACGGTGACGTGCACCTGTGGCGAGACCTTTGTCACCCGCAGCACCGCCAAGAACGGCCAGATTCACGCTGACGTCTTCTCGCAGTGCCATCCCTTATACACCGGCAAGCAGATGATTCTCGACACCGGCGGCCGTGT
>JAUSQD010000085.1 GCA_030652695.1 Actinomycetota bacterium
GCACCTGGTTGATGCCGGAGGCAAGCGCTTTCGCCCCCTGCTGACACTGCTGTCCGCTCAGTTCGGCGATGCTGGTCGCAAAGAGGTCATTGAAGCGGCGGTGGTCGTTGAGCTCACCCACTTGGCCACCCTTTATCACGATGATGTGATGGACGAAGCCAAGATGCGCCGGGGTGCAGATTCGGCGAACGCGCGCTGGGACAATTCCATCGCGATTCTCACGGGAGATTTTCTCTTCGCTCGCGCATCAGACATCCTCGCTGATCTCGGACCGCAGGCAGTGCGCATTCAGGCGCGTACCTTTGAACGCCTCTGCATTGGCCAGATTCGCGAAACCGTCGGCCCAATCGATGGTGCCGATCCCGTGCAGCATCACTTGCAGGTGCTTGCCGACAAGACGGGATCCCTGATCGCAACAGCCGGTCAATTCGGCGCGATGCTGTCGGGGGCTGACGATCTCACTGTTGAAGTGCTGACAAAGTTTGGCGAGTGCATTGGTGTGGCCTTCCAGTTGGCCGATGATCTCGTTGACATCACTTCTGAATCTGAGCAGTCAGGCAAGACTCCAGGCACCGATCTTCGTGAAGGTGTGCCAACCCTCGCAGTGCTCATCGCCTTGAACAGCACTGACCCCGCAGATGCACGACTCAGAGCACTGCTGTCGCGGCCTTTGCCTGATCCAGTTGAGCATGCTGAGGCTCTTGGTCTGCTGCGGCAGCACAGCGCATTGGAAGAGGCCCAGGCCCAAGCGCGACTCTGGGCCGATGATGCGCGCAAGTCACTCGTCGAATTGCCTGCCGGTGCCCCGCGCGAGGCGCTTGAGCAACTCTGCGACTACGTCGTCTCACGCACCGGCTGAGTTCGCCAGATGGCACCTGCCTTCGCGTCAGCCAAGTTTCGGATGGTCGCTGACCCGACCATTCGTGTGCATGTCAGCGAGCTGGCCTGCTGCGCGCTTGAGGTGTCTTCCGCAGTGGCGTTGGGTCTGTTGAGATACGAAACGAGCGCTGACGAGGGTCCTCGAATCAATGTGCTGTTGGTTTCGGGCAGTGTCACTGACCTGCTCGCACCTGCTGTGCAGGCTCAGTGGGATGCCGTAGAGAGCCCGCGGCTGGCCCTTGCCATTGGGGCGTGCGCGAGTTCTGGAGGTCCGTACTGGAATTCTTTGGTGGTGCGCAACGGTATTGGAGATCTGATCCAGACCTCAGGCTTCATTGCGGGTTGTCCGCCAGACCCTCGACGGATCATCGATGGAGTGCTCGCCTTGGTCCCATCGCCATGATGCCCACGCGAGTTGAGCCTGCTGGCTGGCTGCAGCATTTCAGCCAGCTGAAGACCCAGGGCCTGCACTGGTTTGATTTTCTGACTGCCATTGATCGCGGCGACCATGTCGACGTTGTGGCTCGCGTGACTGACAGCTCTCTCACCAATGCAGCCTTCGTGACCACTGCAGTCTCCACGGAGCTCCAGAGCCTGACCAGCCTGTTTGAAGGAGCCGCATGGTACGAGCGTGAGACTGCTGAGATGTTTGGCATCCGCTTCGTGGGGCTCACTGATCAACGCCCGCTGCTGCACCGCGAGTTTCCGGATCCGCCCACTCTGCGCAAGGGCACTCCCGCGTGACTTCCCGAGAATCCATTGGCCTGCAAGAGGAATCGTGCACCTCTTGTCTCATCTGTGTTCGCGACTGCCCCAGTGAGTGCATCGAAATCGAGCGACACTCTGAGCAACTCACCGAAGGCCGCAGACCAAAGACCGTCCACGTGTTAGATGCGTTCAGAATCGACTACGCGCTGTGCATGTACTGCGGCATCTGCATTGACGTATGCCCAACTGATGCGCTCAGTTGGAGCCCGATCGCTGACTTGTCCGTCATCTCGCGCGACTTGCTCGTGAGCAATCGCGAGGATCTCGCACGGCGATGGAAGGGCCAAAGTCAGAGCTAGCGGTAGTTGACGAATTGGGTGGCGAAGTCCAAATCTGCCGTGCGCACCAGTTCTTGAACAGCCTGAAGGTCATCGCGGCTCTTGCTCGTGATGCGTAGCTCCTCGCCGATGACCTGCGCCTTGACTGCCTTGGGTCCTTCATCACGGATCAGCTTGCCGAGCTTCTTGGCCTGCTCTTGACTGATGCCGGCCTTGAAGGTGCCAGTGATCTTGTACTCCTTGCCCGAGGATCGTGGCTCCTCGGCTTCAAAGCTCTTCAGGCTCATGCCGCGCTTGATGATCTTCTCCTTGAACACATCCAGCGCTGCCTTGGCCCGCTCTTCAGTGCCGGAGGTGATCTCCACACCAAGCTCGCCCTTCCACTCAATAGTGGTGTCGGTGTTCTTGAAGTCGAATCGTTGGGCCAACTCCTTGGCCGTCTGGTTCAAGGCGTTGTCTGCCTCCTGCCGATCCACCTTCGACACGATGTCAAAACTGCTGTCTGCCATAGCTCCTCCTCAACCCCGACATTGTGCCCAATCGCGGGTCTCGTTGGCGTGGTCCCGCGCAGAATCGCACGCGTGTATTGTTTCCCGCGCTGCCTGCAAGGGGAGCATGGCAGATTGCCCGAGCGGCCAATGGGAGCGGACTGTAAATCCGTCGGTTAATACCTCCGAAGGTTCGAATCCTTCATCTGCCACGCACTTCTGTGGGGTTCCTCGCAAACGCGAGGAACCCCACAGTGCTTGACGACTACCTGAAAGACTGCTGACGTGTCCAAGTGGAGTATCGACATCACTCCCTTGCGCACCTCGAGGGATTTTCGATACCTGTTTCTGAGCGGGACAGTGACCTACCTCGGCTCGATGATCAGTTATGTCGCCATCCCATTTCAGATCGCTGACCTCACCGATTCCTTTCTCGCGGTCGGCGCGGTCGGGCTCGTGCAACTGGTTCCGCTGATCCTGTTTGGGCTGTACGGCGGTGCACTGGCCGACACCCTTGATCGCCGACGAATCGTGATCAGCACCGAGATCGTGGCAATGCTGCTGGTGGGAGTGCTGTGCTTGAACTCGCTGATGCCTGATCCCCATCTCTGGGTGATCTACATCGTGGCCTTCGTCCTGGCTGGCAACCAGGGACTGCAAAGCCCATCGATGAACGCGATCATCCCTCGCGTGGTCTCCCATGAGGAGTTGCCGGCGGCCGGTGCTCTTCGAATGATGCACCACACTCTGGGCTCCATCATCGGCCCGGCTATTGGCGGACTGCTGATTGCCTTTGGTGGAGTGGCGTTTGCCTATGGCGTTGATGTCATTTCATTCGCGGTGTCGGCGATCCTGCTGTTTCGACTGCGGAGTCTGGCGCCGATAGTGGAAACGATGGAAAAGGCCAGCATCCGCCACATTCTTGAAGGAGTGAAGTACGCCTACGGTCGTCGGGACCTGCTGGGCACGTACATCATTGATTTGATCGCGATGATCTTCGCCTTCCCAGTTGCCATGTTCCCGTTTGTCGCAGAGCAGTTTGATGCGCCGTGGTCACTTGGCTTCCTGTATGCAGCCACCGCAGTGGGTGCGCTGATCGTGACGCTCACCAGTGGCTGGACTTCCCGAGTGCACAGGCACGGGCGCATGGTGGTCTTCGCCGCTGTCCTTTGGGGGCTGTCGATTGCCCTGGTCGGCATCGCTCCAGGGATCTGGTGGGTGCTGATCTTTCTGGTGTTCGCTGGTGCCGCTGACATGGTCAGCGGACTGTTTCGCACTCTCATCTGGAATCAGACCATCCCTGATGGGGTGCGCGGACGGATGGCTGGCATTGAGATGCTCAGCTATTCGGTCGGACCGCTTCTGGGGCAGGTGCGAAGCAGTTCCGTCGCGTCCTTGACCTCCCTGCGCTTCTCCTTCCTGAGCGGCGGTCTGATGTGCGTGGTCGGAGTGCTCATCGCAGCAGCGCTGACTCCCACACTGTGGAAGTACAACGTGCAGACCGATGTCCACGCGCAGCGAGAGCGCGAAGTGCGCAAGAAGGCAGAGGGATTCAACTGACGCGCAACAGCACCGAATCTTCGATGAGCTGCTTGCCCTCCGACGAGATATGCCATGCCGATTGGCGTCCGCGTGGCCGGAACTGCCACATGGAACTGCCATCACTTTCGCCCAGCAGCGCGGTGTCCTCGTCGATGCCCAGAGTCACCGCACCCTTGGAGACGAAGGGACGTAGGGCAAAGTCGGGCATCCATTGAGTCAGCCGATCGAAGTGGGGGAGCACTCGGATATCAGGCACGACCTTCAGTCCGTCCACACCGCCCCTGCGTGGATGACGGAAGTCATTGATGGCCCCACCCATGGCCATTGCTCCGGCGCTGCATCCTGCGATCGAAGCACCAGAGCGCCACTCGTGCTCGATCGCCGCCCATACCTTGGTGCCGCGAAGAGTGTCGGCCAGGAAAGTCGGATTGCCACCAGACAGATAGACGAGTCCGGCACCCGCAATGGCTTCAGCCCACTTGGCGTCATCGGCGTCTGCACGGTTGCGCACATCGACGACCACCTGCTCCACTCCCAGGCGTTCAGCAGCCAAACGGCCAAGCTCATGCCAGCGATTCAAGGAGTCGTCACCTTCGGGCGCCGCTGCAGTTGCAAGTTGCACATAGCGCTTGGGGCGATCTTCCAGCAGCCAGCCCTCGATCTCCTGCATGACCGGCAGATATTCGCCACTGCCCACTAGGGCAATGCGACCAGGAGTGATCATGAGGGGACCTTATGCGTTCTCGCGTTCGGGTACTGCCGCTTCCATGGCATGCTCGCTGGCTATGTCTGAACTGCCTGAAGTAGAAGCCCTGCACCACCTGACCTTGAGCGTGACCGATGTTGAAGCCAGTGCGCAGTGGTATCAGGCATTGATGGGCGAATCAATCGTTGTCACGCGCGAGACGCCTACGTGGTCGCGCACTCGACTGCAGTGGCCAAACGGGATCATCATCGTGTTCACCAAGCACCAGGGCACTGATGCCAGTGATTGCTTCGACCACAACCGCGTGGGACTGGATCACATCGGACTCTCGTGCCCGTCAGAGGCAGCCGTGCGCGCCTGGGCAGCGCGCCTAGATGCACTGAATTTCGCACACGGCCCTGTTGAGGATGTCGACTACGGCTGGGCAGTGACGGCGCGGGACCCAGACGGCATAGCCGTGGAGTTCTTCTGCCGAAAGCTCTGATCAGTCAAGAGGAAAGTGGACTCCCGTCAGTTCTTCGCTGACAAGCCAGAGTCGAGTTGCCGCTTGGACATCCATCGCGGCAGCGGAACGATCGACCAATTGCGGGTAGCCCTTCCACTGTCCAGCTCCATTGGGTCCGATGTAGCTGTCACCATTGAGGTCAGGCGCCGTCGCGGCGAACAGCGTTGGCATGGCGCCCTGCTCCGCAGACTGGCCAAGTACTGATCCGACTTGTGTGAGCAGGGTGTTGGCAAAGGGGATATGTCCCAGGCGCAGTGGGGCTCGGTAGAGGCCCGTTGCGGCGTACCCGGGATGAGCCGCGAGCGACTTGGCCGAACTGCCGATGCGATCCAGTCGAACCTGCAGCTCATTGGTGAACAGCAGCTGGGCCAGCTTTGACTGTCCGTATGCGCCCCAGGCCCGATATCGCTTCTCACCCATCAGGTCGTCAAAGTTGATCCCCTTGGCGAATCGGTGCGCATTGGACGTCACATTGACGATGCGCGTTTGTGGCTGTGCAAGCAATGCAGGCATCAGCAGGGCCGTCAGCGCGAAGTGACCCAGATAGTTCGTGGCGAACTGCATTTCAAAGCCATCTGGGGTGAATTGCCGTGGGATCGCCATGACCCCTGCATTGTTGATGAGCAGATCCAGGCCTTCTGGATTCTCTTGGCTCCATTGATCTGCAAAGTCGCGCACGCTGGACAGCTTTGACAGATCAAGCTGGCGCACAGACAGCGCACCAGCGCCAGCCTTCGTCATTTGTTGCGCAGCCCCTTGCCCCTTGGTCAGATCGCGCACTGCCAACGTGACATCGGCTCCGTGCTTGCTCAATTCGAGTGCGGTGAAGTAGCCGATGCCGCCGTTGGCGCCAGTGACCACGGCACGTCGACCTTGCAAACTGGGCATGTCTGCAGGCGTCCAAGGCATGTGCACAGTGTGAGGCCTTGGCTTTGACAGTCGTCGAGCGCATCGACCGGAGACAGGATTTCGATTGGCTTGTACCTGCGTGTACGCTTGCGGGGCTTTGTGCCCCCATAGCTCAGTCGGTAGAGCGTCTCCATGGTAAGGAGAAGGTCTACGGTTCAAATCCGTATGGGGGCCCGTATGGCAGCAGGGACCTCGGTCCCTGCCGCCTAGAGCGGGGTAGCTCAGTTGGTAGAGCAAGCGGCTCATAATCGCTGTGTCGCCGGTTCAAGTCCGGCCCTCGCTACTGGTGAGCCCCA